>CAJQMX010000317.1 GCA_905479515.1 uncultured Parasphingopyxis sp.
AATATGGGCGCCGCTGCGCACCTCGTTGCGCCGGACGGTTCGTCGTTACCGGCAGTAGTTTGAAACATGCGCTTTGACGGGGCGGTCTGGAAAAATGTTCCCAGATTGCCCCGTTCAACTTTATTATGCTGCCTCGGCAAACCGTGGCGGAATGCTGGCGAGCAGGTTCTTCTGTCGACAATCCAAAATCAGCGCGCCCGACGGGATAAAAACGGGCACTCCAATCATTGAGATGTTTTGGCTGATTTGCCAAAATAATGTGAGTTATGTCGAATTCTTACCCAGACTTCAGTTGCACATATGGATGCTTAATATTGGGACGTGTGATGTGAGCATTAGCGTTTGTCGCTTGGATTTAGCTCGCCTTCAAATTTTGGGACGGCTCGCGCCGTCGCTTCTGCATCTGTCGTTGCTTTGCCATTTTGATTAATATCGTTGATCAACCATTCCATTTCTTTAATTTCTCTGCGTTGGGCCCTGATAATTCCATCGGCTAGCTCGCGCACTCTTTTGTCTTCAATATTGGCGCGCTCACTTGTCAGTATGGCAATGCTATGATGAGGTATCATCGCCTTTTGCCACGCCTGATCGGAAACCGTATCCTGCGATCGGACAAAAAACAGGGAGCCAGCAAATATAAGAACTGCGCCGCCCAATATCATGGCATTCTTGCGCTTATCGTCATACATTCCCAGCATGAATAACAACATGATAATCGCCATGGCAGCGCCCATGTAGATTGCCATCCATGTGCGTGTCTCACTAAAATATACATGGTCGATTGCGTAGGTGTTGAGATACATTAAACCGAACATCACCAGCGTCGAAGTCAGTATCATGACGATGAAACGTGTGTATTTTCCCATGTTTTCCTCTCCCTGTTTTTATCAGGCGCAAGTATTTTTAATACGGCCAGACTACGCGTGAGTAGTGTGAAGGTTCCGGCCCTTACGAATTCGCCGAAACGGCCATCGCTTAATGAGGAGCATCAATCCAGAAAGAGCCATAGTCAGGCCGCCCAATGCAAAAATGACGAGCCACCAGCTGTTGAAATTCTCATGGTTTTTCCAGTCCATGATATGCAGACCCCAGAAGAAATCATAAACACGCCAAGTTGTGCTACGCACCGCTGCAATCTCGCCAGTCGATAGCGGAATATAGACAGAAACGTCATCCTCGGTATCAACTCGCCAAGCAGGAAGCGCGCCTCGATATTCTGTGGAGCCGGTCACAACCTTTTCGACGGCCGCAATATTGGGGCGACCGGTTATCCAAGCGCGAGACGTTATTAACCCGGCTTCTTTTGACGTTATTTGGCTACGTTTGATGCCCGTTTTGGCATCGTAAAGGAATGTCTCGCCTCGCCCATTTTCAAGTTCAGCAACAGGCCTGCCTAAGACACTACGGTATCGCAAGGAAACCACGTTCCCCGATATTTCGCGACCCAAATTTTCAGGTGTCACTAGCCCAACAAGGCTATTGAGTTGTTCAGGCTCTCGCGCGACAAGATGTTCGCTGCGGACCGTCTCGATTGGCACAACGCTCATAATAACGCCGCTTGCAAACCAGAGCAGCAACTGTGCACCGATAAAGAGCGCGAGCCATTTATGAATTTTACTCGCCCGTATATGGGTCTTTTGTGTCACGCTATCTCCTCCCAAAAAGGCATCGGTTTTATTGCTGTCTTGCCATGCTATTTCTTGGGCGTGCGGGAAGATGAGTGATATTGAGCAATTTTCCAGCTTTCGTCTCGTTTCACGAGAACCGCAGTGGCAACGCCTTGCCTTTCGATAATCCGGCCATCCTTTAGCACTATCGTATATGTATAGGTTTCCCAGGCGATTGCTGTTTCACCTATGACAGATATATCGATAGTCTCATTGTTGAATGTAAAGCTCTCAAACTCTTTGAGTTCAGGACTGAGATGATGGGCAAGATAATTGCTAAAGCTGCCCTCCGCTTTTCCATTTTCAAATACCAGCGCGTCATCCGTGAATAGGCGGGGCATATTGGTATCATCGAGACTTTCTATGCCGCTTCGATATGCTTCGAGCGTGCTTTCAGGTGTCCCCATCATAGATGCAGATTCTGCGTCTTTATCGTGCGCCACAGCTTGATAAGAAATTGTAGAAAGCGTCAAAATTAGCGCCAAACCAATATATTCCATACTCCCCCCCCCTAAAAATATTAGAACCAGAATCTAATCCCGATAACATAATTGGTGACGCTGGGATCTTCTCCGCCCGCCCGCGCGTATCTGGCGCTTTGCCCAACTTTCCATTCCTGTTCGATGCCGATATAGGGCGCAAACTCGCGGGCAAATTCATATCGTAAGCGTATTCCCAGTTCAGCAGCATCGATCCCCGCGCCAATCCCCAATTCAGGAACATCCTGCGCCGCAAGATTGAGTTCTGCGCGGGGTTGCAGGATCAGTCGCTGCGTTATGCGCTGGTCATATTCAGCCTCGAAGCGCGCAGTCAAATCGCCCCGGTCAGACAAAAATGCTGCCCCATCGATTTCGAACAGGTAAGGCGCAAGACCCTGTATTCCAATAACTGCATAGGTCCGGTCGCGCGGCGCAAAATCCTGCCTCACGCCCGCTTGCAAATCGAAAAATGGTGCAATGGCATGGCTCCATAGCGCCTGCACCTCTGCGCTTTCTATCTTTTCGCCGAAATTGCCTTCGCCTTCGCTCTTGAACCAGAATTTGTCGATATCGCCGCCATAATAGCCCTGACCGTCCCACAAGTAGCCGTTCTTGCCATCTCGCACACGATATTCAGCGCGATCAGCCATCACCCAAAGCGTTTTCATGCCGCCATTTTCCGCCGCCAGCTGCTTCCTGGAGCCGCTCATAGCGTCAGCTCCCCATATCGCATCGGCAGCACGCGCAGGCCCTCTACCAGCTTCGGGAGGAGGTGTTTCGTCAGCCATGGGCGCCGTCATATCGGCCATGTCATTACCTGGCATATCCATAGCTTCATGATCCATCTGGCCATGATCCATTGTCGAATGATCCATATCCGCCATCGCTGGCTGCTCGTCCATTTGACTATGATCCATGCTACCATGGTCCATCACCATTGGCGCTTCGGTGGGGACCGTGTTGGGAGGGCCGGGCTGAATTTTTGCAGGCTTGGCTTTTGGCGCAGCCTTGGCTTGTGGTTTGGCAAGCGCGGGCTTCGGCGCAACAGACGCAGGCTTGGGTTTTAGCGTTGGCTTTGGTTCGGGCTTTGCTTTTGGCGCGGGCATTGTCATCCCTGGCATGCTCATGTCATGGCCTTGATGTTGCGCCATTGCAGGTGCGGATACACCGACCGCGAGAATGATTATCAGCGATTTCATGCGTCCGCTCCCGATTGTGAGGCAACCGTGACAATCTGGAACATCCCTGCGTGCATGTGATAAAGCAAATGACAGTGAAACGCCCAGTCGCCCGGTTCATCGGCGGTCAGGTCAAAACTGGCGCTGCCGCCCGGTTGAACAATCACGGTATGCTTGAGCGGTTGGTTCTTTTGACCATTGACCAGTTCAAAGAAATGTCCGTGCAGATGGATCGGGTGCGCCATCATCGTGTCGTTGACGAGTTTCACCCGAACGCGCTCATTATAGGCGAAGCGGATTGGTTCATCGGAGACGGCTGAGAATTTCTGGCCGTCGAACGACCACATATAGCGTTCCATGCTGCCGGTTAGATGGATTTCCATGTTGCGCGAGGCCTTGCGGTGGTCCGTGCTCGGGATCAGAGCCGCGAGCTGCTTGTAATTGAGGACACGGTGATCGACTTTGTCGAGTCCGATTCCGGGATCGCCCATGCGGTCCGCCGCATTCATTGAAACCATGTCTAGGCCAGGACCGACTTTTACATCGGACGGCAGCATCGACGTGTCGCGCATTTTCATACCGCTCATGTCCACACCGGCCATGCCATCACCGCCGCTCATATCCATCCCGGGCATATCCATCTTGGCCATCTCATCAGCGCTCATCTTGCTGTGATCCATTTGCGAATGGTCCATGCCGCTTGCTGGCGCACCACCCGATTCTCCATGATCCATGCCCGCCATCCCCATGTCAGCCATCGTCAGTATTGGCGGATCGCGCAGGGCCGGGACTTCGGCGCGCATTCCTGCACGGGGAACCAAGGTAGCAACGCCCATACCCGAGCGGTCCATAGATTCTGCTACGAAGGTGAAGGCCTTGTCCGCGGTTGGCTGGACAACGACGTCATAGGTTTCTGCAACCCCGATCTGTAATTCATCGGTTTCTACTGGCATGACATTTTGGCCATCGGCCTGCACCACCGTCATCGGCAGGCCTGGGATCCGCAGATTAAAGAAGGTCATTGCGCTGCCATTGATAATCCTAAGCCGCACCCTTTCTCCAGGGTTGAAAAGCAGTTCTAGATTATCGGCAGGGCCGTGCCCGTTGATAAGATAAGTATAAGTTGCCGCCGACACATCAAGTATGTCGGTGGGTGACATCCGCATTTTGCCCCACATTCGGCGTTCTTTGCCGCTCAATTTGCGATCATCAGTGGCAGTGGTTTTCTGATAGTCAAAATAGCCATCAGCATGTTTCAGCTTCTTCATGATGACATGTGGGTGCATCGGCGTAAATTCGCTGAGAAGGATGATATATTCGCGATCAAAAGCTACCGGGTCTGACCCTGCAGGATCGACGATGATTGGGCCATAATGCCCCATCTGTTCCTGCAGCCCCGAATGGCTGTGCCACCAATAGGTGCCGCTCTGGCGCACCTTGAAGGGCGCTGTGAAGGTCTCGCCGGGCTTGATACCGGGAAAGGACACGCCCGGAACACCATCAAACTGGAAGGGAAGCAATATGCCGTGCCAGTGAATTGAGCTATCCTCATCGAGGTTGTTGGTAACATTCAGTCGGACATCCTGCCCCTCGCGTAACCTTACCAGCGGCCCCGGCACGGTGCCGTTCACCGCGATTGCATGACCGCTGCGTCCGCCCGTTGAAAATTGACCGCGTCCGATGGCAAGATCAATGCTTGAGCCTGAAACTTCGTCAATGCCCTTACGCACCGAACCTGCCATTGCTCCGCGTGCCCAAGCAGGCATGGAAGAGGAAAATCCGACCGCGCCGCCAGCAAGCAGAGCAGATGAAAGGAAGCGGCGACGGGGAAGAGAAAGCATATGTGATCCTGATTACTAAACCGATATGCTTCTCAATACGGAGGAGACTCCTTCACCCCTCAAATTTTTCAGAAATTTCTCGCAGGCGATTGCGGGCACGGTAAATTCGCGTTTCGACGGCTTTCTCAGATATTCCGAGAATATGCGCCGCCTCGGCTTGGCTATTCTCGCCAAAAGTGACCAGAACAAACGGCTCACGCAATGTCGCTGGCAAGCGAGTGATCTCTTTTTGCATGACTTCAAGCGCCTGACGCGCCTGCAATTCTGCACTTGGGTCAGGTGCATCGTCAGCTACTATCATGCCAGCTTCATTGTCGCTGTGAAATTCAAAAAACTGCCTGATCCGACGTTTACGCAAAAGATCGCGGCATTTATTGACTGTAATCCGGGTGAGCCACGGAGAAATGGGTCGCGACAAATCAAAGCTGGCGAGCTTGAACCAAGCAGCTGCCAGCGCCTCCTGAACGGCATCTTCGGCATCTGAACTGTTGCCCATCATTCTCAGGGCGATATTTTGCAGCCGGGGCGCTTGCTGGTTCATCACACGGTTGAATGCAGTTTTGCTACCTTTTGCAGCCTCTGCGATGAGCGCATTTTCCGGAACTTGCGCGTCAGACTGCGACTTTTGCACTTAATACCCTGCGGTCAGCGAGTTTGATACCCGCTCGTCAAACGCCCTTTGCTGGTCGGGATTTAACAAAGCGCGCATCTTGAAGAGATGTTCGACAGTGACTTTTTGTAACAATCCCATTTGAACATGCACCGCTTCAATCGCGGTAGAAACCTTGGGGCCGTATTGATGTTCTTCTTCGATGGCAGCGGCAAGATCGGCATTGGCCGATCGCAGCGCGAGGTCCAGTGCCTGCCGCCTGATCCCGAAATCACTTTCCAGCTCTGCAAGCTGCTTCTCTTGTGCCTTATCAAGATCAAGCTCTTCGTGAACGAAGCTGTGGACCCCAACATTTTGGTCGTCGCTTTGGCTCCAGTGTTTGGCACCGAGGGAACCGATCCAGCCTGCGCCAAGCGCCAGCAGGACGAGAAGGATAATTTGTATTGGTCCGAATTTCATATGCTCATCACCGTCACTGTGAAACGTGAAGAAGGTTGGCGGGCGAGTAATCCGCACCGCCAATCAAAGGGCTGGTTTGGTTCATCGCCAGCGCAGGCTGATCGGCCGTTCCAAACCCAGCGCCCAGCGCGGTCACGAACATCAGCGCCGCCAGTAGACTTTTCTGGCGCGAAAGCCGGCTGCTATTCATTTCGCCGACACGGAGCCAGACATCATTGTGGAAACCATCATCGCTTGCCAGCGCCTCGGTTGATTGATCGGCCCGCAAGCTTGCAAGCATCGCATCAAGTTTAGTGTCAGATAGCGGCATTGATATTATCCCATTTCGTCGTTTCTGTTCTTTATACGCATGCTGGACAGCTTTGCCCTCGAAATTATTTTTGAGGGGTGGCCATTATCGCTGCGTATTATTGGTTAGCGGTCATCAAGGACACGGCAATGCGCGACCTCAAATTTTTTACAGGAAGGGCTGAGATGCCAATTAAGAAGTTTCGCAAATTTATGATGTGCATTGCAATTGGTCTCAGTTCGCTCAGCGTTCCTGCTCTTGCGCACGGCGATCCGACCGAGATGGGCGCTGGTCCGGGAACTGGCGCAGACCATCATGAAAAAGCTAACGGAGCCGGTGAAGCTGCGCAGAACGCCGATATGCAGGATATGATGGATGATGGCACGATGCCGATGATACCCGATGGATCAGCCCCCGTGGCGCCGGAAGGCAACCACTTAGAAGGTATGGGTGACGGCCATGGAGGCATGATGGATCATAGCGAAGCGGCAGATAATAGTAATAAGAGCTTTGGTGAGCGCCTGTTCATCTGGCTGGGCAAACTTCATACGGTTGTCATCCATTTTCCAATTGCCATGATTGTTGCCGCGTTTGCAGCCGAAGCGTTTGGTGTTGCGCGCGGTAAGCCTGACTGGCGTTCGGCAGCGCGAATTATGCTCGTCATTGGTGCCCTGGGCGCAGTAGCCGCAGCGTTTTTTGGCTGGTTTGCTGGTGGTTTCTATCTTTATGACCGCAACCTGATCCTCACCACGCATCGCTATCTAGGAATGACCGTCGCAATCGGATCGGTGCTGTTGGCATGGGCCGGGCTACGCCGTTTTCACCACAATCGCAGCGAAGAAATACTGTTCGCCGTCTTGCTGGGCCTATTGACGATCGGCGTGCTGATTCAAGCGTTTCTGGGCGGCACATTCATGCATGGCGGCATGAATCATATGAATTTCTAAACACGCCAAGCTCCAAATCGAGCAGATGGCTCGTTATTACCCGAAGGAAAGATAGATGTTCAATCACATCCGCAAACTGAAGAAAAACCCGCTTTTGGCATCGGTGCTCTTTGGCTTGCTCGCTGCCTGCACCAGCGCCGCTCAAGCTGCCCCGCTTGTGATGTTCCGCGACCCGGGCTGCGGCTGCTGCGAAAAATGGGCCGAGCATATTGAAACGAATATGAAACAGGATGTGGAAACACGGAACAGCCTAAATATGAGCGCTGTCAAAGACGCGAACGCAGTGCCGGAAACGTTGCGATCCTGTCATACCATGATTGTAGAGGGATATGTTATCGAAGGGCATGTGCCCGCCGATGCTATTGCCAAATTACTGCGGGAGAAACCTACTGGAGTGAAGGGCCTTGCCGTCGCTGGAATGCCGGTCGGCTCGCCTGGAATGGAATATCAAAACCAAACCCAGCCTTATCAAGTCATAGCGTTTGGCGACAGTGGCCAACGCGTTTTCGCTAGTTACAATTGAGATTTAAACCAAGAAAGGAAATATCATGAAAAAGCTTACACTATTTTTGGGAGCCATGGCTCTGACGTCTGGCGGGGCGGTATTGGCTCATGACCATACGGCACCGAAAGCCGGCGCGCCTGCGATGCAGAAATGCGAAATGATGAAAGACGGTATGAAAATGCCGGGCATGATGATGAAGGGTGCCGATGGCAAAATGTCCTGCCAGATGATGGATCACTCGAAGATGGACCACAGCAAAATGGATCACTCTAAAATGTCAGCCCCGGATGCGAGTGACAAAGCGCAACCAGCTATGGATCCGAAGATGGACCATTCGAAGATGGATCATAGCATGATGGAGCCCAAAAAAGACGCGCCTGAATAAGAGAATAGTCTGGCTCGGAGCTCCGCTTTACGATTCTTCGGGCCAGACTATTTCCCCATCTTGCCGAACAGGTTCACCAATTCCGCAACTTTCTCTTTCTGGTCAGCTTTGCTGCCCGAGGTCAAAGCTTCCTCGACGCAATGATTGGTATGGATTTCCAGAATTTTCATTTTGGTAGAGCGCAGGGCGGCTTCCATCGCGGAGAATTGCTGGAGGATATCGATACAATAGCGATCATCTTCCATCATTTTAGCTATTCCGCGCGCCTGACCCTCGATCTTTCGCATGCGCACGATTTCTTTGGTGAATTTGTCTGTCATGATGCCCTTATGCCAAATTTTGGAGCGTGATCAATCTAAAGAAGCGGCGGCATCAACCTTGACACTTCGCCGCCTTACTACTATACCCCCCTATAGTATATTTTGTTAATGATCAAGAGGAGCTAGAAATGACGCATGTTTCAAACCGCAAACAAATCCTCATATGGGGCTGGACCCTGAGCCTGTTTTTGCTTTTCAGCTACCTCATCTGCATTGGCTTTGGTCTTTTAGCGCCGCAGTCAATGCATATGCATGAGTCTTGGGCGCCGTTGCTGCCCGGATTTGAGTGGCTGACTTTGCAAGGTTTTCTTGCAGGCGCGGTCGGTAGCTTTCTCTATGGATGGTATATTGCATTGTTGGTTATCCCGCTGCGCGCGTGGATAGGCCGCAAGGTTGCAGGTGCTGATCATGTCTGAGAATGATAGTGAGACCGCCAAATCGTGCTGCTGCAAAGACAAAGAGACTGCTGTAGGGACTGTAAAAGACCCCGTATGCGGTATGGATGTTGATCCGAGCAAGAGCGAGCATCATGCGCATCATGCGGCTCGGGATTATCATTTCTGTTCAGCCGGATGCAAAACCAAATTTATCGCCGACCCAGCGCATTACCTCACTGGAAAGCACCGCGAAGTATCAGAAAATGTTCCAGCGGGCACGATCTACACCTGCCCGATGCATCCAGAAATTAGGCAAGAAGGACCGGGTTCCTGTCCGATCTGTGGGATGGCACTTGAACCCGAGACCTTTAGTCTCGATACTGGCCCCGATCCCGAATATCTCGATATGCGCAAGCGCTTCTGGGTCAGTGCGTTGTTTTCCATCCCGCTTTTTATTTACGCGATGGGCGACCTTATTCCGGGCAGGCCGTTTGAAGGTTTATTTGAGCCGGGAGTATCGCAATGGTTGCAGCTTTTGCTGGCATCGCCAGTAGTTCTGTGGGGCGCGTGGCCGTTCTTTGTGCGCGGCGTGAATTCGCTTAAAACCATGAACCTCAATATGTTCACGCTGATTGGTCTAGGCGTGGCAGTTGCCTATGGCTTCAGTCTGGTTGCGACGCTGTTTCCTAGCATTTTCCCGGCAGCATTCCGCGGCCATGATGGGGGCGTGGCTGTCTATTACGAAGCAGCGGCTGTCATCACGACCCTGGTGTTATTGGGGCAAGTGTTGGAACTGAAAGCGCGCGGACAGACATCAAGTGCGTTGCGCGCGTTGCTTGAACTGGCACCGCCAGTTGCGCTGCGCGTTGGCGCGGATGGCTCGGAAGAGGAAATATCTCTCGACCTGGTGCAGAGCGGCGACAGCTTGCGCGTCCGTCCGGGCGATAAAGTTCCCGTTGATGGCACCATTGCCAAGGGGTCCAGCACGATTGATCAATCAATGATTACGGGGGAACCAATACCGGTTGCGAAAGCTGAAGGTGATGTTGTCACCGGCGGCACGGTCAACCAGACTGGCAGCTTTATCATGACCGCCGAACGCGTTGGTAAGGATACGCTTCTCGCCAAGATCGTCCAGATGGTCGCCGAAGCACAGCGCAGCCGTGCTCCTATCCAGAAACTGGCTGATACGGTTGCTGGCCTGTTTGTGCCCGCGGTGGTTCTGATCGCTATTGCCACTTTCATTATATGGTCCATTTGGGGGCCAGAACCGGCGCTGGCCTATGGCTTAGTCAACGCGGTCGCGGTCCTTATCATCGCTTGTCCTTGTGCGCTTGGCCTTGCCACGCCGATGTCGATCATGGTTGGCACCGGCAAGGGCGCGCAAAACGGTATTTTGATCAAAAATGCCGAGGCGCTCGAAACTCTCGAGAAGATTGACACAATCGTGGTCGATAAAACCGGCACGCTCACCGAGGGCAAGCCTAAACTGGTTTCGGTCGAACCGGAAAAGGGTTTTGACAGCGACGAAATGCTTGCGCTTGTGGCCGCAATCGAAATGGCGAGTGAACATCCGCTGGCAGCCGCAATTGTAACCGGCGCAAAGGAAAAGGGGCTTTCGTTTGATGCGGCAACCGATTTTCAGTCGGTGACCGGCGAAGGGGTTGAAGCCAGCGCACGCGGTAAGCGCGTCGCCATCGGCAATGAAAAAATGATGGACCGGCTCGGTGCCGAGAGCGCGGACCTGATTGCCAAGGCGCAGGACGGCCGATCACAAGGGCAAACCGTTATGTTTGTGGCCGTCGATGGCAAACCGGCGGGTCTTATCGGTGTCGCCGATCCGATCAAACCGACCACGGCAGAAGCGATCAAAGCGCTGCACAAAGCCAATATCCGCGTGGTCATGTTAACCGGAGATGCCGAAGCCACCGCGCAAGCCGTTGGCAAGATGATAGGGATCGATGAAATCCACGCCAATGTGTCACCCGAAGACAAACACCGGGTCATCAGCGAGCTTCAAGCGGCGGGTAAAATAGTCGCAATGGCAGGAGACGGCATCAATGACGCTCCCGCTCTCGCCAAGGCCGATGTGGGAATTGCGATGGGCACTGGCACCGATGTGGCGATGGAAAGCGCGGGTATCACGCTGGTCAAGGGTGATTTGGGTGGCATAGCCAAGGCACGCCACCTCAGTCAGCTAACAATGGGTAATATCCGACAGAACTTGTTCTTTGCGTTTATCTATAACGGGCTTGGTGTGCCGGTTGCGGCAGGCATTCTCTATCCGTGGTTCGGCATCTTACTCAGCCCGATGATCGCGGCGGCGGCGATGAGCCTATCGTCTGTTTCGGTAATCGCTAACGCCTTGCGCTTGCGCCGCAAAGCGCTGGCTCAGTAATATTACCTATGAGCGTAGAAGGGATGGCCTGTTATTGTCAGTTGGTAACTGGTTGCAAGATGTCTCCGATTTTCGGGGCGGCTGGTTTTCAATCAGGAGAGCGAAATGAAGTTCGATGCCATTAAGCTTGGTTTAGCCACTGCAATTATCTTCGGAGTTGCGTGGATATTATGCAGTCTTTTTGTCATCTTGGCCCCTGGCGGTATGATGCAAATGAGCGGTCATATGGTCCACTCGAATTTTGAGGGTATGGGCTGGTCATTGCATTGGACAGGCTTTTTTGTCGGGCTTGTCACGTGGAGTGTTTTCTCCGGGCTATTCGTCTGGGCGATTACCGCTACCTATAATCGCTTGCTTGCTTAGCGACGACGGATCGAGGTGCCAATCATGCGAGATGTCGCCTGTAATCCAAACCATAATACATGATCAAACGCGCTGATTGACGAGCAGAAGTTCGAGCGAATAATTCCTCTGACCCCAGTATTTACTGGTGAAAATATAATGTCGCGCCGCCGATTTCGTCCTCCATGAGGGCAACTACACAAAAAGGAAATTATACATGAGAACTCCCTACCTTGCCACCGTCGCTGTTTTCACCATGCTGACCGGCTGTGCGGCCTACGCAGCGCCCCCGGAACCGAAGCCCGCCATGCAGAGTCATGCCATGCCGATGGGCGATCATTCCGCGCATCAACAGATGATGGAGCGAGCCCAGAACGCCAAGACGCCTGCAGAGCGAGAAAAGCTCATGACCGAAAACATGGCCATGATGAAAGCCCATATGGCGTCTATGAAGGCCAAGATGGCCGAAGGCGGTATGATGGCACAGGGAAAGAAGCCAATGGCGATGGACCCGGCACATAAAGAAAAAATGAAGGCCAAGATCGCCGAGGGTGGCATGATGAAGATGGACCCAGCACATATGGAGAAAATGAAGCAGCATATGGGTATGATGCATGAGATGATGGAAAGCCTGATGATGCAGCAGGAACTGATGATGCCGCCAAAAAAATAGCGCAAAGGACCGCGGTCAATTAAGCGGGAAGAAGCCAAGCTAGTGAACAAGCCGGGTTCTTCCCACTTTCTATGCACTATTCCCGCATTGAATAGTTTGCCGCCGAGCTTCCCGTTGCACATTGGTAATAGCGGCTGGTGGTTATCAGCCTTTCAGAAAGACAGTCGCAATGCCAACCGCTCAAATTGACCATTTTTCAGATATACTTTGCGTATGGGCCTATGCCTCCCAGAGCAATTTTGATCGGCTTACAGCAGAGTTTGGTGATCGGATAACTATCAACATCCATTTCTGCTCTGTATTCCCGGATACATGGACAAAAATCGCGTCTCAATGGACAGACCGGGGCGGTTTTGATGGTTATGCGAACCATGTCCAAGGCATCGCCGGGAAATTCGAGAATTTGCCGATTCACAGCGATACCTGGGCAAAGACACGGCCGCGCTCATCGGCGAGCCCACATCTGTTCATCAAGGCGGTGGAATTGATCGAGCAAGAGGGCTTCATATCCAAAGCCCCTGTTGCTGAACGACCATCCATCCTCGCCGCGCGGGAACTGCGCTCTGCCTTTTTTACAAGAGCAGAGGATGTCTCGGATTGGGATGTGCAACGAGAAATAGCAGGGCTCTTGCATGTCGATTTTGACAATATATTGAATAAATTCAAAACCGGTGAAGCCATTGCAAAGCTCACAAAGGATTATGACCTTGCTCAGCTACACGGGATCGAGGGCAGTCCAACATATGTGATCAACGAAGGCCGCCAGAAGCTGTTCGGAAATGTCAGTTACGGTGTGATTGCAGCAAATGTGAACGAAATGTTGGCCAGTCAAGGTGTGGATGCAGCGAGCCTGTGCTGATGAACCGCACGAGGTTGGCGTAGGTCCGCGAACAACAAGGTTCTGTAAGGTAATAGGTTATTCCGGTTATTCGCCTAGAAAGGGCATTGTCAATGTGGCTTCAGTATCGCGAAAGTGGGCAATTCACATTACCGTGGGACAGTGGCGCAAAGACTTGCCTCACCGCCATCATCTCGGTCAAAGATTGGGTTGACGGGGATCGGAAAACACCGGACACTCGGTTCGTGTTTAAACAGCTCTTTCTATTCGTTCTTCTTGGACTTGCCTTAGCTGGACAGGGAATCGCCAGTCCGATGTCCTGCCTATCCCTAGCGAAAAGCGATGCTGGTAGTGTGGAAATGTCCCATTGCAGCGAACCGGGTATGAATGAAACGTCCACAAACGGCAATGAATCCAAGGATTGTTGTGGGTCAGATTGCGCGGCGATGCTGCAATGTTCTCAGACAACTACGACTTTTCTAGCTAGCCCAGCTTTCGCCGAAACAATCGCCGTTAAAGCTATGTCCCACACGCGCCGTCTGTTTGGAAACCCAACTGGCATGCATAGCATTCCCGAGATAAAGCCTCCCATTATTGCTTGAACGCAGATCGCGAATACCGCCTTTTTTAGGGTGACGATATTCTTGCGATCTCTGTCCGATTTCTGTGAAATTGCTCTGGCATACCGGCGAGAAGCAAGCCCGCAAACTTTCGAACATCTAACCTCCAAGGTTAAAAATTGCCGCCACCGATGACGGCATGTTCGCCCTACTATTTTAGTGAGCAAGCATAATGAAATATCGACCGAAAACCCGCCAGGCAAGATCCCGGCGCCCATTGTTGGCATTGCCGGCCTTAGCGCTATATGTCCCCGTCTTTTCCCTTCAAGCCGAACCACTCACGTTCGCAGAAGCGGTCGAACTGGCAGAGACAGCGACGCCAGCAATAGAGGCCCGGTCGCTCGTTGTTGAAGCGGCGCAGAGCGCCGCGATTGCGGCCGATCAACTTCCAGATCCGAAACTCAGCGTCGACATAATGGATCGGAGAATTGCTGGCCCATTCGAGATTTCTCCGCGGCCGGGTCGTGACGGATTTCCCAGGCAAAGGATCGGTATCAGCCAGGATATTCCCAATGGCGCAAAAAGACGCGCCCGGGCAGGTCAGGCGATGGCGGACATAACAGTGGCTAGAGCCAATAAGGAAACTTTGGTTCAGGATGTGCAGCTTTATTCTGCGCTTTCCTGGATCGATCTCTATTACGCCCAGCGGCGGCTCCAAATACTGGAAGTTTTGCAGCAAAGCCTCAATGAAGTGTCGGCAACGGTTGGCGCGCGCCTTGAATCAGGGACCACACGTCCAGCTCAAGCGTTCGAGCCGGAACGGCTGATCGCGAAACTAGCTGACCGGCGCTCGCTGCGTGCCGCTGATATTGAAAAGGCACGGGCAATGCTCGCTCGGTGGACCGGCGTCGAAAGCCCCGAAACCGAAGGGACGCTCCCTGAATTCACCATTGACCGGGATGCTCTTGTCAGCACGATCAAGGAGCTACCCATTCTGGACATTCAGGATGCGAAAGTCGAACGGGCCGACGCCGACGTGGAACTGGCGCGGGCGAACAAGCGACCCGACTTCAGTGTGAATGCCTCTTATGTGCATCGCCGGCCGGAATATGGCGAATATGTCTCGGTTGGTGTAACGATCGATCTACCGTTATTTGCAAAAAAGCGGCAAAACCCGATCATCGACGCGCGAATTTTGGAAGCCAGCGCAGCCCGGCTGGAAGCCAATGATCTGGAAAGGCAATTGCACGCAGAGCTCTCCAGCGATCTCGCTGCAAACCGGTCTTACCGGGAAAACTGGGAACGGTCCAAAAACACACTTTTACCCTTGGCCAAAAAACAGGCTGAACTGGAACGGGTTAGCTACGGCGCCGGCCGCGTTGATCTGGACACGGCGCTCAATGCAGCCGTGACCTTCGCAGAGGCGGAAATCGATCTGCTCGACCGGGAAGCCACGTTGGTTCGCGACACAGTTCGCATCAAATATACTTATGAGAGGAACCAGCCATGACGCTGACATCCATCCAAGACAATAAATGGCGCGTGCTTGTTCTTGCTACGGTTCTGGCCGCGGGCGGTGGCGGATATTGGCTCGGCACTGGCGGGGCGGGCGATAGCAGTAAAACCGCGACTACGCAGGGCGACGGGGATATCCTCTATTATTATGATCCGATGTTTCCCCAGCAAAAATTTGACGCACCGGGCAAGTCTCCGTTCATGGATATGCAGCTTGTTCCCAAATATGCTGGCGAAGCCAGTGATGGGAATGCCAGCGAGCCGGGGATCACCATTTCTCCGGATATTGCGCAAAATCTGGGTATCCGCACCGCTGAGGCGTTGGTTGGAAAAATTGAGTCCAAGCTCCGTGTAACGGGAACAATCGAGTTTAACGAACGCGATATCGCCATTGTTCAGGCCAGGTCGGGCGGATTTGTCCAGCGCACCTATCGCCGTGCTCCCAGCGACATTGTGCCCGCTGGAGCTCCCTTGGCTGACATATTGGTGCCCGACTGGGGCGGCGCACAGGCAGAATATCTTGCGCTAGCACGAAGCGGCAATGACCACTTTGCCACAGCGGCAAAGGAACGGATGCGGCTGCTGGGCATGCCAGACGATCTGATCCGCCGGGTAGAGCGAAGTGGAAGGCAGCAAAGCGTTTACACGGTGTCCGCGCCCATCGGCGGGGTGATCGAAAGCCTGAGCGTAAGAGAAGGTATGACCTTGGCTGAAGGCCAGCCGCTGGCACAGATTAACGGACTGAATACCGTATGGCTGAATGTTGCCATTCCCGAAGCAAGGGCCTCGGAAATACGGGTAGGGCAGCGCGCCGTTGCTGAACTGCAAAGCTTCCCCGATATGGAGTTTGCGGGCAAAGTCATTGCGATTTTGCCTTCCGTCGAAAGCGGCAGCAGAACGCTCACCGGACGGATCGAACTAGCCAATAAAGGCGGACGACTTCGTCCCGGCATGTTCGCTACCGTAGATATGGGTGACACGGGCAGTCCTGCTATTCTGGTCCCCACCGAAGCGATTATCGCAACCGGAACGCGCAACTTGGTAATGCTAGCGAATGGCAAGGGTCGCTATCGCCCGGCAGAGGTCAAAATAGGCCGCGAAGGCGGCGGACAGACGGAAATATTGGCCGGCCTATTACCAGGTGAAAAAGTAATTGTTTCTGGCCAGTTTCTGGTCGATTCAGAAGCGAGCCTTTCAGGGATCAAAGTGCGTCCGATTGAGGGTGAGCAGAAAAGCGCGCCCAAGAAAATGTCCGGCTATCAAACATCCGGCAGAATTGAAGCGATCACAAGCGGCGCGGTCACCTTGTCGCACGAACCCGTGCCTGCCCTCAAATGGCCAGCCATGACGATGGACTTCAAACTCGCCAAACCGGGTTTGTTGCGCGGCTTTAAAAAAGGCGACCGCGTGACCTTCCGCTTCATGCAAATGGAAACCGGATCAACCATCACCAGCATTAGCCGCGCAGAGGCCAACCAATGATCGAAAAGGTCATACGGCTCAGCGTAAATGCGCGCATATTTGTCCTGCTCATAATGGCGGCATTGCTGGCGTCGGGTATCTGGGCCGTCAGAACCATGCCGGTCGATGCCCTGCCGGACCTTTCCGATGTGCAGGTCATTATTCGCACCCCCTATCCCGGACAGGCTCCGCAGATCGTCGAAAATCAGGTTACCTATCCCATCACAACCACAATGCTGTCGGTTCCGGGGTCACGCGCGGTGCGCGGCTATTCATTCAATGGAGACAGCTATGTCTATGTGCTGTTTGATGACAGCACCGATCTCTATTGGGCACGTTCGCGGGTTCTGGAATATCTCAATCAGGTTCAAGCCGATCTGCCGACCGGCGTTGTCCCGACGCTGGGGCCAGACGCAACCGGTGTCGGCTGGATCTATGAATATGCCCTTGTCGACCGAACCGGGCGCAATGACCTGTCCCAGCTTCGCTCGTTGCAGGACTGGTTCCTCCGCTATGAATTGCAGACCATTCCCGGCGTTGCGGAAGTCGCGTCCATTGGCGGTATGGTGAAACAATATCAGGTTGTGCTTGATCCTGACCGGATGGTGTCTCTGGGGATTGACCAAGACAGCGTGATCAAGGCGATCCAGAACGCAAATCAGGAAGTCGGCGGTTCGATCGTGGAACTGGCCGAACGCGAATATATCGTGAGGGCCAACGGCTATCTGGAAAATCTAAATGATTTCCGGGCCATTCCCTTAAAAACCGCGCGCGGCGGTATTCCCGTCACCTTGGGTGATATTGCGCGGATTCAAATAGGCCCCGAAATCAGACGCGGGATAGCAGAACTGAACGGTGAAGGCGAAGTGGCTGGCGGCGTCATCATCTTGCGCTCCGGTAAAAACGCCCGCGAGACTATTGCCGGGGTGAAAGCGAAGCTTGCGACGCTCAAGCAGAGCCTGCCGCCCGGAGTCGAGGTTGTGACGACCTATGACCGTTCCGAACTGATCGACAAGGCGGTCGATAATCTCACCACGAAATTGCTCGAAGAATTTATCGTCGTTGCAATTGTGTGCGCATTGTTCCTTTGGCACGCGCGCTCTGCGCTCGTGGCTATTCTAACCCTACCGCTTGGTATATTGATCGCATTTCTGGTCATGCGCTTTCAGGGGATTAACGCTAATATCATGTCGCTTGGCGGAATTGCCATTGCCATTGGCGCGATGGTCGATGCCGCCATTGTCATGATTGAGAATGCGCACAAGCATCTTGAAAAATGGCAGAATGACAACCCGGACGCCGAAATGCCGGGCGAAAAGCGATGGCAGCTGATCGTCGATGCAGCGGTTGAAGTTGGCCCGGCGCTTTTCCTCAGCCTGCTCATCATCACCTTTTCATTCCTGCCGATCTTTACCCTGGAAGGGCAAGAAGGACGGCTATTCTCCCCACTGGCATTCACAAAAACCTACGCGATGGCGGGGGCTGCCATTCTCTCGATCACCTTGATACCGGTTTTGATGGGCTATTTCATTCGCGGAAAAATACCGTCCGAAGAGAAAAATCCGATCAGTCGCTTCCTCATGAAAATCTATAGGCCAGCACTCGACTGGTCGCTCAAAAGCCCGAAAAAACTGCTCGTGATCGCGCTGCTCATCTTTGCTACCAGCGCTTGGCCGATCAGCCAGCTTGGCGGCGAGTTCATGCCGCAAATGGATGAAGGCGATTTGCTTTACATGCCCAATGCCCTGCCGGGGCTATCTCCGGCGAAAGCCTCAGAACTGCTTCAACAGACCAACCGATTGATAAAATCGGTGCCTGAAGTGGAAACAGTGTTCGGTAAGGCTGGGCGCGCCGATACAGCAACTGATCCTGCTCCGCTAACCATGTTCGAGACGACCATCCATTTCAAGCCGAAGGAAGAATGGCGCGCGGGCATGACGTCGGACAAGCTGATTGAGGAGCTCGACAAAGCGGTCAGGGTTCCCGGACTGGCCAATTTCTGGATTCCGCCGATCCGCAACCGTATCGAAATGCTCTCGACGGGAATTAAAAGCCCGATCGGGATCAAGGTGTCGGGTGATAATCTCGATGCAATTGACAAGGTCGCCCAGAAAATCGAGGCTGCTGCCAAAAAGGTTGAAGGTGTCAGTTCGGCCCTGGCGGAAAGACTGACCGGCGGAAGCTATATCGACATTGATATCGACCGCGCGGCTGCCGCCCGTTACGGACTCAATATTTCCGATGTCCAGTCTGTCGTATCGAGCGCAATCGGGGGCAAGAATGTTGGCGAAACCGTCGAAGGGCTCGCCCGCTATCCGATAAGCGTCCGCTATCCGCGGGAGATACGTGATAGCCTGGAAAACCTGCGAAATCTTCCGGTTCTCACGCCATCCTTGCAGCAGATTACCTTGGGCACGGTCGCCGACATTGACATCAGTTCCGGTCCGCCGATGCTGCGCAGTGAAAATGGGCGGCCATCAACCTGGATATACGTCGATACCAGGGGACGCGATCTGGTGTCGGTGGTTGCAGATTTGCAAGCGGCCATTGGCAAGGAGGTTGATCTGCCACCGGGTGTTAGCGTGGCTTATACCGGGCAGTTCGAGTATCTGCAACGCGCAACCAATCGGCTGATGGTGGTCGTGCCCGCCACTTTGGCGATCATCTTCTTTCTGCTCTATCTGACCTTCCGCCGTTTTGATGAAGCGTTGCTGATCATGGCAACATTGCCATTCGCATTCACCGGCGGATTATGGCTGCTCTATGCGATGGGCCTCAACCAGTCGATTGCAACTGCGGTTGGTTTTATCGCGCTTGCCGGCGTGTCAGCAGAGTTTGGCGTGGTGATGCTGATCTATCTGAAACAGGCACTGGAAGCGCGCGGCGAAAAGCCGGACGCAGAGCAGGTGAAACAGGCAGTGCGTGAAGGCGCATTGCTGCGAATACGGCCAAAGGCGATGACCGTAGCGGTGATCTTGGCAGGCCTTTTCCCGATCCTCATCGGCGAAGGCGCCGGGTCGGAAGTGATGCGCCGGATTGCCGCTCCGATGGTCGGCGGCATGCTGAGCGCGCCTTTGCTTTCGCTATTTGTTGTGCCCGCAGCATATTATCTGCTTCGCAGACGCGAGGCGGAAAAGCTGAAATGATTTTGACCCAACTTCCTACATTGCACAGTTTCCCGACCGCAGCGGGTCCTGTTTCGCTATTCAAAACCGGAGTTGTCGTATCATGAACTTTGACAAGCAACCTGAAGTGCACGTCGCGATTTTCGGCTTTATGACCTCCTTCATCTGGGAGTTTCTGCAGATGCCCTTTTTTGATGTCGGACAGGCAACCTATTGGGAGAGGACATTGGGCTGCACGCAAGCAAGTTTCGGCGATGCCGGGATCCTGCTCGTCGCCTATTCGCTCGTCTCTTTGCTCAAACGAAATAGATACTGGATGTTCGATCCAAAGATCTGGATGTTGGGGGTCTATTTGGGAACGGGTCTGACAATCACGCTAGTCATCGAAATATTCGCGACGAAGGTGCCGCGCGACTGGGATTGGGGTTGGCGCTATAGCGACCTTATGCCGGTCATACCGTTTGTAGATGTCGGCCTGATCCCTATTGTGATGTGGATCGTTATACCTTCGATCACACTCTGGTTCGCGAGAAGGCAGCCCCAAGTAGACAGGAAAGATCCATGACTGATAAAAAAGACGCCGAGCTATATCGGGACCCTTATCGTGCGCTTTCCCGCTGGGACAATGAAGGTGGCGCACAAACCGAAGAGGATAACCGGACATCGGAATATCCGCACATAGGTAACGCCGAACTCGTCCAGCTTAGAGTTCGCGTTATTGCACTGGAGAATATCGTGTTGGCTCTGCTTTCGGAAAGCCCAGATAAAACCCATGAAAAAGTTCGTGCATTGGCAGAACTTATTTCACCCAGGGAGGATGCGACACAACATCCTCTGACAACGGAAGCGGTATCGCATATGAACCGCTTTGCGGACCGGGCAGCGCGATTTAGAAGTGAATGGCGATGAACGACCACGGGAGCGCTGTGAAAACCGGTAAAAAAACCTCGTCCTACAAAGCGGGCAGCCTGACATTGGCGGGAACAGTGGCAATGGGCACCGGTGTTATGATCGGTGCGGGGATATTTGCTCTGACCGGGCAGGTTGCGGAATTATCCGGCCCATTATTCCCGCTGGCTTTCCTTATTGCCGCCGTGATCAGCGGATTTAGCGCTTATACCTATATCAAGGTGTCCAATAAATATCCTTCCGCTGGCGGCATCGCCATGATCCTGCAAAAGGCCTATGGACCCGCGACAGTGACGGGAGCCGCTGCGCTAATGATGGCCTTCTCGATGATCATCAATGAAAGCCTCGTTGCCCGGACGTTCGGGACTTACACATTGCAACTCTTCGACGTTGGCCGCGATTCCATCTTGGTGCCGATACTCGCTATCGGCCTGATCATTTTTGCCTTTCTCGTCAATATCGCAAGCAACAAGATTATCGGGTCGATTTCATCGGTCACTGCAATACTCAAAATCGGCGGCATATTGATATTCTCTCTCGCGATACTTTGGGCCGCTGGTTTCACCTTTGAATCTGCGCAAAGTGCGCCAGAAAGCGCGGCCTCTCCGACCGGATTTATCGCCGGGATTGCCCTCGCCATTCTTGCGTTCAAGGGCTTTACGACAATTACCAACAGCGGCGGAGAAGTTGTCCATCCTGAAAAGAACGTAGGTCGTGCGATCATGATCTCGCTGGCGATCTGTCTGCTCGTCTATATGGCGGTGGCCTTTGCGGTCGGCTCGACGCTTGGCATTGATGAAATTGCCGCGGCGAAGGACTATGCGCTCGCTGAAGCGGCCCGCCCGGCCTTTGGTGACTATGGTGTTTGGTTTACCGTTGCCATTGCCATTATTGCAACGGCATCGGGACTTCTTGCCAGTGTGTTTGCGGTCTCCCGCATGCTTGCGATGCTGACCGATATGGAGCTTATTCCGCACCGTCACTTTGGCATGCCTGGCGGCATTCAGACGCATACATTGGTTTATACCGTCATAGCAGCAGGCTTGCTGGCCGCATTTTTTGATCTGGGCCGTATCGCATCGCTTGGCGCGATTTTCTATCTGGTGATGGACATCGTCATCCACTGGGGTGTGTTCAGATATTTACGTAAGGATGTAGGAGCCCAAGGATGGGTATTGCTGAGCGCGATATTTTTCGATGTCGTTGTGCTCGGCGCTTTCCTGATGATGAAAGCCAACAGTGATCCGTGGATTATAGTCATCGCATTTGTCGGCATCGTTATCATCGTCGGGTTCGAGAAATATTATTTGTCAAACAAGCGAAGTTTAACCGACGCCAACACGCATGGAGGGCATGGCAATTGAATGTCGGCTTTTGGTCAAAATCAATTTTTGAGTAATGGTCTGTTCTTGGGCGCATTTCAGATCGTCTGCGATTGGGCCGATTGCCGACGGTCCGGTTCTGTGCAGCTGGTCCGACTAGCGGACAAAAACGCAGAGCGATTGCAATGTCAGCTTCCGCACCAGTTTCGGTCATTAGAATTGATTGGATGGAACATAAAAGCGGCTGGTCGGCAAACGCCCCTTTTTGGAGACATTCGCAGCTGCCCGGCTTTATGTCCGCTTCGCGCCCA
>CAJQMX010000318.1 GCA_905479515.1 uncultured Parasphingopyxis sp.
TAGTCCTGATATTCACAGACTGTCTCGGCGGCGTCATAGAGCGCCGGCTGGTTTTCTTTTACCCAGAGGCTCTTGGGAATCATCCACTCAGCGGAAACGGGCCCGTGACCGCCATTGTTGATCTTCAGCGCATCGTCTCCGGTATCGAGAACCTGCGTCGCCTGCTGGCCGGCGCGCACATCCATCCACAACAAGGACGGACGCAATGGCCGCTTCTTGGCGTCAAGAAAGCAGACAGTGCAGCATGTCGTGTCGAGCGTGATGGCGGCGATATCGCCGGCGGCTGCATCGGCTTTCTTCATTGCTTCGGGAAGGGCGGTGCACAAAGCGCGCCACCAATCCTCCGGGTTTTGTTCCGCCTGGCCGGAAGCGGGAAAGACCGTTTCATAGGCCGCGCTGGCGGAAGCGAGCTCTTCGCCTGAAAGCGTGTAGACGCCGACGCGCAGACTTTCCGTTCCGCCATCGACCCCGATCAGCAGCGGCTGGCTCATGATGCGGCTCTTTGCTCGCAGATATGGCGGACGCGAAAGCCCATGGCTTTCGAAAGCGCCGCCATTTCATGAAATATGTCGCCATAGGCGACGGCGACGTGATTGCTCATATAGTGCGCCATGAGCGTGTCGCGGGACATCTGCAGGTCGGCGGCCATAAACGGCCATTGCGGCGTCGTGCTGTTCCACCACAGATCGCGCAACGCCGGTTCGAGCTGGACGATCTCGCCGCGACCGATATCCATCCACAATTCGCCGTTGGAAAAATGTGCGCGCGCCCAGGTGATTTCGCCGGACAGGCTCTCGCCGGCGAATGTGCCGCCGGCTACTGGAAAGTAAGCCGAGGGCTGACGGTAGGAATGCACGCCCGTTAGCGAGTCCGGGTTGTGGTTGAAGGCGTAGGCGCCGCTGGAGCCGGAATTCAGAAGAAGCCAGATAAACCGCCCGTCGACCTCATCGCCCCAGCGTATGTCGTGAAAGAATACCGCCTGATGGAGGCCTTTCGCCTTTAAAAGGCGTTTCATCATCTCCATCGGAACCAGGTTTCCTTGGTCGGCCTCTGTTGCGTCGGCGATCGTGTCTCCATTCGATTCCGGACGGCAGACCGAGTTGAGCAGCCCTTCGGCGAAGTCAGAAGGCGGGCGTGAATTGATCAGGCCCAATTGATATTGCCAGCCCACGCAATCGGCCTTGAATTCGTCGACAAGATCCAGAACGACGAGGTAATCGCGCAATTGTTCGCGCGTCGCGTCGACGGTGAAATCTTCCGCGCCTTCCTGTTCATAATAAAACATGACGCCTTTTTCCGTGACAAAGGCGAGGGCGTCATTAATCCGGCTTTCCGAAATGAACTTTCCGCGCTCGATGATCCAGGCCTGGTCTACTTTATGTTCTGAAAAGCCGATCTTGCTGAGCAGGCGGGGCCCGAAATAGCCGTTGGTCATTCCCATCGACGTATCGCCGAGCATCAGCGCCAGCGGGCGGCGATCGGCCATGGAGGCGGCCACGGCGTCGGCAATCGCCTGCGCTGGGGCGGGGGCGGCGGGCGTTTCTGAAATCGCGGTTTCGTCATAAGCGATGGCGCCATTCTCGACCCATTCTTCAAGGCGCGCCATGTAATCGTCGTCTTTGCGCCAGTCTTCTGCATCGGTCCAGATGCGGCTTGCTTTGCGGTCCACCATTTCAAGACATGCGCCGGTGTTTAACAGGCCTACAAGACCCGGCCATGTGCCGGAGAAATTGCTTGCAAGCAGCAAAGGGGAGTCTTTTCCGACAACCCCGTCGACCGTGTGCGGGCCGTAGACCCAATGAGCGTAAACGCCGATCATGGGCTCATCGATTGGGCTGAGTTTGGCGATCGACTCGTTCGGCTTGGTAATCATGCCGTCAACGCGCTTGTGGCGTTTGCCAAGACGGTCCAGGCTTTGTTCAAGCTGGCGCGTCGCCTGTTCGACTTGTCTCGTGGCGAGCGCGTTTGGCGTCGGGCGATAATCGCCCGGCCAGAAAATGTGAATTGTTTCCGCCATGGGGTTCCCTCAAATTTTGCTTGTTGTCATTTCTCCAAACGCTCGATGTCGGCCAGCCGGATTTCAGCGGACGGACAGGGCGGCAAGGGTTGCGACGGCGCGGCTTCATACCAGAACGCCGCAGCCGACCAGTCGTCGGATCTCTCGAATAATTCGGCCTTGTATTCATCGATTGTGCGCGCCGCGCCGGTCGGCCGGTGGCCGATCTGTTGAATCGTCACGCGCATCGATTCCTCACAGGTGATCGGATCGGCCAGATGCCAGCGATAGGCGGAAACGACGCCTGTATCCGCATCGTCGTATTTTTCTTTGTAGTTGCAGCCATGGTGGAGAAAGGCGTCATCTTGAACGCCCCAGGCCTGGCCGATATAATCTTCAGCGCCTGTTCCGGCGATCGTCGGGAAGCGCTTGTCTCCGTCGATATAAGCTTTCATTTCGCCTTCGCCCCACCAGAGCGGGTCTTTTGGCCTGACGCCAAGCACCGCGCCGAGAAAGCGGATGCGCCCCTGGCGCTCGCTCATGATCTCGAAATCCTCCCGAAGCGTCGTCTCACATTCGCGCCGGAAGGATGCGTGAAGACGCCCCACATCGTCCTGATGCTGATCGTCAAGCGTGTAATTGATCTGGTAGAAAAGCGGCAGGCGCGAGCCCGATTGATTGACGAATTCGATTCTGGCGCGCTTGGTGAAGGGCATGGGCGCCCAGAAATTCATCGCCTTGGTGGAGCCGACCGAGTGAAAGACGCTCTGGAACGCCCGCGTCTTTCCATGCGCAAAGCCGAAAAATTCGCAGAGCGGCACCTCAACGCTCGGGTGCTCTTGTTCTTCCCAATAAATTCGGATTAGCGAGCCGCGAAGATAATGGGGCTTGTCATGCGTCGTCAGCCAAATATGGCGGATCGTCCCGTTTCCGGCGATATCGGCGAGCGGCATTGTTTCCCCGTCATGGACATGACGTACGGCGGAGCCTTTTCTGCCTTCCCCTAACGGGCTGGACGCCGTGGCGCCGGCGCCAGGCGCGCCATCGGGATTTTCAAACGAGATGCAACGCGTGACGCGCCCTTTGGGCCATGTGAACGGCGATGAATCAAAAATCATGATATGCTGTTTTCCTAAAGCCTGTAGTTGCGTTGGACTTCGGCGTGATCACCGAATTGAAGCGGAGCTGCGTTGTTCGGGCGCTTGTCGATAATGGCCTGTCCCGTCTCATCGTCCGGGAGCGCCGACACCTCGAACAGGGTTAGATCGGCAGGCTCGCCGGGAACGAGATGAAGCTCGAAAGACAAAGAGCGTGCGCCGAAGCCATTGAAGAAGGACTGGTTAAGCTTGCCGGAGAGGAACTTTTCCTCATCGATGAGCACTTTGCCGTTGACCAGAAATTGCTTCGCCTTCGTTTCGGGAGAGAAGGTTACCCCGAAAAAGGGACCGGCGCGACCAGCCGCCAGCCGCCCTTTAACAATACGAACGCCATTGGAAACGTCATCAGAAGCGATGGTCAGACTTGGTGCGGCAAGGTCATGGTTGTGCGCGGGCAGGAAGCGCGCTTTCGAGTCTCGGCCGCCAAATCTCTTGAAGGCTGCGGGGGCTTCCGGAAAGCCCGCCGCGGCGATGAAATCCTCGTCTGACGGTCCAAACGTGAAAAGCCGCCAGCGTGCCTGGGTCGCCCCGTCACTATCCGTTCCTTGCATATAGGCGAGGTTCGTCGAACGCGGGCGGTTTTCAGTGTAAGCTTGGCTGAACATCGCGACCGTGGCGGCGATCGCCATGACAATAGCAATGAACGCGCCCGTAATGAGGGTGGCGCTCTTTGGCGCGGCGTCCCGAGGCTCGCTGCGCCGTGTCGCGAGCAGAGGGGCGGAGGCGAGGGCGGTAAGCGCCAGCATGGGCGTTTTCAGGTAACTGACCTGAAAGTTGAATACGACGTCGAAGAACAAGAAGTGATAGACCGCCATGTAAGCGGCAACGAGCAGGCCGAGCATGGCTGCGAGAATGGGCGGTTTTCCGCGTCTCAGGAATGTTTCGGCAAAGCCGGCAATGGCGAAAACCAAGGCAGGCGCCAGGGCGAGATAGGCGCCTCCCGGTAGAAGGATGGAGAGCGCAAGCGCAAAAAGCGCCATGAGCAACCAGTTTGCAAACAGGGATGCGGCGATGCCGGCGCGAACGCTGAGCGTTGTGCCGGAAATAAAAGCAACGAGGACGGCGCCGGCGAGAAGCGCAATGCGCCCCGGCCATGGGTGGGGATGGTCAAGAGGATGGATGCCGGGCCAAACGCCGAGGGGAAAGGATAACGCCCAGCCAATAAAAACCAGCCCTGCGATCAGGGAGAGCGCGCCTGTAAAACCGAAAGCGAGAGGGCCGGCGCCAAAGGCGTTGGTTCTGGCGCCGATGCCGAAAAGCAAGAGAATGGCGGCGAGGGCGGCGGGCAGGTTGAGCGCAGCCGGCCAATGCAGCAGCGTGAGGCCGAAAAGGTCGACGAACGTGCTGTCGCCTTTAGCCTCCAAGGATGACAAATCCAGCGAGCCCGTCTGGCGCAGAACGCTCAACATATTGTCGCCATGATGGGCAAGGCTGTTCAGGCTCAGATTTTCAGCGCTGTCGCGGGAAGAATGATAGAGGGCGACGCCTCTGGAAAAAGCGAAGTTCAGTCCCGCCGCGCCCGCTTGCTTGTAGATCGTCAGATCGGTGTTGTTCGGCATCTTTCGATAAATGTCATACATCAGCGAATTGGCGACCGGCCGACTGGAGGCTTTGGCGTAGATATTGATAAGCTGACGGTTGTTCCGGCTTGTTTCGAACATTGCGCTCGGACCGGCGACGCCGCGCCCTTCAAAATTCAGGACTAGTTTGACGCGCGCCATCTCGGGGCTGTGTTCGGCGAACGCCATCGCACCGCGCAGTCCCGTCTCCTCGCCGTCAGCTAAGAGGAAGATGACATCGTTTTCAAAGCTTTCATTCGCGACGAGCCGGGCGGTTTCGAGCATGGCGGCCACGGCGGCGAGATCGTCGCCGGCGCCCGGCGCGACCGGGGCGCTGTCATAGTGAGCCGTGATGAGAATCGCGTCGTCGCCGGCGCCGGTTCCCTTTTTGACGGCGAAGACATTCTCTAATGCGGTGCAACCGGCGTGCATTGAAGTGCAAAAATCTTCTTTTTGCAGAACCGGTTCATAATCGTTTTTTTCGAGCGCCTGTTCGATTCGCTTGCGTATGCGCCTGTTTTCTTCCGAGCCAGCCGGATGAGGACGGCCTTCGGGATTGAGCGTTTCAAGCATGGAAAAAGCGCGTTCCACGTTGAAGCCGTTGTCCGGCGGTGTCGGGCCATCGTCCAGAACACGCAGTCCTGCGAACATGAAGGCGAAAATCGCGATATTTGCGACAAACCAGAGCCAATTGGATTTCATGATGTCCTCTTTCAATCGGCGGCTTTGGCAAACAGTAAGGTCATTAGCCGCACGAACGCGTGATAGAGTATGACGCCCATGGACAAGGGGATGATTGCGACGACAATTTGCGTCGGCGCCTGAAGAGTTTCGGTAAACATGGTCCGGTGCAACGCCATGAAGGCGGGCGACGCTGCGAGAACAGCGGTGCAAAACGTGATAACGGCCCCGACCTCGATGAATTGCGCGCTGCGGCGCATCCATGCGCGTTTGATCGATGCGGCGTTGAACAGAACTGGGTCGGCTCGCCGGTAATAGGCGACCGTTGCTCCGGAAAATCCCGACCAGATCATGGCATGACGCGCGAGCTCTTCGGTCCAGGCCAGCGGCTCGGAAAAGATGTAGCGCGCCAGGATCTGGATAAGAATGCTGATTGTCATCAGCACGAGCCCCGAGCACGCGATGATAAGCGCAATGCGCTCAAGACTTTTGGAAACTAAGGCGAGAATGGCGACAAACCGCGTCACTTCGGCGCCTCCTGCGTGTCTTCAATCCATTGTCTGAACTGCGCGCTGGCTTCCTTTGTCTCCCAGCGCCCCTGTGGAATAGCCTCGCTGGCCTCAAGCCATTCCCGCCTTTGTGAATCGGTGAGGGTTATCCATTCGATGCCGGCCTGTTTCAGCTTTTTCCGGTCGCGCGCCTGAACATTCCTCGTCCATTGGCGATTTGCGGTGCGACCGGCTTCAACAGCTTTTTCGAAGGCTTGCCGGTGAGACGCGGACAAGGTCTCCAGCCAGCGCTCGGAGGCGATGATCATGCGGCTGGCGGGGCCCATGCGCAGGTCTGTGAAATAGTCCAGAACGGCGCCGTGGCCGAATAACGGCGCGATGTTAGGCGGGTTGAGATAGGCGTCCACCATGCCCGTTTGCAGCGCCTGAGCCACTTCTTCCCACGCCACCTGGACGCCGCGAACTTTCCATGCATTCAACAGATCCAGGTCTGCTGAGCTGAGCACCCGCAAACGAAGCTTTCGAAGATCGTCCATGGTGCGCACAGGCAGGCCGCGCGTAAAGAGACCGACCATTGAGCCTGTGTAAGCGAAATCGACTAGGCGAAAGCCGTAAGCCGAAAAATCTTCAGATATCTGCTCGATATAAGGCGTATTCGTGAGCAGGCGATCCATGTGGCTGTAGGTGTCGATGAGAAAAGGGTGCGCGCCGGCTGCTGAAAGGGGTGACCATCGGTTAATTTCGTCGCCGCCTGTGGCGTTGACTTCCAGAAGCCCCATGCGCAACTGCATGACACGTTCACGTTCGCCCCCGATGGAGCTGTTGGCGAACGCTTCAGTCCGGAGGCCGACGCCATTCAGCACTTTCATGAAGGCTTCCGCCCAGACATAGACGCCGTTATGGGCCGGATCGGCGGGCGTGCTCATGCCGAATTTCACGGTGTTGCGGGGATCGGCGCAGCCTGCCGTCAACAGGCTTGCCCCAACGCCTGAAAGAAATGCGCGCCGTCTCATATCAATCCCAGCGCTCTTGGCAGTGCTAAGGACAGTTCCGGAAAAACGGCGATCAGCAAAAGCACGAGAAATTCTGCGATGACAAAGGGAAGAATGCGGCGGCACAGTCCCCAATAGCCTTCGCCGGTGATGGTCGAGACCATCATGATGGCGCCGCCCAGCGGCGGCGTGATCAAACCGATTGCAAGGTTAAGGCAGATCAGAACGCCAAGAGCGACGGGATGCGAGCCTTGGGCTACGGCGATTGGCACCAGCAAAGGAGCGATCACGGTCAAACCGAGCAGAAAGTCGAATCCCATCCCCAGAATGAGAAAAGTCAGCATGATCAGAAGAACGAAAGCAAAGCCGGTCAGGTTAACCGCCTGGACGAACGCGGCGATTGCGTCCGGAATTTGATGCAGGACGATTAAATAGCTGAGCAAAGACGCCGCAGCGATGATCACGAAGATCGACCCGGTCAGAAGGGCCGTTCTTTCTATTCCTTCATAGACCGACCGCCAGTTCAGTTCCCCCAATCCGAAGCCAATCACGCTCGCCGCGACACAGGCGAGCGCGCCAGCCTCAATCGGGGTCGTCACGCCGAACACGATGCCGCCCAAGATAATCACCGGCAAAAGCAGCGCCGGCAGCGCGCGTTTCAAGGTTGGAAAAAGAGGCGGCGTGTCCTCCGCCGCGCCCCCCGGATGCTTTTCGCGGGCGGCGATGATCGCATTGGCGATGAAAAGGGACGCCGCCAGCAACAGGCCGGGCACCACGCCGGCGGCGAAGAGGGCCGCGACGTCCGTAGACAGGATCGCGCCGTAGAGGATCATGATGATGGAGGGCGGAATGATGGGCCCGATGACCGAGGAGGCCGCCGTTATGGCGCCGGCGTATTGCCGGTCATATCCCCGCCGCTCCATCTGCGGCACGAAAGTATTGGACAGTGCGGCCGCGTCTGCGGCCGCCGAGCCGCTGATGCCGGCGAAAAAAACGGATGTCAGAATATTGACGTGGCCCAGTCCGCCGCGAACGCGCCCCAGCAACAGCAGAGAAAAATCAATCAGCGCTCGCGTCACGCCGGACCGGTTCATGAGTTCGCCGGCGAGAATGAAAAGCGGCATGGCCATGATCGCGAATACATCGATCTGGGAAAAAATCCGCTGCGGCGCGATCGCCAGAAATTCTCCGGAGCCTGAAATGAGATAGGCGGCGACTGCGCTGGCGCCAAGCGCATAGGAAAGGCCGACGCCCGCAGCGGCGAAAGCGAAGATCAAGCCGATTATGACGATCGCTTTCATATGCGCTTAACTGGCCTCAGCGCGTTCGGTCACATTTGGCTGTGTGATGTCGTCCAGGGGCCAGATCGGGCGCGTGATCTTTTTATAGGGTCTTTTCTTTGCATCGCCATTGAGCAAGCCCGGCGCATCGCAATAGATGATTTTCGCGGCTTTCTCGTGGAAGTTGGCGTAGAAATGATGCGACGACTTCAGAACGAGAATCTTTTTCGACCATGGGTCGAGGCCGGCGGCGACAAGGCCTTCGGCGCTGAAAGGCTGCTGACGCACGTCATTGAGAATGATTTCAACGCCATTCGACGACACAAGCGCGGTGCGGCCAAGGGCGGTCGGCTCGCCGTCGGCAATGTGCGGCTGCATCGCGTCCGTTCTCAACGCCACCACTTCAACGTCTAAATCGACGGGCTGACCGGAAAACTGACTGATCTTGCCTCCGATCCGGAGCGGCAGGCGCGCGCCTTCGCCGGCGGCGAAGGCGATTTCGACCGCCGCCGGGTCCCAGACATAGGCGACGGCGGCGTTGTCTGCGCCGCGTTTCAACAGCTCCTTCAACAAGAAGGTCGAGTCAGAGGCCGCCCCGCCGCCGGGGTTATCGGACATATCGGCGATGACGACGGCGCCCTCCTCATTGGCGAGGGCGGCCGATACCGCTTCTTCCACAGAATAGAGACGGGCCTGGCCGCGTTCTCGAAGCGCAAAGAACTCCTCACAGATCTCAGCTGCGCGGGTATCGGCGAGAGACTGGTCGTTGTCGGTGATAACGATGACGCCGGCGCCGGCATCCTTGAAATCCGACCATGGAAAGCCATGCGCCAGGGTAATCGAAAGGATGCCCGGGTCCTTCTCACGCGCCATGATGTGGTCAACGAAATCCCGCATAGGCGGCTGGGCGGTCTGGAACAGCCCCAGCATCGGCGCGCGGGCGAAACCGACCTTGGGCTGGATCTTTTTTTCCCGCAAGCGCACGCATAGGTCGTACAGCTCAACAGCGCGCTCCTCGAAATCGGTGTGCGGATACTCTTTACACGCTGTTACAAAGCTCGCTTTTTCCAGCATTTGCGATGTTACATTGCAATGGAGGTCGAGGAGGAGGCCGACAGGGACCTCATCACCGACAATATCCCGCACGCACCCCAATATGTCGCTCTCACAATCGTCATATCCCTCAGCCATCATCGAGCCGTGCATGAACAAGAGCACAATGTCGACATCCTTGGCGAGCCTCAAATCTTCCAGAAGCCAGCTGCGCAGCGTTTCATAGTCGGCGCGCTTCGTCG
>CAJQMX010000319.1 GCA_905479515.1 uncultured Parasphingopyxis sp.
ATATGGGGAGCAAACCGTGACAGTCTCAAAGAAAAGCAGCGGTTTCTTCTGGCTCATGGCGGCAGTCATGCTGATCATCTTTGCGGCGATTCTCGTCATTGTCGCAACACTCGCCAGCGCTATTCCAGCCAACCAATGGTGGATTCGGGCATGGGATTTCCCCAGACTTGCCGTGCTCACCTTGGGCGCGCTTGTATTTCTTGCGATCTGCTTCGTTCGTTTTCGCTGGCGCTGGTTGCTGGGCGGCACCCTAGTGGTCGCACTGGCTTACCAAGCGGGTCATATCTGGCCCTATACGATATTGGCGAGCGTCGAGGCGCAGACTATCGAGGTGACAGACGCCGAGCGCCAATCCCATTGCTTCGTGGCGCTCAGTCTCAATGTCTTGCAGGATAATCGCGATTATGATCGCACGCTCGCGCTGATAGAGCGGGAGAATCCCGACATTCTGGTACTGATGGAAACAGACACGGCCTGGGTCGAGGCGATGGAGCCAGCACTTGCAAGTTTTCAGCATCGATTCGAAGCGCCACTCTCCAACAAATATGGCCTTGTCTTCGCGACCCGTCTCCCCGTCGTCGAGGGGCGGCTTACGAATCTCGCCGAGCCGAGCACCCCGTCTTTCCACGGCATTTTACAAACCCGCGCCGGCAAGCCCTTTCGGCTTTCCGCACTGCATCCCCGTCCTCCGCATCCCGGCCAGGACACGGAAGAACGCGACGCGGAGATAGCCATCGCCGCGATGATGACACGTGACAGCGGAATGCCGACCTTTACCCTTGGCGATTTCAATGATGTCGGCTGGTCCGAAACATCCCAGCTTTTCCGTAGGGTGGGGCGCTATGTCGACCCGCGGATCGGACGAGGCTTTTACGCGACATTTCCTGCCTCGCTTCCCGCATTCCGCTGGCCGCTCGACCATGTTTTCTTTACCGAAGAATTTGGCCTTTATAGCCTGAGCGTGCGGGACGCGGTGGGCTCCGACCATCTTCCAGTGCGCGCGGAAGTCTGCCTTGTGCCGGAGGAAAGCGAAGAGCTGAACACGCCGGAACGCGCTGAACGGGATGATGAAGGCGATCTTGATGAGGTCATGCAAGTCTATCGCGAAGACCAGATAGAGGAGCGGGCGACAGGCGAGGAGTAGATTGCCCTAGCTGACCTCCACGCCCTTCCAGAAAGCGATATGATCCGCGATGGCAGCCGCCTTTTCCTTGGGATCGGGATAATACCAGGCCGCATCCGGGTTCGTTTCGCCATTCACACGAAGCGAATAATAAGAGGCCGTTCCCTTCCAGGGGCGGAAGCTCGTCGTTTCGCTCTCAACGAGCAGATGTTCATTCACCGCAACCCGCGGGAAATAGTGGTTATTCTCGACGACAATTGTTGCGTCGCTTTGCGCGATGATTTCTCCATTCCAGCGCGCCGTAACCATCACTCAGGCTCCAGCCCCAGCACAGTTTCATATTCGCCGCCCTTGAAACCGACAATCAGCGGCCCCTCGCTCTCCAGCACAGGACGTTTGATCATCGAGGGATGCGACTTCATCAGCGCGACCGCGACATCTTCATCGACATCGGCCCGCATTTCGGCAGGCAGATCGCGAAACGTCGTGCCGCGCTTGTTGAGCAGCACTTCCCAGCCCACTTCGCTCATCCATTCGCGCAGCTTGGCTTCGTCGATGCCGGCCTTTTTATAGTCATGAAACGCATAGTTCACGCCGCGCCGCTCCAGCCATTTGCGCGCCTTTTTGATGCTGTCGCAATTGGGGATGCCATAGAGAGTCGGATCCATCGTCATTCTTCCCTGTAAACCAGTGTAACGCACGATGCGGCGCCTATAGCAGCCGCGCATGCTTCTTCAACATCACCTGTTTCGACCCGGGCCAAAGCCACGCCCATGCGCCGATATGGCCGCGTAACCGGCTTGCCGAACAGTCTGACATCGATATGACAGCCGCTGTGCGCCTTGCCTAGCGCCTCGTCCACACCGGTAAAGGCAAAGTCCTGCGCCTCGCGATCGGCAAGAATCACCGCGCTGGCCGATGCACCCTTCGCCTCTATCGCCGGAATGGGCAGGCCAAGGATCGCCCGGGCATGGAGATCAAACTGGGTCAGATCCTGCGAAATCAGGGTGACCATGCCCGTATCATGCGGACGCGGCGAGAGTTCGGAGAAGATGACCTCATCGCCCTTCACAAAGAATTCGACGCCGAAAATACCGTGCCCGCCCAGCGCATCGACGACTTTCGATGCCATCTCCTGCGCGGTGCGCAGTGCGGCTGGCGACATGGCCGCAGGCTGCCAGCTTTCCCGGTAATCCCCGCGCTCCTGCCGGTGGCCGATGGGCGGACAGAAATGGACGCCATCTTTCGCGCGGATGGTCAGCAGCGTGATCTCATAATCGAAATCGACAAAGGCCTCGGCGATTACACGCTGCCGATCCCCGCGCATGCCTGCCGCCGCATAGTCCCAGGCTCCATCGACCTCGCCCATATCCCGCACCGTGCTCTGTCCCTTGCCGGATGAGGACATGACGGGCTTCACGACAAGCGGCACACCCACAGCTTCGGCCGCCGCGTGCAGCTCTTCCCGGGTCTCGGCATAGCGATAGGCGGATGTTCTGAGGCCCAGCTCCTGCGCTGCCAGATCGCGGATGGCATCGCGGTTCATCGTCATCTGCGCGGCGCGGGCGGAGGGCACGACATTGAAACCCCTGCCCTCATAGTCCGCGAGCACCTCGGTGCGGATCGCCTCGATTTCCGGCACGATAAAATCGGGCTGATGCTTCTCGATCACCGCGCCCAGCGCCTCGCCATCCAGCATCGAGAAAACCTCGCGCTCATCGGCCACCTGCATCGCCGGAGCTCCGTCATAGCTGTCGCACGCAATTATCTGGCAGCCCAGCCGCTGGCAGGAGATGACAAATTCCTTGCCCAGCTCGCCAGACCCCAGAAGCAGGATTTTCGCAGTCGGCGTCATTGAAACGCTATTCCTTTTCAGTGAACTCGGAGACGATCCGTGAACCACAGTTCAACAGATCGCCCTTGGTATGCTCTGCACAGGCCCGCTCAGCCTCTTCGACGGTCTGGAACGTGCCGAGCGTTTTCCAGCCATACCAGCGTTTGTGCTGGGCCAGATACCAGTCGGTCCAGGTCCGCCCCTTGAACAAAGCTTCAATGAGCGACTTGCGCTGATGGATGACACGGTAGGCGACTTTCATCGCGGTTGGTTACGCCGCTGCCCTCAAAGCCTCAAGCCCCGGATTCACCGTCCAGCCGCCGCCCCAGCGTCACCACCGGCTGGTGCTCGAGCCCCAGCGCCTGATAAAAGGCAATTACATCATCATTATCGCTGCGTACCATCAGCTGAATTTTCGGCGCGCCGCGCTCCCGCAGCCAATTCTCCGCCGCCGCCATCATCTGCTTGCCCAATCCCTTGCGGCGATGCGCGGGGTGAACGGCGAGATAATAGACCCAGCCGCGATGCCCGTCATAGCCGACCATAAGGGTAGCGATGAGCCTATCCACCTCAGTGAGGAGCAGGATGTCAGACGCGGGATTTTCAATGGCGGCCTGAAAATCCGCTCCGGGATCGTTCCACGGACGGGTCAATGCGCAATCGCGCCACAAGCCAATCACCGCATCCCGATTCGCCTCATCGGCAATGCCAGGTACCTGTTCCATATCAGCCAGACGCACCGAGCGCAGGTTGACACTCGTTGACACAGGCCGGGGGTAGTCGGCCCGTTTTATTCATCTTCGAAAGCGAAAAGCTGAACAAGTTTACAAGGTTTGCGCACAAATATCGGTTTGGACGATCATGAAGCGACAGTGCGGCCATCATGGCTCCTTCCCATCTTGGGCTGCGAAGCCATCCCGGTATGACAGATTTTCCTACATTTGAAGGGTTTTGATGGCGCTATGAGATCGAGCATTCTGCCAAATTTTGAACAAGACGCGCAGTTTCCTGACCGAGCCGGGGAACGGCTTCTGATTCACCATAAGCTGAAAGCTGCATATATGTTTCGACAAACCGATAATTCGGCTGGCTAAGCAATGCCGGAATAGCCTGGGCGCCATGCTCGTCCTCGATCGCGCGCGCCATTATATATCCAAGTGAATAGAGAATTTCATCGCCATAAAAACCGAGGCCGTAAATGCTCTGATATGCGATATCCGCAGAATTCAGCATTGCGAAGGCCGAAAGTTCCAGCAGCGTGACGGCGCGCGTGGGCGCGAGACCCAGGCCACGCGCCACCCTCGCCCGCTGCCGTTGGCTTGCTCCTTCACCTTCCGCAGGCAGGAGTAGAAAATCGCCAACCCAAGAGGCTGTTCCTTCGTCTCGCAGGCTCCGAAACAAACTGCTCGCGTTGATCAAATTTCCGCTGGCATCTGTACATGTTTCTTCTGGTGCCAGATTGCTTTGAATTGCGTGATACAGCTCATGTGTCATGACGAGCGCAGCGAGGTCTCCGACGGGGAAGTAATCAAGATTCAAAAAGAACTCTTGGTCGTCAAATGCGAATCCGCCGGAGGTTCCGCCGACGATCAACACGCCGCGCACCGTCAATTCGAGATCGAGCGGCGAATATAGCCTTATCCTGTCACGCACCTGTTGCATCAGTGCGGAATCAGCCGAGGCAAAGGCATCGATGAGTGCGCGTATCTGATCGGTGTCAGACCTCAAATTGGCAAAGCGAAAACCGCTCGGATCGGGTGCCTCCCGATCACCGCGAGCAGCAGCGACAAGCGCTCTGGCAAAGCTTTCCTCATCGGCTTCACGCCCGTAACTGATCGCCTTGCGGATAAGCCCCTGGCCACCCGGCAAGCGAGCAATTTCCCGTGCTGCATCCATCGTAAATCTTGGGTCTTCCAGCGCATCCAAGATCCGGATAGCCGCGCGGCTATCCAGTTCGACATGGACCTGTGCATTCGCGGTTGGCGCAAGGGAGAGCAAGCTCCAGGCAATTACCATTTTGAACAGATAACGCATGAGTTGCCATTCCCCGGAAACTGCCAACACCCGTGCAGCCAAAATCTATCCCTGTGAGAAATGTGCCTAGGGTGAGAACCGGAGTCAAATGCCGTGCTATGCCCTCTCAACCGCCACCGCGTGGCGCGGACGACTATTGCCCTGCTGGCTCGCGGAGCGCAGCGTTCGCAGCCGCGAACATGGCTTCGGGGTCGAACTTCAGGGGATGGTCAGCAAAGGCCATGCCGATAGATGCGTCGATCGCAATCGTTTCGCCCTGCCAGGCAATGGGCGCAAGCACCCCTGCAATGCGATCTTGCGCAAGTTTGCGAAGGGCGTGGTTTGACCTGCCCTTGGGCAGCAGCACGGCGAACTTGGCACCGCCTATCTGGCTGATCATGGCGGCATCGGGAAAGGCGGATTTGAGCCGGTGGCCGAATGTGCCGGCACAGCCTTCTGCCGCGCCGATCCTGCGAAACTGATTGATGCCCCTGCCACAGTGCAGGTCAACAAGAAGCAGTGCGCCCAGCGGGGCAAGGGAAGAACAGCCGACC
>CAJQMX010000320.1 GCA_905479515.1 uncultured Parasphingopyxis sp.
CGTTCGTGATCACGGCGTCGGTCGCTGCGCTGATGGTGATATCACCCGGGCCTGGTGAGCCGACAACGCTGCCAAATGGTGCTGTGATCGACACGAGAAAAGGTGCGGGCGATACAGTGGCCAACCCTGCCTGCAAATTACCAGCTGTTATCGAGCTATCGGTACTCGTCAGATTGATATCGCCAACAGACTGCGCCTGGGCAATGACCAGGGCACCACCGGTGACGATATCGATATCTCCATTGGTCGCACGCACATCGGTAACGGCAAGATCGCTCACCGCATTGAGCAGGATGGCCGCGCCGCTGGCGACGAGGTCGCCCGTCACTGCGATATCGCTATTCACCACAACGGCGCCGTTGACGGACCCCAGCGCTGCGTCTCTGCCAGCGCTCACTGTATCAGCGACAATGCCCCCATTGGCTTCCAGAGTGATGTCACGACTGGCAGTGATCGACCCGATATTGATGCCCCCTGACGTGGCAACAAGATCGATGGAGCCGCTCGCCGCGAACCCATTGCTCGTAATAGTCGCTTCTTCGAATTCAATCGATGCACCGGTCGCTTCGAGCCGGGTGCCGGAGACCATATCAAGCGTGATCGCTTGCGTTGCCGCTAGCGATAGGAACTGGCCGGAGAGTGTGTCGACCGAAAGTGTTCCGCCTGCATTGAGATCGACGTCCCCACTTGCCGCTATGGTTGCAACGTCGATAATCCCGCCTGCATCCAGCACGATATCGTTGGCGATTAGGGTATTGGTCGGTGTTGTGAGGCTGGTTCCAGCAATCATGACACTTGCGGTGAGGTCAATGGCTTCGCCGTCTATGGCGGTGAATGCCAAACTGCCGCCGGAATCAGCGGTGACCGAGCCGCCTGCCGTCACCGTGTCGAAACCGATATCGCCGGTCGCGCTGAGCGTGACGCTGCGTGTGGCATCAAGCGTATCGAATGTAATCGCACCCGCGGTTGCGGTCAGCACGGCTGCGCCGCTAGCGGCGAACGCGTTGCTGGTGAGAACAATGTCGCCGAAATTAAGCACGCTACCCGTCGCATCGAGACGCAGGCCATTGACCTGCCCGACATCGATCACCTCGTCAGACGAGAGTTCGATGAAATCACCGCTGACCGTCATGATGTCGATAGCGCCGCTGGCTGTGACATTCACATCATCGCTCGAATCAATCGTGTCGATGATGATGTCGCCGCCAGAATCGAGCGTAATGTGGTTACCAATGAGGGTGTCGGTTGGCGTTATTGCGTCGCTGCCAGTGATTGATCCGTTGGCGGTGAAATCAATTGCTGCGCCGCTGGCAGAAGTGAAAGCAATGCTGCCGCCTGAATCGGCCGTAAATACCCCGCCAGCCGATATCGTCGTAAAATCAATGTCACCGGTTGCCTCCAGCGAAACGCTCTGCGTTGCGTCAATCGTATCAATCGTGATTGCGCCTGCTGTTGCCGTCAGCACGGCTGCGCCGCTTGCCGCAAAGCCATTGGAGGTGAGGGTGATATCGCCAAAATCGAGAGCGCTACCTGTCGCATCGAGACGATCGCCAATAACCTGTCCAACATCGATCACCGCGTCGGATGTCAAATCGATAAAGTCGCCAGTGATTGCCATTATGTCGATGGCGCCGCTGGCTGTGACGCTAACATCATCGCTCGAATCAATCGTGTCGATGATGACGTCGCCGCCAGAATCGAGCGTAATGTGGTTACCAATGAGGGTGTCGGTTGGCGTTATTGCGTCGCCGCCAGTGATTGATCCCCCAGCCGTAATGGCGATGGCTGTGCCAGAAATGGTCCCGAAGGTTATCGATCCCGTTGCATCGAGATCGATAGTACCACCGGCATTGAGGTCTCCGGGGCCTGTCCCACTTATGTCTCCGGCGCTCGCGTCAAGAATAATCGCGCCGACTGTGTCGAGATCATTGAACGCGATGCTTTGCGCGTCGATGGTGATTGCCGTTGCCGTGCTGCTGTTACTGCCCAGATACGCACTGCCATTATTTGCTGTCAGAACGATTGCGCGCGCGGGAAGATTGATTCGGCCAATGGCGATATCGTTACCTGCGCTGATATTCACATTTGCAGCAGCACTCTGGGTCAATGTTCCTACGGAAATGCTACCCGGCACATTATATTGCGCTTCCAGCCCGCCGCCAATATTCGCCGCTGTTGTCAGTTGGCGGCCGATTATGGCTGTGGCGGATATGTCCTGGGAAACGGTGATTCCGACATCATTGTCGCTAATAAGGGATCCGGTGCCCAGCAAACTGCCCGCCGCAATGATCCGCATCGTGCCGCTAGACAGAACCGTATCGCGCAGATCGATATCGCCTTCCTGGCTTTCGACGAGGATCTGATTGATGCTCGTGAAGCTCGATGCGACACCATCTGTGCCGATCACCATGCCCGATCGCGTTGTGATCAATATGTCGTTGGCGACTACCGCGCCCCCATCAAGGACGACATCGATGGGTACGCCGTTCTGACCGACCTCGATGCGGTTGTCGAAGAACAGGCTACCGAGACAGGCATTGCCCTCGAGGCATTGGCCGCTGAGCATGCCGTTGTCGTCAGACTGACCGATTGCCGCAATGACCGCATTGCTCGGCGCGTTATTGATATCGGCTTGGAATGAGCTGCCGGCGATCGTGCCTCCGCTGCCATCGATCGCATTGGCGGTCATGATAACTGCGCCGCCATTGGAATCGACGGAGCCCGCGTTGACGATTGAGGAGATCGGCGTGAGTCGTGGCGAGATCAAACTGGTGATATCGCCCGCAAGCAGCTGGATATTCGGGCCCGAGGCGAACGGCGAGGCGAGGCTGATCGCGGTTGTCGGGCTGTTGGCGGCGGCGATGGCAGCGCCCGACTGGACGATGATATCATCACCCGTGCGCACGGTCATCGCATTGTCGGCGGTCGTGCTCGAACCGGCCATGAAGATCGCGCTGCCGCCTGCGTTCATGGCAATGTTGCTGTACGAGGTGACGGTGCCGGTAATCGTCGCATCATAATTGGAATCGTAAATCCCGGCCGTCACGAAGCCGGCATCGATGAACAGCCCGCCCAGATTGAAAATGCCCTGCGGTCCAATGATCTGCGCATCGTTGAGCAGGACGTTTTGCCCGGCCTGCAGGACCATGTAGGGCACAGAGCGCAGGTCGTTGGCGATGATGTCGACGTCGGCGAGAATCGTCATTTCGCTGCCGGTACGGACAATCGATCCAGCCGACGCGTTGAACGAGCCGCCGGCGAGTGCTGTGAAGCTTCCTGCGCTGTCGATCGAAACTGTCGGGCCGCTATTGTTTGTATGGCTGACAAGAATAGATGCGTCGCTGGTCACGGTCATATTGCCGCCCACCGTCATCTGGCCATCGCCATCATAGGCAAATTCGGCATTGCCGCCGACCGTGATGTCGACATTACCAGCGATCGCAACCGACCCGCTATTGGCTGTCATGAAAAAGCCGCTGGTTGGTCCACTCGAATTGGACAGGGCTTGGGCGGTCAACGACCCCAATGTGATGAGCCCAGCTGGATCGCTCGAAGTATCGATAATGTCGATACGCCCGCCAAAGGACGAACCGCTCAACGCTCCCAATCCGGCCGTACCATCCGCCTGCATGAAAACGTCGGCGAGAGTGATAATGCCGGGGCTGCCCTCCTGGACTTCGAGAATCGGATTGCCGCCGAGACCGTTTCCGCCATTGCCAACAACGCCAGTTAATCCACCAGTAGAACCCTCAAGTCCGCCATCTCCACCGATGCCAACAGCGAGGAAGTTGATGTCATTTGCCGCGATTGTCCCGCCTTGGGCCAACAGGGTAGGCGAACCACCGGTGCCGGCTCCGCCATCTCCGCCATCTCCCGACGTGCCTGAGTCACTTTCGCCTCCGGGTCCGCCCACACCGCCGGTGCCAGAGCTGGAAATATCGAAGCTGGCACTTGTGATCGTGATTGTCCCACCGGTCCGTGCGATCAATTCGGAATTGCCGCCAATCGCGTCACCGCCGTCGCCGCCGTCGCCCGCGATACCAACGAGATCGGTTCCCCCTTGTCCACCGTTGCCACCGAATGCATCGGTTTCAAGAGTGATATTGGTGATCGGAATACTGCCATTGGCGCCGCTGACCTGCAGCCGCGCTGTTCCGCCCTGCGCATTGCCGCCATTGCCGCCCAATCCGCCGACGCCGTCGGAATCGCCGCCATCGCCACCGGTGGCAATGGCTTGGATGGCCGGATCGTCGAGATCCACCTGCACATTATTGACGTTGATCGCTGCCGTGCCCGCAATTGCGTTGCCGCCATCACCGCTATTGAGTCCGAGACCACCATCGCCGCCGAACGCACCGGCATCCACAGTATATGCAGGGCTAGTAAGATCGTCCTGATTCAGATTGATCGTCGCGGTGCCGCCGGTGCCATCACCACCGTCTCCGCCATCATCGATGGCTTGGCCGGGTGAGCCGCCATCATGTTCTCCGCCATCGCCGCCGGTCCCAATGGATTGCGCCGTGAGCATGCCGAAGGAGAGCGTGCCGGCTGTATTGTTGAACACAGCATCACCGCCCGTGCCATTTCCCCCGTCCCCGCCAGGGCCCCCGGCTAATCCGCCTCCGGATTGGTCGCTGTCGCCGCCGTCACCGCCGAATCCATCGGTGGAAACAATTACGGTGCTGGCGCCGATCGTTGAAGTGCCGTCGAGATTGAATGTCGCGTCGCCGCCAAATCCATTGCCGCCGCTGCCTCCATCGGCTCCATCTCCGAATCCTCCAAAACCACCATTGCCGTTTGCAGCAACGGTCAGGGTGTTTGTCACCGTCAGCGATCCGGTAATCGCATTGAAGGTTGCTACACCACCGATGCCGTCTCCGCCGTTGCCTGCGCCGATTCCGGCGTCGCCATAGCCGTCCCCACCATAACCGCCAACACCATCAGCGGAAATCGTCAGATTGGTGACCGTTGCATTCGCACCGTTCAAATTCCAGGAAACCGTACCGCCGGTTCCAACGCCGCCATTTGCGCCCGGGTCTACTGGCAGGGCGAAGGGCGAAAAGCCGACCGGGCCAAAACCCGCAGGGCGGCTGCCATAGTCAGCCTCGATAAAGGATGCGATGCCGAGATTGGAAACATCGGCCACTTCGCCGCCGCCCGGTCCGCCAAAGCCATCAGCACCGATATCGAAGTCGTCTGCGATAAAGGTTCCACTGATCAGGTCGACAATAATCTGGCCGCCGATTCCGACCCCGCCTTCACCGATTGGTTCAGCACTGCCACCTTCGGACTCGACTTGGACCGAACCGTCAGAGTAAGCGTTCACATCTCCGAAAGCCAAGGTTCCGGAATTGCGGACGCGAAAGGTGATCGTGCCGCCCGTTCCCCGGCCGCGATTGATAAGGTCGTTCGGGTCGGAATTGGAACTCCCGATGCCGCTCGCATCGATGTAACTTGATCTGTCTATCTGTATCGTTCCGCCATTGGCATCTAACAGCACAGTCCCGCCCTGGCCGGTTGAACCGTCGCTGCCATAGACGGCAAAGGCGTTGGCGTATATTGAGGAAGATCCGGTCCCAACAATCTGCCCGCCACCAGTAGCGGTGATGGTGACTGCACCAGCCGCAGCTGCATCGGCGGGATTTGAGAAGCCAAAATCGCCAAGAAAAGAGGAAACGTCCAGATATATGTCATCGAACGCCAAATCCGCATTGTCGACCAGGACATTGATCGTTCCAGCCTGGTTTTCGACGCCTGAATTCCCGCCATATGCATAAGTCGACAGGTCGAGAAAGTTGCCGATGTCCAGCGTACCGGCGTTGCGCACCGTCAGATTGACGGTTCCAGCGGTCGCAGCCGATGTCTGACCGTCGGTATTGGCGCTGATACCCGCACTATTGGTGATGGTGAGCGTGGCACCGTCGACAAGCAGGGATACCGTGCCACTATTGGCCAAGCCGTCGCGCGCCGTTCCGCTAACATCATAAGAGCCTGCCGCGTCGGAGTCCGCCTGCAGCGTCAGGAAGCCGATTTCGTGCGAGCCGCCCGTGAAATTGGCTGAAACTGTTCCGGCTGTTGCATCATTGCTGCTTTCTGCGCCGGAATCGCCGAATGCCGCCGTTGCGGATGCATCGAGCGCAAGTTGGGTAGCGGAGAGCGTGCCACCAGACACGTTCAGGGTTATCGTGCCGCCGAAGGAGTCATTGCCAAGTAGGGGAACAGGATCGTTTTGGCCGCTATAATTTGTCGCGGCCGCGCGTGCCAGCATGATTCCGGTGCTGATCGTGCTCGCGCCGGAAAGAGAGATATTGATCGATCCGCCGTTGGCAGTACCAGCGCTGTCGGTCCCAAGGCCGCCCGTTGCATCCGCCAGCAAACTGATATTGTTCGCGCTGAGCAGGCCGCCGGCGCTGACATCAAGGGTAATCGTGCCTCCCTCTGCGTCTTCGCCGTTTGACCCTGGTGTGAGGTCGATTGCACCGGCCGCGCTGACATCAAGGATAAGGTTGCCAACGACAGATAGCTCACCATTGGCAAGCGTCAGATCAATGGCATCGTCTGAACGGAGGGTAAGGCCCTGCTCAGCATCGAATGTCGTTCCACTGAATGAGAGGTCGATCGCACCCGTTGTCTGACCGGTCATATCGTTGGTCAGAGTGATATCGGAGCTTCCGAATTCGACATTCACGCTATTGCCGTTGACCGGTTCATCCGCAAACACGACTGTCGGCGCATCGGAGGATCCACCAGAAGAGACGTTATAGCCGCCACTGAGAATGATTTCGCCATCTGCTTGCGTCGCGCCTACCGCAGCCGTGTAGCCCAGATTGCCCGAAACCAGCATCGTGACCGCATCATTTTTTGCGACTGTAACCAGATAGATGGCGTGCGGGTCGGGCACGGCAGGCGGCGTGCCACCGTTACCAGCCGGGGTCGGCACTTCGGCTGGCCCTGTCGTGGTACCTGTATGGACGATCCCATTGGGATCGTTGGTTCCCACCGTCACGACGATATCAAACAGTCCCTCGTTGATTGTCAGATTGGCCTGTTCAGCGGCGATATAGGCGGTCGATCCGTTGACATCGACGGTGCCGCCCTGAACGACGCGCGGGGCAACCAGCGCGACGTAGCTGTTTTCGTTCGCAGCGTTGATTTGCGCGCCGGATTCGATCACGACAGCGGCGCTGCTTTCAGCGGCACCTTCGAAGCGAATTTCGCCGTCGACGCCGAACAGTCCGCCATCGGTATTGATGTCGTTGGTCGTGAGGATGAGGCTGCCGACATCGAAGGTGCTGGTTGCACCGGCGACGATTCCGCCCGGGCTATAGAACCAGATATTGCCGCCGATGGATCCGTCAGCGGCGCCCAGGCGGCTTGAAACATTCCCGCCAAAGGCAATGGCCCGCGGATCGCCCGATGCGGTAGTTCCTGTCGGCACAATCCGGTTCAGTATCGTATATCCCGAAGCCGGTCCGACAAATGTCAGGGCCGTGCCATCCGGCAGAATGTTGATCAAATCATCGCTATTCGCGGTATCCAAGGGAGACCAGGTTACTATGCTTTCCGCCGATAAGGTGGTGACAACATCCGAACCGGCTGATCTTGAAATACTCACTGCCGGGGAAGTGGTATCTGCCTGAAATGCCTGCGTTGCGGAGATGCGTGAACCCAGGGCTTGCGGGTGGTCGATCGCAATCAGACCAGCTCCCCGAATTTGCGGAATATTATCCGCAATCATCGTGGGCGGCGTGGCGTGCGGAATATTCTCGACGATCATCGTGGGCGGCGCAGCGTGCGGAATATTTTCGACGATCATCGTGACCGGCGCGGCGTGCGGAATATTCTCGACAATCATCGTGGGCGGCGCAGCATGCGGGATGTTTTCAACCATCATGCCGCCGGGGCGTCCGGCGATCTGGGAAAAGGCCGGGGTCGCAACACCGACCGATCCGATCAACGCTGCTATCGCACATCCACCGCGGAACATTGCCTTGGCTGAACGCGTCGATCGATTGGCGGTTGATCTAGTCCCGGTCATATTTGTGTCCTCTGGCTTCCCTTTGGCTATTCATGTCAACGTGCAAATCGGACCAGCAGCGACAGGAGCAATCGCGGGCTTGGTCTGCTGGTCTGTAAATTTGTTCGGCTTAACGGGATCGCGAAAGTTGTATCGAGCCGCGCCCGGTCGCCCCAGTTTGCGCGCAGGCCAACACCGGTGGAGTAAAGCTCGTCACTTCCGGTTCCGCCCAACGCCGCAGGATCTTCATTGCCGACCCATGCCGCATCGAAAAAGCCATAGGGTTGAAATGCCCAGCTTTCGCGGGTTCGCGGCAAGGCGCTGCCATAGCGGAATTCGTAGCGGAACCCGAAGCCCCGATCACCAATCACGGAGCCCGGATCGAACCCGCGCCCGACAGTGTAGTTGCCGCCGGAAAATTCTTCATAGGAAAGCAGCGGATCGCTGGTCCATTGCAGTCGCGGTTCGATGACGAATGCGAGATTTGGTGTGGGACGGAATTCCGCAAGTCCATCGACGCGCAATACCGTGGCATTGGCTTTGCCGGCCGCCCGCGTTTGCGGGACCGCAATGGTTGGCGGAGTTCCGGCCTCGGTCGCATCGAAAATATCAAAGCCCTGTCGCACTTCTCCGCTAATCCCGAGCCGCCAGCGGGGCTCTGCGGCGCTATATCCGCCGATACCATCAATGCTGAGCCGATCCGTAGTGAAGAGGGCTGCCCTGGCGAAAACGACGCGCAGCTTGTCGCGGTTCAAGGCGACGCCGCCAAAGCGCACATCCTGGTCGACAAAGTCGAAGCCCGCCGAACCGACAAGGCTCGTCGCCTGATCGAGTATGAAGGGATAGCTGAGATTTACCCCGGCAATGAGCGTCTGGGTGTCGAACGGGCTCACACCGCCAATTGTCGGGTCGTTCCATGCATAGGTGAACTCGCCCCCGAACCGCAGGCCGTTATTGCCAACCGCAAAGCTGTGACTGGCATTGAGAACAAGCTGCTCGTTGAAATCGGCGCTGGAGAAAACAGCTAAATTGGTGCTGTCGCCAAGGCCGGTAATATCATTGATCTGGGCGCGGATTTGTCCGCCGAAACGGCCTGTTGAGCGCGACGCGTAGTTCTGGATATTGCCCTCAAGAATGAAAGGCGTCCGTTCGACGCGGACATCACCGATCACTTCGCCGGGCGCGCCTTCCGCCGGGCGCAGCGTCAGCCGTGTATCGAATCCGGGAAGATTGCGGGCCAGTAGCAGGCTGCGTTCGGCCTCCCGCTGATTGAA
>CAJQMX010000321.1 GCA_905479515.1 uncultured Parasphingopyxis sp.
TTGCCGGCTTCATGCTTTCGATGATGTTCTTCTTCGTCATCGGATTCGGGGTCGTTGTTGCAGCATATCTTAACGCGGCACTGGCGGAAGTGCCTGAAAGCGAGTTAAGGAAGCGCATAGAAGAAACTGAAGTCGAGGAACCTTAATGACGGGATTGATGGACGGAAAACGCGGGCTGATCATGGGGCTCGCCAATGACCGGTCACTGGCATGGGGCATTGCCAAGCAATTGCACGAGCAGGGCGCCGAGATGGCGTTCAGCTATCAGGGCGAGGCGCTTGAGCGCCGTGTGAGGCCGCTTGCAGAAAGCGTGGGGTCTGACTTTCTGATCGAGTGCGATGTCTCCGATATGGATGCGCTCGACACCGCATTCGCGACGCTGAAAGAGAAATGGGAAACCATCGACTTTGTCGTGCATGCCATCGGTTTCTCCGACAAGAATGAGCTGCGCGGCAAATATGTCGATACCAGTCTCGACAATTTCCTGATGACGATGAACATCTCGGTCTATTCCATGGTCGCCGTTACCAAGCGCGCCAGCGAGATGATGCCGACCGGCGGCTCTATCCTGACGCTCAGCTATTATGGCGCAGAAAAGGTTGTCCCGCATTACAATGTCATGGGCCCTGCCAAATCGGCACTTGAGACCAGCGTGCAATATCTGGCGATGGATCTTGGCCCCGATAATATCCGGGTGAATGCGATCTCCGCCGGGCCGATCAAGACGCTGGCCGCCAGCGGTATTGGTGATTTCCGCTATATCCTGAAATGGAACGAGCTGAACTCACCGCTTCGCCGTAACGTGACCATCGACGATGTTGGCGGCGCGGGTGTTTACCTGCTCAGCGACCTTTCTTCGGGCGTGACGGGCGAGACTCATCATGTCGATGCCGGTTACAACGTTATCGGCATGAAGGCCGAGGACGCACCGGATATCGCACTCGAGAAATGATCGCGGTTCGGCCTGAGCGGCCGGGTGAGCAGGACACTGTCTTTGCGATCCATGCGGCGGCGTTCGAAACCGATCTCGAGGCGCGCCTCACCGATCATCTGCGCAGCGATGGAGATGTCCTGCTGTCTCTGATGGCATGTGATGGGGATGAGCCGGTCGGCAATCTCATACAATCGCCCATGGTCGCCGAGGCCGATGGCAAATCCATCAAAGCCGCGGCTATCGGACCAATCGGCGTCCGTCCCGACCGGCAGCGGCAAGGCATTGGCAGTGCGCTTATGCGTGCGGGAATCGAATGGGCGAAGAGCGAAGATTTTACCGCGATCTTCCTGCTTGGTGATCCGGACTATTATGGTCGCTTCGGCTTTTCGGTCGAGACGGCAGCCCCTTTTTCCTCGCCCTATGCCGGGCCCTATTTTCAGGCGCTGTTGCTTGATGACACTTTTGTGGTGCCAAAATCGGGCAGGGCCGACTATGCTCCGGCTTTTGCGGCGTTTGAGGACTGACGGAACCCGATGAGCTATAACAGTTTTGGACACCTGTTCCGCTTTACCAGCTGGGGCGAAAGCCATGGCCCTGCGCTCGGCGCTGTCGTTGACGGCTGCCCGCCGGGCATTGCGCTCGACGAAAGCGATATCCAGCCCTGGATGGACAAGCGCCGCCCGGGCCAGTCCCGCCACACGACGCAGCGGCGGGAGCCCGATACGGTGCGGATCATGTCCGGCGTGTTCGAAGGCAAGACGACAGGCACACCGATCCATCTGATGATCGAGAATGTTGACCAGCGCTCAAAGGACTATTCCGAGATCGCGGCCAATTATCGTCCCGGTCATGCCGATTATACCTATGATGCCAAATATGGCTTTCGCGATTATCGCGGTGGCGGGCGGTCGTCGGCGCGGGAGACTGCTGCGCGCGTTGCGGCGGGCGCTGTTGCACGCAAGGTGCTGGGCGATGGCATCGCCATCCGGGCCTGCCTGACCGAGCTTGGCGGCATTGCTATCGATCGCAACCGCTTTGACGATGCCGCGATCGATACGAATGATTTTTTCTGTCCTGATCCGGTCGCAGCGGCGGAATGGGAAGCGGCTGTTGATGCTGCGCGCAAGGATGGCAATTCACTGGGCGCTGTGGCCGAATGCGCTGCCACGGGCGTTCCTGCAGGTTGGGGCGCACCTGTTTATGCCAAGCTTGATGCAGAGCTTGCCGCCGCAATGATGTCTATCCATGCGACCAAGGGCGTGGAAATCGGAAACGGGTTTGAGGCAGCGCGGATAACCGGGCGCGACAATGCCGACGAGATGGAGCCGGGCAACAATGGTCCGCGCTTCCTTTCGAACAATGCAGGCGGCGTGCTCGGGGGTATATCCAATGGTGACACCATCATCTGCCGCACGGCTTTCAAACCCACCAGTTCGATCCTGACACCGCTTAGAACGGTGACGCGCGACGGCGAGGCGGCCGAGATTTCGACCAAAGGCAGGCATGATCCCTGTGTCGGAATTCGCGGCGTGCCGGTCGTCGAAGCGATGATGGCGCTGGTCCTTGCCGATCAAATGTTGCTTCACCGCGCGCAATGCGGCTGATAAGCGGGTTGGTAGAGGGGTAAATTTTTGGAAACAGTTCGGTTCTTTATCGAGGCCAATCAGGCGGTTATCGGCTTG
>CAJQMX010000322.1 GCA_905479515.1 uncultured Parasphingopyxis sp.
CCGTAGGCATGGCACTTGGCCGCCGCCGCAGGGCCATTGTCGAAACAGAGCCACTCATCTCCACAGCGCCCTGAAGCACCGCGCCGCACCGTCTGCTTCGGAAAAGTTGAAGTCGAAAGCGGACGGTCAACTCCCGGCCCAGGTGCCGCCGAAAGGCGCACGGTAAACGAACGGCATGTTTCGATAAGCGAGAGAGTCCATCCCATGACCGCATTTGGGGCGATTGCCGACTGGCTGCTTTTATTTCACCATGGTTGCTATCTAACGTCGCAAACTGGGTGGAGGGCGGAAGGGCAGGTTTTAGACCTCGAGTAGGGGGTATCGGACATTATTGCAGCAGCCGCTATCCGACAGCTTAGCGCTCAATGCGAAAGTTGAGGTTGGTGAAGGAGAATAACGCAAACCTGCTTCTGTATCTGGGCGTCCTCAATATCTCCGCGAAACGCTCGCATTTTTCTTCACACGCCACGAAGCCGGGTCAAGGCGCGCAAAGGCCCGGCAAGCAGTCGGACAAGCTCGCTCTCTGCAGTATCGCTCCGATCGCCAACTGCCCAAAGCCCGAGCAGCAGCCCCACGTAGGCCAAAGCTCCGACAGGAACACGCCACAAAAGTTCAACAAGCGGCTCGACCGACAGGATGGGAAGCAGCTTTAACAGCACCAGCATTGCTCCTGCCGCAAGAAACGGGCGCGTGACGCCGGTGAGCAAAGTGCTGAGCGGGTAATGTGACACCTGTGACAGCACACCGATTCCGCCAAGCAGCAATGCGACCGAGACTCCGAGCCCGGTCTGCGCTATCGCGAGCGCGCCCCCTCCCTTTGTCGCCACGACAGCAACGGCTGCGATGAGCACCGCCAAGCCTGTCAGGCTCATCAACGCCGACGTGCGTTCGCGGCCGCCAGCCTGTAGTGAGGAGGCAATTAGCTTATAAACCGCCATCAGTGCGCTCGCAGCGGCAATCGCCGGCACGAGCACGGCTGCCTGCATCCACTTCTCACCGAGGACCACAATCACGAAGTCATCCGCAACCGCTGCGAGACCCAAACCCATGGGTGCGGCGATCATCGCATAGCCGCCGAGTGTTTTCGCTATGCGCGAACCCTGCGCAGCAAGACTGCCTGCCTCAGCCGTTTGGACAAAGGTAACCCGGTTAAGAGCAGTAGCGATTTCCTGTGTCAGGATATTCGATAGATCCTTGCTGACGGCAAAGGCACCAACCGTGTCAGTGCTGGCGATGCGCCCAAGGGCGATCCGTTCGACCTGCGCATAGATTGCCTGCGCGGCGAGCCCTGCGAAAATCCATAGCGACACGCCGAGCAATTCGGCTCGGCGGGCGAGGGAGAAACGGGGGCGATAGGGCTGCATCGTGTAGGAAAGACCTGTAAGAAGCGCCGTTTGGATCAGCATTCCCGCAACGAGCGCCCAGTAATTTCTCAATGTCAAGGCGAGCGCCACCATGACTAAGAACGAAGAAATCCGCGCACCCGCCCGCATCTTGAGGTCGCGTCCGAAATCGCGGTGCCGGTCGAACTCGACCACGCCGATATTCGTGAGGCCAATCAGCACGAAGCGTAGCGCGAGCACAAAAATTACCGGCTCGACTCGAGGTTCGTCATAGAAAGCGGCCGCCGGACTGGCGATGGCCAACAGGACAAGCGAGAGCGCGCCAAAAACCACAAGCTGGATGGTAAACGCCGTGTCGTAATAATCGCGCTGCCCCCCGGGCAGGCGCAGCAGGGCCTGACGCATGCCGAGATACGAGAATATCTCGACGATAGCCACCGCGCTCATCGCAAGACCAACGACACCGAAATCCTCGGGCTCCAGCAGGCGGGCAAGAATGAAAACGGAGACAAGCCCGATCGCGCGCAGGCTCCAAGTGAGCGTGACCGCCATCGCGGCGCTGCGATAGATCCCCGTCTTTTTACCCGCCCCACCCGCCATCAGGCGCGTGCCTCCGAACGCGAGAGCGGGACCGACTTCCAAATCTTATCGCGCAACCGCAAAAGGACCATCCTCCGCTCTCGTAGGAATGGCTCTGGATCGTCGCTGACGAAACTGTCAAAGCCAGCTCCGCTTGTGAGCGAACTGAGGAGTGACGCCAGCCGGGGGAGCAATGCAAGACGCGCCTTCAGGCCAATCGTCTCCTCCCATGCATAGGCCAGCCCATCCCACTCGCCGCGAAGTGACATTTTCTGCCCGCCCGCCGCAAAGTCCCGGCGCGAAACTGGCATCCGGCCCTCGAGCAGCAGGTCATGAAGCGCAGCAACGTAATCGGCTCCTGCACCCATTGCGAGGTGGATCGATCCCCAGATCCTCGGATTGACCTCGAGCAGCGCAAAGTCGCCGTGCTGCTTATGGCAACGAAACTCGAACATCGCGATGCCCGTGTAATCCGCGTGCGCGATAAGCTTGCGCGCCGCTTCCAGCATCCGCGGATCGAGAGGCTCAGAGACGCGCCAGGAACTCGGTCCGGTGGCGTGTTCCTGACGCAGTCGGCAATGCTGGAACGCCTGAAGAATCTCTCCCTGATACGCCAAAACCGAAACGCCGCGACAGAAACCGGGGATGAAAGCTTCTGCGATCATGCTCGGGCTACCGTCCATTCGGCGAGCGAGTTCCTCGGGGCTGGACACGATCGCTACCGCGCTCTTCTGCACGCTCTGGCCGCGCGAGTAGGAGCGGCGCTGCTTAAGTATCAGCGGCAGGCCCAGAGCCTTTGTGACCGCATCGACGTCGCAATCATCATTGATTAGCATTCCATCGGCTACGGGAATATCAAGCGCCTGTGCCGCCTTCCGCGTGTTCCACTTATCCGTGAACAGCCCAAGAGATTCAGCCGAAGGGACCGCACAGCGTGCGGGCAACAGGTCTTCAGCATGCGAAGATAGTTGTACGAGCGATGCGTCGCTGGTCGGCACCAGAAGTGCAAATCCATGTTGCCTGATCAGAGAACGCACGGTTGCCAACCACTCCGCTCCATCGCCGCGATAGGGTGGGATGACGTGATGGTCGGCAAGGTAGAGGGAAGCATAGGCAGGCAGAGACATGTTGGAACCGGCACCATGGACTTCGAGACCCTGCCTGCCCAAGGAGCGCACCGCTCCAAGAAACGCGCTGCTGTCGTCCCCGAAAACCAGAACTGGCGCTCTGTCAGCGCGGCCAACGGTAGCTTGTGGTAAACTCATTCCTGAACCTTTCTGCCTAACGCGGGCACTATGCGAACGACGTAGCCCCGGCCAGCGGCGAGGTCGGATTGGATCGAGACGTAAATGATCCCCGCGTTATCGGCCGCAACGCCATTGATATTGGTGAAATCTGAAAGGAAAAGCGCAACGATCTCGGGTTCTTGATCTTTTCGAAGGCGATAAAGACGCCCGTTATGGCTGTCGGTGATCCACAGGGCCTCTCCGTCGATTGCGATGCTCTCAGGCGAAAGATCGTCGGGCAGCTGCCATTCATGCATCGTTCCATCCGCGTCGATCCGCAGCAGGCGGTCGTCGCGATTGTCCGCGAGCCAGAGCGCACCGTCCAGTGAAAGCGCCATGCTCTCCGGCTTGGCAACTTGCCACCCTGCGATGACAGCTCGTGCTGCACTGCCGTCGGGCCCGAAGGTATGGACGTGGCCCGTCCTACCATCACCCACCCACAGGGTCCCATCGCCGCGCAGCGTGATGCCCTCGCTTTCAGCGATACCTTGCGAGGCGGCAACCCGCTCGGCCCCGCCAGGCGTGATACGCCACAAGCCGCCCGCTGTATCGTCGGTGAACCACACCTCCCCATCGGAATCGACCAGCAGATCCTCGGGCGAGGCGATACCCGAAGATGCATCTGCCAGCGTCTCCAGCGTATGTCCATCCCAGCTTCGGACCGCGGAGCCGCCTTCATCGGCGATGTAGAGGACTCCCTTGTCCCACCAAAGCCCATCGGGCGAGGTTATTCCGTCTTCATTGTCGAGAACGATCGAGATCGCGTAATCTTGGTCGTAAAGCAACACTGCGGCATCGTCCGTTGCCGGGGAGCAACCTGCGAGAATGGCCGCAGCCAAGAGAAAAACACACTTCATCGTCCGAACACCGTCAGCGTAAGTTCGGCAAGCCGACGAAGCGTTTCCATCCCGCTCGCTGCCTCGAACAATGCCAGCAAGATCAGCGCTTGTCCCCAGCCCTGATGGCGCTCGGTTAAGGCAAGTAGTCTTCCTAGCGGTGGACGCAGCACTGTCCGGCCTGCAAACAGCACAAAGCCCAGCATTGTGAGACCCGCGATCGCGCCAGCGGCCATGTCAGAGGGCCAGTGCAGCCCGGTGGCGACCCGCGGCAGGAAAATACCGAGCAATGCCCAAGCAATCGCCACCACTCCGGCTGAGCGCATGGCAAAGAAGATGCCGCCGGCGAAGGCCGCGAAAAGCGCGGCATGATCGCTTGGGAAAGAGAATAGGTCGTTCTGCGCCACCGTCCCGGCCTCGGCTTTCGATGCCAGCTCGGCGGCGAGACCCGTGACCGGAGCGCGATAGCCGATAGGACCGTGGGCAATCATTTTGCCGTCCGTCAGGACTAGGACGTTCTCGGCAGCAACAAGCGGGCGGGGCGAGATCGGCATTGCTGTGGAAACGACCTTCATCACTGGAGCGATGACGAACAGCGCAAGCAAAGTAAGGAGCAGAGTTGCCCTCTTCGCGCCTCTTTGCGGCGCCGGCGCACCGTGCCACCAGGCAAACAGGAAGCAGGCGGCGATCGGCCCCCCCTTGACGACCGAGCTGCTCAAGGCAAGCGCTATCAGGGCGTCGAGGGTGAAGCTTCGTCCTGCGAGGGCGTTGGCCATATTGAAGAGAGCAAGATCGACAGTTGGGGTCATACCCTCTCGTATCGGTCAGGCACCTGTCACGAAACCCGAAACAAGTGCCTGTTCCATTTCCGGTCATTACGCATTGTAATGTTTAACAAATACGCGGCGTGACGTTTACCATCATCTAAACTGTATGGATTTGGGGGTCGAATGCAGACATTATATTTTGTCAGTGCTTGATGTCCGATTTCTGCATCAACTATTTATAACCGGCAAATCAGCAACCGGCCCATTTCCATACCTTATTCTGTGTCCAGTCGAATGGCGGGTTTCGGGAAACAGAGTCGCTGCCAGGAACGTCGTAAACTGGGGCGGTAGCCGATGGTCCGCTTTCCACCGCCCAGCATCCAATAGCGGACAGTCCCCAAACGGCCCAATTGCCGACGGTCTGAAACTCACCCACTTTCAACCGTTCAGGATATTTGACGACCTACCCAAAGGCGGTCGTTCGTTCCGGTGAGGTGGACACTGCTTTTAACTCACTTTTGCGGACCACGTGGCGCCACCACCCTAATGCTTAGGCCCCTCGCCGTGGCGTCCAAATTAATGATATTACATATCTAACTCCATGAAATATTGGGAATGTTGTTCAAAAGCACTTGATGAACTAACGAGATAATGTATTGGGCGGAACCATGAATGAACGAAGCGGCATAACCAGAAAAACGTCAGGGCTCTTTCGCCTGATGGCGGTTTTGCTCGTTCTGATTATGTCGAGCATGACGGTAGCCGAAGCAGCTGAATGCGCCAGCGAACCACAAAACGCCGAACTGATGTTGGTTTCCGACGCCGGACACTCGGATGAAGCCCCTTCGGATAATGACGCAGGTAAACATGGAATCTGTCCGCATGGTCATTGCCATAACGGCAGCGTTACCACAGCACGGTTGGCAGGCTTTGACGGATCAGTGGATCTGGTAAGTTCCAGCTTCAGCAGCAATGCCGATCAATTTGCGCTGTCTGCGCATTCATCCCGTTTAAAACGACCACCTCGCGTCTGAACTAATTCTGACTTGCGCCAGACTTATGGCGTTATTTCAATTAGTTAAGCGAGGATTTCTCAGAAATGTTGAAGAAAATGGCGCGCCTGCGCCTCTGTGCGGCAATGATATTTGCCGCGAGCCCTGCCACTGCCGCTCTGGCCGAGGATCAGAGTGTTAGTTTAAACGAGGCCTTAGTGCGCGCTGGAGCTGAATCGCCTGCCGTGCAAATTTCCCAAGCAGAGATTGATATCGCGCGCGGAAACCAAAAACAAGCGAGCCTCGGACCAAATCCCGAGGTCTCGGTAGAGGTTGAAAACGTCGCCGGGAGCGGCGTTTTCAAAGGCCTGCGTTCAACCGAATATACAGTTTCTGTTGGGCAAAGATTGGAGCTCGGCGGTAAACGCGGAGCCAGAACACGTGCGGCGCGAGCGCAGACAAGCCTGGCAGAGGTAGAAGCTGCTATCTCTCAGGCCGAATTGGCCAGCTCCGTGCGTTTGGCATATACAGAAGCAGTTGCTGCTCAGAGCCGCCTTGACTTTGCAACGCGCGTCGTCGGTCGCAACCGGGAGCTGTCAAGAATTGCTAGAATCCTCGTTGAAACTGGCCGTGACCCGCCGCTTAGAGCATTGCGCGCTGACGCTGCGCTTGGCGAAGCGGAAGCAGCACTGGAAGCCGCAAGGGCAGAGGAATATTCCGCCAGATTGCTACTTGCATCGCTTTGGGGCTCGCAAACACCACCTCAGGAAGTTGAGCCGGTCTGGCTCAGCGGCGGTGACGTAGAATTTGAGGCCGACCTGTCCCAATCCCTACAGATCAAAGCCGCAGAAGCGAACCGGGACGCTGCCAGTGCCATTGTCACGCGCGAACGCGCAAATGCTGTTCCGGATCTAACGTTAAGCGGCGGCGCCA
>CAJQMX010000323.1 GCA_905479515.1 uncultured Parasphingopyxis sp.
TCCCGGTCAAGCCTGATAAATGCCTGTCTTGCGACATTTTGCGACAGTTTTCCGGTGATCCGACAAAGCTCTGCGACAAACACCGCCTATTACTCATGTCGTGGTGGACGACCCGTCCGCCGGATTGGACAGATTACAGTAAGGAAAATCCCCATGACTATGACGAAAACAAAGATGAGTATTGGCGCAGGTTTGGCAGCGCTTCTGGTTGCCGGCGCAGCGATCGCTCAACCCGGCGGAATGCGGGGCGATGCGAATGGCGACGGCAATATGACCCGCGCTGAACTCAACACATCAATCAACGCGCGCTTTGCCCGTGCCGATGCGAATAGCGATGGCGTAATCGACGCCAGCGAGCAGACCGCCATGCGCGGTGAGCGCCGTGGGCATCGCGGTGAAAATCGCGGACGGCGTGGTGGCGAAGGCCGCCGTGGACATCGCGGAGGCCGTGGCGGTGAAGGCCGTGGTGGACAGGGCGACCGGATGGCGCATCTGGATACCAACAGCGATGGCGTTCTGACGCGCGATGAAGCGCTTGCCCCGGCAATTGCCCGGTTTGACCGGGTCGACGCCAATAACGACGGCCGGATTGACGCAGCGGAACAGACGGCCATGCGCGAACAGCGTGAAGCCCGCCGGACTGAACGCCGTGCCAATCGCACGGAACGCCGCGCCAATCGTCCGAATCCGGACGCCAATGGCGATGGCCAGATCTCCCGGGAAGAGTTCGGAGTTCGCGCCGTTGAGCGGTTCACCAGCGCCGATGCGAACAATGACGGCACGGTAACGCGCGAAGAGCGCCGGGCCGCCCGGGCTGCCCATCGTGCGGAACGCCGCGGCGAATAACCACGCCGCCAACCCCTTGCTGCGCGCTTCATCCCCTCCTGAATCTGTGGAGCGCGCGGCGATTGGCGGGCAACCGGTACCTTCCCTGGCCGGTTGCCCGCCTTATCGCTTCGGACACCAAGCCGCGCTATGCAGATCTTATGACCAGCCAACCCCATCTCCTGCTTGTCGAAGACGAGCGCAGTATCCGCGATCCGCTTGCCGCCTTTTTGGGCAAGAATGGCTATCGTGTAACACAGGCCGCCGATGCCCAGGCCGCGCGCCAACAGCTGGCCGGCTATGCCATCGACTGCGTGATCTGTGACATCATGATGCCAGGCGAGGACGGGCTCAGCCTGACGCGCCATATCCGCGCGACCAGCGAAATCCCGGTCATCCTGCTAACCGCAAAATCAGAAGAAACCGAACGGATCATCGGCCTGGAAATGGGCGCGGATGATTATGTCGTAAAACCCTTTTCGCCGCGCGAGTTGCTGGCGCGGATCAAGGTGATCCTGCGCCGCGCTGGCACAGGCGGAACCCATCAGCGCGCACCTGACCAGCAAAGCTACGGCTTTGGAGACTGGGTGCTCAAGGCTGGAGAGCGCACGCTTGTCGACCGCGATGGCGTTTCGGTTGCCCTGTCGACAGGCGAATATCAATTGCTGCTCGCGCTCGTCACCCATCCTCAACAGGTGCTGACCCGGGACCAGCTCCTGGATCTCACCCAGGGACGGGCAGCCGAAGCCTTTGACCGGGCAATAGACAATCAGATCAGTCGCTTGCGCCGCAAGATTGAGGCAGATCCTAAAACACCTGCGCTCATCAAGACGGTATGGGGTGGTGGCTATACGCTGGCGACAGACGTTACCCGCTTATGACGAAGCTCTGGCCAAAAAGCCTGTTCGGGCAATTGATGCTGCTCGTCGCGCTGGCGCTGTTCATTGCGCAAGCGATCAATTTCGCCATGCTTGTCAGGGCTGGTGAACGGCTGCGCTTTGCCGAGGCATCGGGCCCGGTTGTTGAACGTATTGTCTCGGCGGCCGACCGGCTTGAAGCGGGCGAACCGCTTCGTTCGCGTCGTGGTCGCGGCAATCGCCGCGGTGGCGGAAGGATGCAGATCGCGGCGGACAGTGCAGTCAGCGCGGATGGCTTGCCGCGTGTTATCAATTATGAGCAACGGCTTGCAACTACATTGGAAACAGCCGGATTTTATACCCAGTCTGTCGAAGTTGGGCAGGCGGATATTGATCAGTTACCGGCATCGCGCCGATTTGATCGGCTCCGGAATGAAAGCCGCCCTTCGCAGCTTTTGCGGGTTTCCGTGCAGCTTGAAGATGGCCGCTGGCTCAATGGCTGGATGCGTATTCGGCAGGGCGGGATCGGGGCGCTGGTCTCGGTCATCGCCCAGACTGTCATCCTCTATGGCGTCCTGATGCTCGTCCTGTTCCTGTTCGTGCGAAGGGTTTCCCGCCCGCTGCGGTCCCTGACTGACGCCGTGAAGGAATTTGCCGATACCGACTCCGATACCGAAGACAATGCACCGGTGGCCGTAGAGGGGCCGCGCGATGTCGCCGGCCTGATCGAAGCATTCAATGCAATGCGTGTGCGGATTGCCGCAATGCTGGGTGAGAAAAACCATATGCTCGGCGCGATCGGTCATGATCTGAGAACCCCACTTGCGGCGCTGCGTATCCATACCGAGAATGTGCCCGACGAAAGCGAGCGGGCGCGGATGGTCGAGACGATCACCGACATGACCGAAACGCTTGATGATATCCTTTCGCTGGCCCGGCTGGGAAAGCCCAATGCGCAGGCGGAGAAGCTCGATCTGACGGCTCTGGTCGACAGCGCGATCGAGGATTTCCACGATGTTGGCGCGCCCGTGACGTTTGAAGAGAGCGCGCGGCTGGTGATCACCGGACGGTCCAATCTTCTCAAGCGAGCGATCCGCAACCTGATCGACAATGCGGTGCGCTATGGTGAAACGGCATCGGTTCGCGTTCGGCAGGACGGAGACCGCGCACTGGTGGAGATTGACGATAAAGGGCCGGGTATCGCCGAGGCGGCTCTCGAAACCGTCTTCGAGCCCTTTGCCCGGCTCGACGAATCGCGCAATCGCGAACAGGGCGGTTCGGGGCTCGGCCTCGCGCTGGCCCGCGCGATCGTTAATGAACATGGCGGCGATCTGATCCTCGAGAACCTCGCAGATGGAGGGCTCAGGGCGCGCCTCTCACTGCCGCTTCAGAAACAGTAACCCAAGGCGCTTGCAGGTATCGCATCCGCACGTCAGAAGGGCGCCATGGCTGATACCGAACACCAATGGCAGGCGATTGAAAATACCGAGCCGGAGCGCCTGACCGCGCTTTTTGCCGCCGATCCTGATCGTCTCGATACGCTGACTGTCGATGAGGCGGGCCTTTATTTCGACTTTTCCAAAACGCATCTTGATGCCGGGCTGGTTGAGGCTTTTGAAGGGCTTGCCGATACGCAGGACCTGGCGGACAAGCGCGATGCGCTGTTTGCAGGTGAGCCGGTGAATGCCAGCGAAGGCCGCGCTGCCGAACATATGGCGCAGCGCGGGCAGGGCGCACCGGAAAGCGTGGCTTTGGCCAATGCCCTGCATATGCGGATGCGCGCATTGATCGACGCGATTGAAGCCGGCGCACTGGGTGAGATTCGCCATATCCTCCATCTCGGCATCGGCGGATCGGCGCTCGGCCCGGATTTCGTGATCGATGCTTTGGGGCGGGAAGACCCGGCCTATGATGTCGCGGTGGTTTCCAATGTTGATGGCGCGGCGCTCGAAGGGCCGTTCACCCTGTTCGACCCGGAATATACGCTGGTGGTTATTGCCTCGAAGAGTTTCACCACGGCCGAAACCATGCTCAACGCGCAAAGCGCGCTGCAATGGATGCGCAATGCCGGGATCACCGATCCGTTCGGCCAGATGGTCGCGCTGACGGCGCAGCCTGATGCGGCGGTGGATTTCGGGATTGACCAGACACGGGTGCTGCCTTTCCCGGATACGGTCGGTGGCCGCTATTCGCTCTGGTCTTCGATAGGCTTTCCCATCGCGCTGGCGCTGGGCTGGGAGGCGTTCGAGCAACTGCTGGAGGGCGCCGCAGCGATGGACCGGCACTTCCGGCTTGCCGAGTGGCGCGAAAATGCGCCGGTGCTCGCCGCCTTTGCCGACCTGTATTATGCGCAGGCGCGGCATGCCGAAACGCGCGCGGTATTCGCCTATGACGAACGCCTGCGATTGCTTCCTTCCTTTCTCCAGCAATTGGAGATGGAGTCCAACGGCAAGGCCGCAACAGCGGACGGCGAAGCGCTGGGCCGGGCCTCTTCGCCCATAGTCTGGGGCGGGGTGGGCACCGATGCCCAGCATGCGGTGTTCCAGTTGCTGCATCAGGGAACGCATTGTGTTCCCGCTGAATTCGTTGCCGTGGCCGAAGCGCATGATCACCGCGATCCCGCGCATCATGAGCAATTGCTGGTCAACTGTTTCGCGCAGGGCTCCGCGCTGATGACAGGGCGCGCATCCGATGATCCGACCAGGCATTTTCCCGGAGACCGCCCCTCCAGCACGATCCTGCTCGAACGGCTCGATCCGGCAAGCCTCGGCGCGCTGCTCGCCTTTTACGAGCACCGCACTTTCGTCAACGCGGCGCTGCTCGGCATCAATCCGTTCGATCAGTTCGGGGTTGAGCTGGGCAAGGATATCGCTCGCGCTATTGCCGAGGATGAGGACGCGCTGGAACTGGATGCATCAACCAAGGCGCTCATCGAACGGGCGCTGTGAGGTTCCGGCAACAATCCGATCACTCTGATCGCGAAACTCTGCTTGCACGTAACCCTTTGCCTCCCCAGTTCGAACTGCAGGCAGACACTGAACAATGACAGGAATTCCCGATGGCCGATTTTGACTATGACCTTTTTGTAATTGGCGCCGGTTCGGGCGGCGTGCGGGCCGCGCGTGTATCGGCGGCTTTCGGCGCAAAAGTGGCGATTGCCGAAGAGCATAAGGTAGGCGGCACCTGTGTCATTCGTGGCTGTGTGCCCAAAAAGCTGCTCGTTTACGGTGCGCATTTTGCCGAGGATATCCACGATGCCCGGCGCTTTGGCTGGAATGTCCCCGGCGATCCGGAGTTCCATTGGCCCACCCTGCGTGACAATGTTCTTTCCGAGGTCGATCGGCTGAACGGCATCTATATCAACACGCTTGAAAGCCATGATGTCGAGATCATTCATGAGCGCGCGACCGTAACCGGGGCGAATGAGATCACGCTCGCATCGGGCAAGACTGTCACCGCCGGGAAGATTCTGGTCGCCACGGGGGCATGGCCGTTCAAGCCCGATTTCCCCGGTGCCGAGCATGCGATCACCTCGAACGAGGTGTTCCATCTCGAAACCCTGCCCAAGCGGGTATTGATCGCGGGCGCGGGCTATATCGCCAATGAGTTTGCCGGCATCTTCAACGAATTCTCCTGCGAAGTGACGCTGATCAACCGGTCAGACGCGATCCTGCGCCAATATGACCAGTCAATCCGTGATCGGCTGCTCGAAATATCCATGCGCAAGGGCATCGATTTCCGGTTTAACGCGCAGTTCGAAAGCATCGAGAAGAATGAAGACGGTTCGCTGCATGTCGAGATGAGCAACCATTCGGCGCTCGATGTCGATATGGTGCTGATCGCGACAGGCCGCGTGCCGAACACCGCTGGTCTGGGCCTGGAAAATGCCGGAGTTGAGCTGGATGACAAGGGCGCGGTCAAGGTCGACGAATATAGCA
>CAJQMX010000324.1 GCA_905479515.1 uncultured Parasphingopyxis sp.
CGAAATCTGGTTCGAGCCGACCTTCCACAAACATGCAGGCCAGCTCTGCCACGGCGTGCATATCCACCCCGAAGGCCGGTTCTACGATCATGACGCGTTCAAGCCCTGGCGGCTGCAAGCGCTGGCTTTCAAGGCGATCCGGCGTCTTTATCCGGATTACGAGTTATGGCGCGGCAAGGACTTCGCCTATGAATATACCGAAGATGTGCTGGCCATCGATGTGATCAACGGCAGCCCGTTGCTTCGGGACTGGGTGGATGATGGCGAGGCAGAGCCCAGCGATCTGGATGCGCTGACCGTTCCTGATGAAATGGCATGGTCGGAAGCCCGGATAAAGATATCGGGCTATTGATGCGCTCTATCTGGTTCAGGTCTCGGCAATCCAGAAGCGCGCAGACCATTGCCATGATCAAAGCAAAAACTGCAGCTCCCATATACGCCCTCATTCTTCTGGTGGCTCCGGCTGCTGCGCTCGCTAGCGATCAGGACAGGGGCGAAGAGGAAGCCGTTCACCGTCTGTCTGCGGAAGAAATGGCAGAGATCAACGCAACACGCGAAGAACCCCGGATCGACGCTGAGTCATTGCTGGGCAATAATGCTGATGGCAGGCCGGAGCGGCGTATTCAGAGTGAAATCGCCTTTGGCATTGGCACGAGCGGCTATCGGGAATTAAGCGCTTCGACGCTTATCCCTCTCGGCGATGAAGGCTTTCTCGCACTGGGCTTTGGTCATGTCGAAGACAATCTGCAGCGCCGCTATCATTATGGACGTGGCCCTGCTTTTTAGGTCTTGCGCATAGCTTCGCTTGCTAGACAGCAGAGCCTACAAGACTGCCGATGCCGGCCGTTGCGGCCATCGCAAGGGCGCCCCAGAACAACACCCGCCGGGTCGCTGGCCATAAGGCCGCACCGCCGACCTTGGCACCCGTTGCGCCGAGCGCAGCCAGTGCGATCAGAGAAGCGAGAGCGACCAGCCAGATAGTCATGGATACTGGCGCGAGTAGCGCAATGATGATCGGCACGGAGGCCCCGGCCGTGAATGTAGCTGCGGATGTCAGCGCTGCCTGGATCGGCCGAGCCTTGGTGATCTCCGAGATGCCGAGTTCGTCCCTGGCGTGCGCACCAAGCGCATCTTTTTCCATCAACTGGGTCGCGACGATGTCAGCTGTTTCCTTGTCGAGTCCGCGCTGGCGATAGATGCCCGCCAGTTCGGCATGTTCGGCATGGGGTGCAGTTTCCAGCTCCCATTTTTCGGTCGCCAGATCGGCGCGCTCGGCGTCGGATTGTGAGCTGACAGAAACATATTCGCCCGCCGCCATCGACATCGCACCGGCAACCAGACCGGCGAGACCGGCGACAAGTATCTCTCCGCGCCCGGACGAGGCCGCCGCAACGCCGATAACCAGGCTGGCCGTCGAGACGATCCCGTCATTGGCACCAAGCACCGCAGCGCGCAGCCAGCCGATACGCGAGACCTGATGGCGTTCGAAATGGTGCCCTGTCATCGTTACGCCTTTCGCGTCAGCTCCCGCATCGCATCGTCGAGCCCATCCAGAGTGAGTCCGTACATCCGATCGTTCATCAGCTCACGGATCACCTTGGTGCTTTGCGAATAGCCCCATTGCGCCTCGGGCACCGGATTGAGCCATGCGGCGGCCGGATAGGTGTTGGTCAGTCGGTGCATCCAGACCGCGCCCGCTTCCTCATTGAAATGCTCGACCGAGCCGCCCGGATGGGTGATCTCATATGGGCTCATCGAGGCATCGCCGATAAAGATTAGCTTATAGTCATGGCCAAATTTGTGGAGCACGTCCCATGTCGGGGTACGCTCGGCAAAGCGACGACGATTGTCCTTCCACAGGCCCTCATAGGGGCAGTTGTGGAAATAGAAGAATTCGAGATTCTTGAACTCGCTGGTCGCCGCGCTGAACAGTTCCTCGCACAGCTTGATATGGGGATCCATCGATCCGCCGACATCGAGGAACAACAGAACCTTGATCGCGTTGCGGCGTTCCGCGCGCATATGGATGTCGAGCCAGCCCTTGCGCGCCGTGCCGTCAATCGTCGAGCGAATGTCGAGCTCGTCCTGCGCGCCTTGCCGGGCGAACTTGCGCAGCCGCCTGAGCGCGATCTTGATATTCCTCGTGCCCAGTTCCTTGGTGTGATCGAGATTCTGGAATTCGCGCTTTTCCCAGACTTTCACTGCCTTGCCATGCTTGCCCTTGCCGCCGATGCGCACGCCTTCGGGGTTATAGCCGCCATGGCCATAGGGTGATGTGCCGCCGGTGCCGATCCATTTGCTGCCGCCCTCATGGCGTTCCTTCTGTTCCTCAAGCCGCTGCTTGAGCGTCTCCATAATCTCTTCCCAGGAACCCATCTTTTCGATGGCGGCCATTTCTTCTTCGGAGAGATATTTCTCGGCAACGGCGCGCAGCCAGTCTTCAGGAAGGTCCACGGCGTCTTCACCATATGTGGTTTCGATACCCTTGAAGACTTTGGCGAACACCTGGTCGAATCGGTCGAGCAGGCCTTCATCCTTCACGAACGTCGCGCGCGCGAGGAAATAGAATTCCTCGGGCGTCCGCCGGATCACATCCTTGTCGAGCGCTTCGAGCAGGGTGAGATGCTCTTTCAGACTGGCCTGGATACCCGCTGAGCGGAGTTCATCGACAAAGGAAAAAAACATGGGGCTTTCGGTGCTCCGTAGGACTATGCTTTACGTTAACGGCAATCATGGCAGATTGTGCGCGTCGATGAAAGCGCGACATTGAACGGGAGAATGGCGAGATGAGCGATTTTGCAGGAAAGCATGTACTGGTCACGGGCGGAAGCCAGGGAATTGGGTTGGCAACGGCCCATGCGTTTGTTGAAGCCGGCGCCGATGTAACAATCACCGGCACCCGCGAATCTCCATCCGGTTATGACGATGACCTGTCCGCCTTCGCCTATATCCAGTGCGAGATGAGCGACCCGGCCCAGCGCGCGACGCTGTGCGACCGGATCACGGCGCTTGATGTGCTGGTCAACAATGCGGGCCAGTCTGGCGGTGCGAACGAATTTGAGCTGGCCACCTTCGAACGGACGATCGAAATCAACCTGATCGCCGTGCATGACCTGTCGGAGCGCTTATTGCCTCTGCTCAGTGCGGGCGAGGGCGGGGCGGTTGTCAATGTCGGGTCCTGCTCATCCTTTCTCAGCTACCCCAACGCGCCTGCCTATACAGCGAGCAAGACCGGGTTGCTGGGCCTGACCCGCGCACAAGGAGATGCCTGGGGTCAGCAGGGCGTGCGTTCCAATATGGTCGCCCCTGGTTTTGTCAGCACACGATTGACGGCGGGTGTCGAACAGAACGAGAGTCTCAAGGGCAAGCTCTTGCGCACCGTCCCGATGCGCCGCTTTGCAGACCCATCCGAAGTGGCGTCCGTCATCCTGTTTCTGGCGTCAGACGCGGCGAGCTATGTCACCGGCCAGTCGCTGATCGTCGATGGCGGGCTGGTGCTCCACTAGAGGTGTAGCAATTAGTTGCCTTCGCGCCGGCTCATAAAGGCGAGTCTTTCGAACAGCATTACATCCTGCTCATTCTTGAGCAGCGCACCGTGGAGCGGCGGAATCAGGGTTTTGGTATCGCGCGATTGCAGCACCTCAAGAGGCATGTCCTCGTGCAGCAGCAGCTTCAACCAGTCGAGCAACTCGCTCGTGCTGGGTTTTTTCTTGAGGCCGGGAACGTCGCGGACTTCGTAAAAGATATCCATCGCTTTTGAGACCAGCATCTTCTGGATGTCCGGGAAATGGACGTCGATGATTTCCTGCATCGTCTCGCGATCGGGGAATTTGATATAGTGGAAGAAGCAGCGGCGCAGGAATGCATCCGGCAGCTCTTTTTCATTGTTGGACGTGATGACGACGATCGGGCGCTCCTTGGCGACGACCTGCTCCTTTGTCTCATAGACAAAGAATTCCATGCGATCGAGTTCCTGCAGAAGATCGTTCGGGAATTCGATATCCGCCTTGTCTATTTCGTCGATCAGGAGGACGGGAAGCTCGGGGCTGGTAAAGGCCTCCCACAATTTCCCCTTGCGGATATAGTTGGAGATATCATGGACCCGCTCATCGCCGAGCTGGCCATCGCGGAGCCGGGCAACCGCATCATATTCATACAGGCCCTGCTGCGCTTTCGTCGTGGATTTGACATTCCACTCGATCAGCGGCGCATTGATCGCCTTGGCGATTTCATGGGCGAGGACGGTTTTACCGGTTCCCGGTTCGCCCTTGACGAGCAGCGGGCGGCGCAGCGTGACGGCCGCGTTGACGGCTACCTTCAAATCATCGGTGGCAACATAATCCTTGGTTCCGTCAAAACGCACGTGCGGTCCTTCCTTCATGTTTGCATAAAAGGCCCGCAATGGGCCTTTCCGTAAACGTCAAGTTGGTACCGATAAGCGGAAGGGTTGCGCGTTGCAACCGTCGCTTGTGTCAGATTTAGGAAAGTCGTGCGGGTAGCAAGCCCGTTCTACCACATATCTCGCGCTGCTTCGCGGGCTTCAAGCAGGTTCCACAGGCCGCGATGCTGGGCGAGAATTTGTTCTGCGCCGAAGGCCATGGCGCGTTGGATTGCCGGATTTTCGCCGATCGTTTCGACAAGCGCCAAGGTGTCGCTGGCGACGGGAAGGGCGGATCGCGGTGCTTCCATATCAAGCTTTTCAGCAGCAGCGAAGAGAACGGCACGGATCGCTTGCCAGTCCAGCACCAGTGCGATGGCGGCCCCAAGCGCGCAGCCTGTGCGTTCGGACCGTGCAAGTGTTTCGATAGCGTGGCGCTGGCTGAGCACGGCGGTTTCACATTTGTCATGGCCCGGCGTGCTGGGCAGCGGACCTGCGGCAACGGTGAGTTGAGAGAGAAACAGGCGTTCACGGCCAAAGCCCTTTTCAGCCTGATCAAGCCAGGTGCGGGCCTCCGGCAACGCGGTTTTCATCGATGCGAGTTCGACAACGCCCGGATTATGGCCATGCAATATGCCCAGATAATGGACGGCATCGGCGAGATTGCGGGCGGCGTTGGTGTCACTGTTGAGTTCGGCGCTCGCTACATAGCGATGACCAGCCGACCCATCGCGTTCAATCAACGAAGGCAGGGTCGCACCGAGAGTGATTTGATCAGCGGTTTTCGCCACGCCTTGCATCATGTCTTTCTTCCCTTTGGACCCGCGACAGACGTTGCTGCCGCTTTACGCAAGCCCCACTCATAGAGAGCGCACGTAAAGACCGGGTTTAAATGGCGTTAGGGTAGAATTGACGGAGGTTAAGAAGCGGGAACATCTGTGTCCCGAAGCGGGAAACCGGGCAGCCTTATGCCGCCCGGTTTTCGCCATCGGTTTTTATTGATCCAGGAAGCTGCGCATCTTGCGGCTGCGGCTTGGATGTTTCAGCTTTCTCAATGCCTTGGCTTCAATCTGCCGGATCCGTTCACGGGTGACCGAGAATTGCTGGCCAACCTCTTCCAGCGTGTGATCGGTGTTCATCCCGATGCCGAAGCGCATGCGCAGGACGCGTTCCTCGCGCGGCGTGAGTGAAGCGAGAACCCGCGTCACCGTTTCCTTCAGGTTCGCCTGAATTGCGGCATCGACCGGAATGATCGCATTCTTGTCCTCGATAAAATCGCCGAGATGCGAATCTTCCTCGTCGCCAATTGGCGTTTCGAGAGAAATCGGCTCCTTGGCGATTTTCATCACCTTGCGGACTTTTTCGAGCGGCATGGAAAGGCGCTCGGCCATTTCTTCCGGTGTCGCTTCGCGGCCCTGCTCGTGCAGGAACTGGCGTGAGGTGCGAACAAGCTTGTTGATCGTCTCGATCATATGGACCGGGATACGGATCGTGCGGGCCTGATCCGCAATTGAGCGCGTGATCGCCTGACGGATCCACCAGGTGGCATAGGTCGAGAATTTGTAACCACGGCGATATTCGAATTTATCGACGGCCTTCATCAAGCCAATATTGCCTTCCTGAATCAGATCCAGGAATTGCAGCCCGCGATTGGTGTATTTTTTCGCGATGGAGATAACGAGGCGCAGATTGGCCTCAACCATTTCCTTCTTGGCGATCCGTGCTTCGCGTTCTGCCTTTTGCACCATGTTGACGATGCGGCGGAATTCGGTAAGCGAGGTGCCGGTTGCCTGGCTGATGTCGGAAATTTCGGTGCGGATACGGTCAACCGCTTCGGCTTCATTGTCGGCGAATTTCTTCCATTTCGCGTCAATCTTGGAGACTTTTTTCAGCCAGCCATCTTCCAGTTCACGGCCGATATATTCCTCAAGGAAAGACCGGCGAGGCACTTTGTGCCGCTCGGCAAGGCGCAGCATCTGCCCGCCAAGCGCCGTGAGGCGGCGGTTGAAGCTGTAGAGCTGGTCAACCAGATACTCGATCTTGGTTGCATGGAACTGCACGGCTTCGACTTCGGCCGTCAGCTCTTCGCGCAGATTCTGGTAGCGCGTTTCCTGTGCTTTGGTGAATTCGTCGCCGCCGCCCAATGCGTCAAGCCGGCGTTCCTGCAGTTTGGAAAAGCTGCGATAGAGTTTCGTGATCCGGGCGAAGCTTTCAAGTGCAGCCGGTTTCAGCGCCTCTTCCATCTGGGCCAGAGAAAGCTGGTTGTCGTCTTCCTCTTCCTCGGCCTCACGGCGGCGCTTGGCAGCCGCATCTTCGGTGCCGTCGGTTTCTGCGTCGTCCTCATCATCGTCGCCACTGTCTTCATCGAAATCGTCGTCGTCGTCATCCTTGATCGTGACGCCAGCGGTTTTCTCTGAAATCTCGCCCGTATCGTCATCATTCTCGACATCTTCGAGCGACGGACCCTTGGTCAGCATGGCTTCGAGATCGAGGATCTCGCGCAGCTGCATCTCTTCGTTATTCAGTGCGTCTGACCATTCGATGATCGCGTTAAAGGTGATCGGGCTTTCGCAAAGGCCCATGATCATCATGTCACGGCCCGCTTCGATCCGCTTGGCGATGGCGATTTCGCCTTCGCGGCTGAGCAGTTCCACCGCGCCCATTTCGCGCAGATACATACGCACAGGGTCATCGGTACGGTCGCCGGTAGTCTTGGCTTTTACCGGTGCTTCGAGCGTTTTCTTCTCTTCGCCGTCAACGGCTTTGGGTGCAGATTTGGCTTCAGCAGCCTCTTCTTCGCCGACATCTTCATTCTCGACGATGTTCACGCCCATCTCGGACAGGGCCGACATCACATCCTCGATCTGTTCAGACGCCATCTGATCCTGCGGAAGCGCTTCGTTCAGCTCGTCATAGGTCAGATACCCACGCTTCTTCGCCTTGGTGATCAGCTTCTTGATCGCCGTCTGATTGAGATCGATAACAGGAGCATCACCGTCCGGTTGCTCCGCCACTTTTGCTTTAGCCATGTAAACCCTTGCGTTCTTTGCCGCTATGCAGCAGCTTCCCCTAACAATTCCAACTCATCGTGCAAACGCTGCTTTTCTTCCATCAGTCGCTTGCGACGTTCCGATTCCCTGTTCCAGACCCCTTCAAAATCTTCAGAGTCCGCCGCCTGTTCCAGGTTGGCGCGGACGCTTTCCAGATTGTCTTCAAGCTCCTGGCTGCGGGCGATAGTATCGATGGCCGCTTCCAGATCTCGTACCGCAACTTCCGGGTCTGTCTTGCGATAAAAGAATGAAAAGCCGAGATCGCGCCAAGAATGCCTCTTTTCTGCCGATTCCAACTCCGCATCCGCCAATATGGTCTCTATCATGTCTTCATCAAGGTCTGGGCGCTCAAAAGCCGCCGCAACCAACAGGTCGCGCCAGCGCGAGAGCAAGCCTTCGCTAATGTGAAGTGCCTGAATTTGATCGGCATGCGATTGCACGACAGCCGGATAGCGTGACAGGCCGAGAAGAATGGCGCGGATATAAAGATCGAGACCCTGCAGCGCATTCCGGCCGCCTGTGGCCGCGAGCGCATCGCGAACGAAATCGACCTCTTTCTTCTTCCAGCCGAACGCATCCCAGAAGCGATCGCGGAATTCGCGGCCAAATTCTTCGCGCATTGCCGGATCACCCATCGCGCTCGCCAGTTCATTAAGGCGTCGCTTGAGTTTGGCCCGCTCCGTTGGGCTTTTCGGGTCGATCTGCGCCGTTTCATAGCGCCACATGAAGGTATCAAGGCTTAGCGGATTTGCGAATTGATCGCGCAAGCTCGCGGTGCCGCCGGAACGGATGATGTCATCCGGATCCTGCCCGGGTGGCAGTTGTACGAAAGCAAGTGTGCGTTCGGGCGTGATTTCGGGCATCGCGCGTTCAATTGCGCGGGCGGCCGCCTTCTGCCCGGCGGAATCGCCATCGAAGCACAGGATCGGGGCCTCGTCGACACGCCACAACATGGTCAGCTGGTTCTCGGTCAGCGCGGTGCCGAGAGGGGCAACGGCTTCCTTGAACCCGGCTTGGTCCAGCGCGATGACATCCATTTGACCTTCGACAACGATGATGCGTTTGGCATCGCGCGCAGCAGGGGAGGCGCGGTCAAAATTGTAGATCGTCCGGCCCTTGTCGAACAGCGGCGTATCGGGCGAGTTCAGATATTTGGGTTTGCCGTCGCCGATGATCCGCCCGCTAAATGCAATAACGCGGCCGCGCTGATCGCGGATCGGAAACATCAACCGGCTGCGGAACCGATCATAGGGGGAGCGCCCTGCCTCTTCCGGCACAGCGATCAGACCTGCCTCGATCAGCTTGTCCCGGCCAAATTCCTTGAGTGCCTCTTCCAGCTTGCCCCGCGCATCGGGCGCGAAGCCGAGAGCGAATGCCTGCTGCGTCGCTGCGCTGATGCCGCGCTCTTCAAGATATGCGCGCGTTTCCGCTCCGGCAGGGCTTCGCAGTTGTTCGATATACCAGGAAGCGGCCGCTTCCATTACGTCGCGCAGGCTTGCTGACTTTTCCTGCCGTTCGCGCATCTGCGGATCCGGCGCGGGGACCTGCATCCCGGCACCATCGGCCAGTTCTTTTACCGCATCGATAAAGGGCAGACCGCGCGTTTCGGTGAGATAGCGAATAGCATCACCATGCGCGCCGCAGCCAAAGCAATGGTAAAAGCCTTTTTCGTCATTGACGGTGAAAGACGGGGTCTTTTCCTTATGGAATGGGCAACAGGCCTTCCATTCCCGACCGGCCTTTTGAAGTTTGGTGTGTTTTCCGATGACGCTGGACAGCGTCGTGCGCATGCGAAGCTCATCGAGAAAGGCAGGCGAAAGAGACATGGCCCTATTATAACGGGGCTAGCGCATGTGCGCTGAAATTTCAATCGTTGAGCCGGCTATTATTCACAAACTGCGGCGATTTCTCCGCCCTCACTGGGCATCGGACCGCGACCGGTCGCCTCTAGCCCGTCGGCAACAAAGCGATATTCACCATCCGGGCCGCTTGGTGGCTGGGTCGATTGCCAGAAAAAGGTAATCGTCTCGCCCGTGCTCCAGCCCGATTCTTCGGGGAAACTCCAGGTGAGTCGTCCATCCGCGCAGCTGATCGAGGCGTTGAAGCCATCTACGAGCACTTCCTGAGCATCAAAGACGGAATAACCGGCCACCCCGGTAAATCCATGCGCCGGGAAGGCGAGGCCGAAGCTGGAGGCACTTTCTACAGGGCGAACCAGTTCCGGCATTGGGAAGGGCGGGTCGTTGGGGCCGTCAAAACCCGGGCGCACTTCATGGATATAGGTGTAGATCATGCCTTCTTCAGCGGTTTCCGGATTGCACGGATCGACGCCATCGGGGCATTGTACACGGCTCGCGATATCGCCAAGCGCCGTATCATCGACGACTAACGAAGCTTCCACCTCCGGCCCCAGCGGGCCCTGGATCGTCCCACCCAGGGTCAGCGAAGCAAAATCCGTTGGCGTGATGATGTGGCTTGGTTCTGTGAGCGTTGCATCCTCTGCGGGATCGGCAGTCTCTTCGACCGGCCCGCCTGAACAGGCCGCAAGAATGAGGGGGAAAAGCAGAAAAGAAGCAGGGCGCATCAATTATCCTGAATTTGGGAATATCATGTGAAACAGGCAACGCTTGATGTCGGCACCAAGTTCCCCCGCGTCAACCAGCTAGTCAACCCTAACTGCTGACCAGCCGCGCCTTAACCAATCCGCTGGCCTTGCCCATGTCGATTTCGCCGGCATGACGCGCCTTGAGCTGCCCCATGATTTTGCCCATGTCCTGCGGGCCTTGCGCGCCGGTTTCGGCGATCAGCGCATCAATGATCGCGCCGGTTTCCTCTTCGCTCATCATGGCGGGCAGGAATTCTTCGATAACGGTGACCTCGGCCTTTTCCGCATCGGCCAGTTCCTGACGCCCGCCATTTTCATACATCGTAATCGACTCGCGGCGCTGCTTGACCATTTTCTGCAGCACTTCAACGATCATAGCATCATCATCTTTCGCGCCGCCATCCGCGCGCAGTTCGATATCGCGATCCTTGATCTTGGAGAGGATAAGGCGGACAGCGGCGGTTCGCGGCTTGTCTCCTGCCTTCATGGAGGTCACCTGGGCGGCCTTGATATCGTCGCGGATCATGGGGTATTTCCTTTGCAAATCTCTCATCATTCCCTAGCTGGGGATAAAGCAATTGAACAGACATTGACCCGGCGGGTGACGGCCCCTAGCTGACAGCCGTTTGCGCGCCCGGCAAACTTTACACATTGGGACTGATCATCATGGCTGACGCCAAAATATCCAACACGCCCGACACAGCAACGGGCGTATTGGTTCTGGCGGATGGCACCTGTGTCTGGGGCCGTGGCTTCGGTGCAGAGGGCGATGCGGTTGGGGAAATCTGCTTCAATACCGCGATGACCGGCTATCAGGAAAGCATGACCGACCCGAGCTATGCCGGGCAGATCATCACATTCACATTTCCCCATATCGGCAATGTCGGCACCAATGTGGAAGATATGGAAACCCTCAATCCGCATGCGTTGGGCTGTATCGTGCGCGAGGATGTGACCGACCCGAGCAATTTCCGGTCCAGCCAGCATTATGATCAATGGCTGAAGGTGAATGGCCGGATCGGGATTTCCGGCGTCGATACGCGTGCGCTAACCCGGCTGATCCGCATGAAGGGTGCGCCCAATGGCGTGATCGCACATAGTGCAGACGGCGAATTTGATATCGACGCGCTGAAAGCCAAAGCGGCCGACTGGCCGGGGCTTGAGGGCATGGACCTCGCCAAGACGGTCAGCACGACGCAGCAATATGGCTGGGATGACGGGCTCTGGAAACTTGGTTCCGGTGTTGCGCTGGGTGAAGGCGACGATCAGAACCGTCCGCATGTTGTCGCCATCGACTATGGCGCAAAACGCAACATCCTGCGCCACCTCGTCAATGCTGGTGCGCGGGTGACGGTGGTGCCGGGCGAAGCAACGTTTGACGATGTGATGCGTCACGAGCCCGATGGCATCTTCCTCGCCAACGGCCCTGGCGATCCGGCGGCAACCGGCGTTTACGCCGTGCCGGTGATCCAGCAGCTGCTCGAAACCGGCAAACCCATTTTCGGTATCTGTCTCGGCCATCAGATGCTGGGCATTGCGGCGGGCGCGAAGACGATCAAGATGCACCAGGGCCATCGCGGCGCCAACCACCCGGTCCATCGGCTGGACGATGGCCGGGTTGAGATCACCAGCATGAATCACGGCTTTGCCGTCGATATCGACACGCTGCCCGAGGGCGTGACGGCGACGCATGTCAGCCTGTTCGACGGCAGCCTGTGCGGGCTGGAACTGACGGACAAGCCCGCATTCAGCGTGCAATATCATCCTGAAGCGAGCCCGGGACCACAGGATAGTGCGTATTTGTTCGCGAAGTTTGTGGGGCAATTGGGGCTTCGAAAATGATCGGGGGTTCGATGAACCTCATATCTGGCGATTGAACGTAATTCGTGCGACGATGAAATCGGGTGCGTAAATCAAGGCGGGGAATGGTCCGCGTCATTATCACTAAGGGGTAATTTTATGAAATATCTTGTTGTTCTGGCGGCTACGGTTGCACTGGCCGGTTGTGGCGGTTCTGTTCGCGAACAGGCCGAAGCGCAATGTGCCGAACAGACCGAAGCCATGGGCGCGCAGCTGACCGCAGCAGGCGTTGATCCGGCTGAATTCTGCACCTGCATTCTGGCCGATATCGACGACAGCAGCTCTGTCGCGGACGCCAACGAAGCGATCACTGGTCGCACGCAGCAGTGCGTTTCCGAAGCGCTTCAGGGTGCTACGGCCGGCTAACTCTCTACCGGGCCGGCGTGCAGGCATATCCGCGCGTCGGCCCATTTTTTTGACCAAATACTCTGACCTGCAAGGAACACGGCCTCGTGCCTAAACGTACCGACATATCTTCCATCCTGATTATTGGCGCAGGCCCGATCATTATCGGCCAGGCCTGTGAGTTTGATTATTCTGGCACACAGGCGGTGAAAGCGCTCAAGGAAGAGGGCTATCGGATCATCCTCGTCAATTCGAATCCGGCGACGATTATGACCGACCCCGAGCTGGCGGACGCGACCTATGTCGAGCCGATCACGCCCGGCATTGTCGCCAAGATTATCGCCAAGGAGCGGCGCGAACGCCCGGATGATACGCTCGTCCTGCTGCCGACCATGGGCGGGCAGACGGCGCTCAACACGGCGCTGGCGTTGCATGAAGACGGTACGCTTGAGAAATATGGTGTCGAGATGATCGGCGCGGATGCCGATGCGATCGACAAGGCGGAAGACCGGCTGCGGTTCCGCGATGCAATGTCGAAGATCGGCCTTGAAAGCCCGCGTTCCCTTATCGCACATGATATGGATGAGGCGCTGGAGGGGCTGGAATATGTGGGCTTGCCCACCATCATTCGCCCGAGCTTCACGATGGGCGGCACCGGCGGCGGTATCGCCTATAACCGCGAAGAGTTTGAAGAGATTGTGCGCGGCGGCCTTTCCGCCAGCCCGACCACCGAAGTGCTGATCGAAGAATCGGTATTGGGGTGGAAAGAATATGAGATGGAGGTTGTTCGCGACAAGAATGACAATTGCATCATCATTTGCTCCATCGAGAATATCGATCCGATGGGTGTGCACACCGGAGACAGCATCACGATCGCGCCCGCGCTGACGCTGACCGACAAAGAATATCAGATCATGCGCAATGCATCGATCTCCTGCCTGCGCGAGATCGGCATCGAAACGGGCGGATCTAATGTCCAGTTCGCGGTGAACCCCAAGGATGGGCGTCTCGTCGTTATCGAGATGAATCCGCGCGTGTCGCGCAGCTCCGCTCTTGCCTCCAAAGCGACCGGTTTCCCGATTGCGAAAGTCGCTGCGAAACTGGCGGTTGGCTATACGCTCGACGAAATCGATAATGATATTACCGGGGTTACGCCTGCGAGCTTTGAGCCGACGATCGATTATATCGTCACCAAGATCCCGCGCTTCGCCTTTGAAAAATTCAAGGGCGCGGAATCGACCCTTGGCACGGCGATGAAGTCGGTCGGCGAAGTGATGGCCATTGGCCGCAACTTCCACGAGAGCCTGCAAAAGGCCCTGCGTGGGCTGGAGACGGGGCTTGTCGGCCTGAACTGGGTTGATGATCTGGTTGGTGCACCCAAGGCGCGGATCGAGGCGGCACTGTCCGAAGTCTCGCCCGATCGGCTGCTGGTGATCGCCCAGGCCTTGCGCGAAGGGCTGAGCATCGAAGATGTGCACGCGGTTACCAAATATGATCCCTGGTTCCTGGAGCGATTGTCCGAAATTATCGAGGCCGAACGCGGCGTGATGGAAAATGGCTTGCCCAATGATGCGGCGGGCCTGCGCAAGCTGAAAGCCATGGGCTTTTCGGACAACCGGCTGGCGCGGCTGGCGCTGGAATCCACCCATATCCGCGAAGGCATGGACAAGGCGGCCTACAGCCCCGGCCTGATCGGCGAAACATTGCAGGCGATGGCGGGCGGCGTGACCGAAAGCCAGGTGCGCGCGCTGCGCCACAAGTTGGGCGTGCGCCCGGTGTTCAAGCGGATCGACACCTGTGCGGCCGAGTTCGAAGCGAAGACGCCGTATATGTATTCGACCTATGAGGCGCCGAGCTTTGGCGAACCGGAATGCGAAGCCATGCCATCAGACCGCAAAAAGGTCGTGATTCTGGGCGGCGGACCTAACCGGATCGGGCAGGGGATCGAGTTCGACTATTGCTGCTGCCATGCCTGTTACGCGCTGGAAGAGCAGGGTTATGAAACCATCATGATCAACTGCAATCCCGAAACCGTGTCGACGGACTATGATACGTCTGACCGGCTCTATTTCGAACCGCTGACCGCCGAAGATGTGCTCGAAATCCTGCATGTCGAGCAGCAGAATGGAGAGCTTGCCGGTGTGATCGTGCAGTTTGGCGGGCAAACACCGCTCAATCTTGCGAAAGCGCTGGAAGAGGCGGGTATCCCGATCCTTGGCACGTCGCCCGATGCGATTGACCTGGCGGAAGATAGGGAACGGTTTGCGGCACTGGTTGGCAAGCTTGACCTGAAACAGCCGGAAAACGGCATCGCGCGGAGTGCCGAAGAGGCACTCGCGGTGGCCCGCCGTATTGGATATCCGGTGCTTATGCGCCCGTCATATGTTCTGGGCGGCAGGGCTATGGAGATTGTCGACAGCGATGCCCAGCTTGAGGATTATATCCAGACGGCGGTGAAGGTGTCCGGGGACAGTCCGGTGCTGATTGACCAGTATCTGCGCGACGCCATCGAGATGGATGTCGATGCGATTGCCGATGGAGATACCGTCGTTGTGGCCGGTGTTCTTCAGCATATTGAGGAAGCGGGCGTCCATTCGGGTGATAGCGCCTGCACGATCCCGCCCTACAATCTGCCCGATGCCATAATTGCGGAAATTGAGCGGCAGACCGAGGCGCTGGCCGTTGCGCTCAAGGTGCGCGGATTGATGAATATCCAGTTCGCCGTGAAAGATGGCGAGGTCTATCTCATCGAGGTCAATCCGCGCGCAAGCCGGACCGTGCCCTTTGTCGCCAAGGCTATCGGCCATCCGGTGGCCAAAATCGCCGCGCGCGTCATGGCCGGAGAGAAGCTGGCTGACCTGCCGAAGATCGACCGGGCTATCAAGCATATCGCGGTGAAAGAGGCGGTTTTCCCCTTTGCGCGCTTCCAGGGCACCGATCCGGTCTTGTCACCCGAGATGAAATCGACCGGTGAGGTCATGGGTATCGACAGCGATTTCGCGATTGCCTTTGCCAAGTCGCAACTCGCCGTTGGAACGCAGCTGCCTGAGAAAGGCACGCTGTTCGTGTCGGTGAAAGAAAGCGACAAGCCGCATATCCTGCAGGCGATCAAGGATATCAGCAGCTACGGGTTTTCGATTATTGCGACCGCCGGCACGGCAAAATTCCTTCAGGACAATGGTGTGGAGGCGCAGCGGATCAACAAGGTTGCGCAGGGCCGCCCCCATATTGTGGACGCGATTGTGGATGGTGAGATCGATCTGATCTTCAACACAACCGAAGGCTGGCAGTCTCTCAAAGACAGCGCATCCATACGGAAATCGGCAGTTTCCAGCCAGATTCCCTATTTCACCACGACGCCCGCCAGCATTGCTGCCGTACGGGCAATTGGGGCTTTGCGCACGACAGAGCTTGAAGTGAGACCATTACAGTCTTATTATTCAGTCGCCGATCGCTAATCCCGACAATTTGCGCGGAAAAAGCAGGCGGACCCTGAAGGGCCGCTGGACGGCAAGTTTTTGACGAAAGGTAAGGCAATGGCGACGATTGAAAAGATGCCGATGTTGGTTGAGGGTTATGACCGACTGAACGCGGAAGTGAAACGTCTGAAAGAGATTGAACGTATTGAAGTAATCAATGCGATTGAGGAAGCGCGTGCGCATGGCGATCTCTCGGAAAATGCCGAATACCATGCCGCCAAGGAACGCCAGGGCCAGATTGAAGCGACGATTAGCGACTATGAAGATCGGTTGACCCGCGCACAGGTTATCGATCCAAAGGATTTGTCCGGCGACAGGGTTGTGTTCGGCGCTACCGTCCATTTGCTGGATGAAGACGACAAGCCGCTGAAATATCAGATTGTCGGCGAGATCGAGGCGGATGCCAATTCCGGCCGCATTTCGTACAATTCACCGCTGGCCCGCGCGCTGATTGGCCGCAACAAGGGCGATGAAGTCGAATTCACCGTTCCGGCTGGCGACAAATATTTCCTGATCGAGAAGATCGAGTTCATTTAAGCGATAGAGCGAGGTAGCGGCTTTATGGACTGGCAAACCCGCCTCGCTCATTCGTCGCTGACGGCCCGTATCATCATCGTGACCGGCCTGTGCTGGGGGCTCGTGGCCGCACTTGGCCTGCAGAGCTGGGCTTACGGTTTTGGTGGTTTCATACCGGTGCGATTCGCCGGAGAAATTGTCGTTCCCGGCGCGCTCCCGGCTATTCTGACACCCTTGTCGGCGACGCTGCTCCATGCCGATGCGATGCATATCATCTTCAACATGCTGCTCATGTTCGTCTGTGGGAAGGGCGTTGAAACGGCGCTTGGCGGGCGCGGCCTGATCTTGCTCTACATTGTCGGCGCCTATGCGGCAGCGCTTGGCCATTATCTATTCAACGCCGATAGTGCAGGCCCGATGATCGGTGCTAGCGGCGCAGTTTCGGCGATTATCGGGGCCTATGCGCTGCTCTATTCAAAACCGCGCAACGGCGTTGGTGGATGGCGGCATGTCGCTGCGCTGGCAGGTGCATGGATCGTGATCCAGTTGCTGATCGGGCTGACCACCTATGGGTCACCATCTCCGGTCGCCGTGATGGCGCATATATTCGGGTTTGGTGCCGGCCTGGCTTTGGCCCGGCCGCTCTTGCTGTGGCGGTACCGGGACGCATAGCTATCAGGCGGACTTGATCTGTCGGTTGAGCGCCGCGTCGGCGTGCACCTGCCGAAAAATCTATTTCTGGTCCGGTTCGATGATTTCGGGCTCGAACAACCGGTGCAGATGCACGATGACATATTTCATTTCCGCATCGTCGACCGTGCGCTGCGCATTGGCGCGCCAGGCTTCTTCGGCTTCCTCATAATTGGGAAAAATGCCGACCAGATCCATGGAATTGAAATTGTTGAAGTCCAGTGTACGGGGGTCTGAGACCTTGCCGCCAAAGACGAGATGAAGTTTGTTTTCGCTCATGGCCGCGCCCCATAATAGAAAGGCGGCGATAATACTACCGCCGCCTTTGATTGGCTAAAAAATATTCTTGGGATCTTCAGGCCCCGCGGCTTGCCATGAACCGGACCAGCCGATCAAAGCCGTTGCGTTGAACATAGCTGTCGAAATCCTGCGCCTGATTGAGGGTCAGGTTAATTCCCGCAACCCGCATGTTATAGACTTTATAGCTGCCCCCGGAGCGCGTCAGATACCAGACCGCCGTGACCGGACGAGAGCCGGGATTGGTGATCCGCGTCTGCACGAGATAGGTGCTTCCGCGCTGCGTTGCGTTGATCACATCAACGTCAGCCCGCGCATATGCGGATAGCCGGTCTGCATAGGTGCCGAGGATAAAGCCTGGCAGGGCTTCCTGATAGGCGCGATACTGCCCTGGCGTGATGTCATTCCGCCACCGCTGGATCAGCCGGTCACCAATCTGGTTGACCGCAAAATGCTGGCCAAGAAGGGACCGGAACCGACTGCGGCGTTCAGCCGCGCTACCCGTACGCAGCGCACCCAATCCATCAGCCGTAAGGGATTCGACGAACGCCGAAGGGCTGGATTGACTGACAGCAGCCTGCACAGGGGCAATGGCAATCGGGGACGCAATCGCCGCTGCCGAAATGGCGCTGGCGAGAAGAAGCTTGGAAAAACGTATCATAATCGGTTCAAAACCTTTTTATTTCAGATAATTACGAGGTTTACCCTATCCCGGCTGAACCGGAATTGAACTGATCGGTTACCAACAGGCAAGCTAAGGGACTGGTTTCAGTCTTCGCCGCGTACCTTGCTGGCCGCTGCTGCACTTGCTTCACTGGCCGCGGCTTTTGCCCCATCCATGACCTTTTGCGCAGTTTCGCGCGCTGTGTCTTTGACGAAGCCAAGCTCATCCAGCTTTTCCTGACCGACTGCGCGGACTGCATCGGCGGCTTCGCGGGCACGGCCCGTAATCTCGCTGCCATAGGTACCGAGCAATTCGGTCTCGCGGCGCGTGCGCGGCAGCAAGGCACCGATCAGCATGCCGATGCCAAGCCCGCCGACTACCGCAGCGAGCGGATTGCCCTGCACGGTATCTGCTGTACGGCGGCCGGCACTCGCCGCCTGTTCACGTGCGCTGGCATAGAGTTCGCCGGTTCGCGCGGCAGTCGTTTCATAAACGTCCCCGGCGCGAGCGCGGGTGGCGCGATAGGATTCGCGAACCGTCTCTCCGGCTTTGCTGGCGCTGTCTTTAATCGTCATGGTCAAACCTCCTCGGTCAGTGTTGATTTGGGCGTCGGGTCCGCGATTGGGCCCGCACCTGATTGTTTCTGAGCTGCCAACGGCTGGCGGCGGCTATTTGTTTCGTTACGCCGGGCAATTCGCGTACGGACAGCCGATGCTATGGGTTTGCGGAACAGGAACAGTCCGATGGCCGCGCCGACCGCGACAATCGTTCCTGGCCGACTGGTAATGGCATTGCGCGTTTTCGTTGCTGCATTGCCGACTTTGTTCTTTGCATTTTGCACGGCGTTACCGGCCATATTGGCGGGGCGAAACTCCACTTTTGCCGTGTCGAGCGTTGTCATGAAGCGCGTTTGCGCAGCCTGTGATGCGCGATGTGCCTCCAAAAGCCTTTGCTGCGCCTTTCTCATCGTGTCACCCGATCACCGGTTTCGACCAGATCTGCATCGGCGAGCGGATCATCGCCCATGGCCTTCAGTTTGTTGCGTCCAATCAGCGCGAGCAGTCCCGCAATGGCGAGAGCGCCAACAGCGACGATCAAGCCGGCCAACAGTCCGCCGACAAGGGGTAGGAGTGCGAGCACCAGGCCCAATATCACCGCGAGGATCGAACAGGCAGCCAGCACCAGCGCGATGATGAACAGGATCGCAGGCATGCGCAATTGCGTCGCCCGATAGATGGCGAGTTCACGATACAGCGTAACCCGCGCTTTGGCGAAACTCTCTCCGTCCGCCATCAGGCGGCGGGCAAGTTCCCCATAGGATTCTTCACCACCCCGCTCGCTCATGCGTCGTCTCGTTCACCCAGGCCGGATTTAACGAGGCGGGCGATTGCAAAGCCTGCCACGGCGGCAATCCCAATTGCGATCACCGGACTGCGACGGACAAAGGCTTCCGCATCGCGGAACATATCGTCGACGTCCTTGCCTTCGATCTTGTCGGCAAGGCTGGCGACAGCACCGGCGGCCTTGCGGGCATATTCGCCGTAATTCTCGCCCAGCCGCTCATCAACGGATTTGGCTGCACCGTCCATCGCTGCCGAAACATCCTTGATTGCGCCTGTGGCTTTGTCTTTGCCCTGAGTCGCGTAATCGCGCGCATGACCGGTGGCCTGCGTCCTGAGATTGGAGGCTTCTTCCCGGATGCGGTCCTTGGCCTTTGCGATTGTGCTTTGTTCCGCCTCGTCCACAAGAACGTCGACGGCCGCTTCGACGGCTTCAGAGGAATCCTTTTTCTTGGCTGGCATTTCATTTTCTCCGTAA
>CAJQMX010000325.1 GCA_905479515.1 uncultured Parasphingopyxis sp.
ATTGATCCGGCGACTGCGCGCAATGGTGATGTCATCATCAACCGCGACGGCAAGATGATGCGCCCGAAACGCCTGCCTTCCAACCTGTTCCAGTTCCGCGCTGGCACCGGTGAAGATCGCTGTGTTCTCGACAGCATCACCAGCCTGCAGAACGGCGCCGACCTGCTCTGGATCGAAACCGAAAAGCCGCATGTCGAGCAGATCGCCGGGATGATGGACCGGGTTCGCGAAGTCGTTCCGAACGCCAAGCTGGTTTACAACAACTCGCCGTCGTTCAACTGGACGCTGAACTTCCGTCAGCAGGTCTATGACGCGATGGTTTCCGAGGGTCTCGATGTTTCGGACTATGAGCGCGAAGAGCTGATGGACGCGAAATATGACGATACCGAACTCGGTGAAGCTGCCGACAAGCGCATCCGCACCTTCCAGGCCGATGGATCGAAGCGGGCCGGTATCTTCCATCACCTGATCACCCTGCCGACCTATCACACGGCCGCTCTGTCGACCGACAATCTCGCCAAGGAATATTTCGGCGATGCGGGCATGCTCGGTTATGTTCTGGGCGTCCAGCGCAAGGAAATCCGCGAAGGGATTGCCTGTGTGAAGCATCAGAACATGTCTGGCAGCGACATTGGCGACGATCACAAGGAATATTTCGCCGGTGAAGCCGCGCTGAAAGCCGGCGGTGTCCACAACACGATGAACCAGTTCGGATAAGTCCGGCCTGATCAACAGGGTTCAGGTGCCCCTCTCCCTTCGCCCCCTTTGAGGGGCACCTGATCCACCCGAATTTCCTGGGGAGGAAAGTGATCCGTCGGTAGAGATACCGGCGGATTTTTCCTATCCACCAGTGTCTTAAGGTACGCCCTCCCCTTAACGACAAGCCGCGAAGGTTGTGCTCATCGCCGGGAGCGTGCTGGACACCGCCGCCCGCTTCATCCCGCCCGAATTGAACAGCATCGCGACCTCGCCGGTGCTCGATACGGCGATCGCCCCGCCGTCTCCGCCCAGCTTTTTGACATCTTCAAGCATCGCCCAGATCGCATCTTCCAGTGTGTCCCCGACCAGTTCGAACCGATGCGCGGCATTCAGCGCCCCGCCAGCCCGGATGAATTTCTCGCCGGTGCCCGTGCAGGAAATCGCGACATGCTGGTCCGCCCAGGTGCCCGCCCCGATCAGCGGCGTATCGCCGACCCGCCCCGGTGGTTTCCCGAACACACCGCCGGTTGATGTCGCCGCAGCCAGATTGCCGTGCAGATCCAGCGCCACCGCGCCCACCGTGCCATGCGACATATCGGTGACCGACATATCGGCCTCGCTCACCCCGACGGGCAGCACATAATAGGCGTCCGGATCGCCAACCGGCGCGCAATCATTCTCCGCGGCAAAGCGGATCGCCCCATCCCCGGCCAGCATGACGCTGGGTGAACGCTCCATCACCTTGCGGGCAACCCCGATCGGGCTGATCACATCCTGGATCACCGCCACGGAGCCCGCATTTTGCGTCGCCCCGTCCATGATGCTGGCGTCAAGCTCGATAATCCCGTGCAGGTTCCGGGCCGATCCCTTGCCCGCCACATAAAGCCCCGAAGCTTCCAGATCGCGCACCATTTCCTCGACAACATCAAGGCTTGTGCTGCCACCGCGCAGCATCCCCTCGCCGCGCGCCGCAAGCGCCGCCAGATGCGCCTCGACCTCGCCATAATCGACCCCGGGCCGCGGCCCGGCGCCGCCATGCAGAGCCAGTGCAAAAGTGGGAGAAGATGAGGTCATGGCGAAAGCTCCGATCCGATTTTCGCCCTCTATGAGAAAGCGTTTCGCTTGTCGATCAAAAGGCAGCGAGAACCATTGGGGCGACTATCCTGCCCTCCCATCAAGTTGACACTCGTTGACACAGGCCGGGGGTAAAGCGCGCAACATTGTTTCCGAAAACTTGCAAAGTTGACGCACAGCGTTGCGCACGGCGAAACTGTGCGTCCTATTGGCCACAGTTTTGTGAAGGGGTTCGGCGGGGTCATCGGCCCGATACTATCATGACCGACGACGTGTAGGACAGGAAATAGGGTTTCTCGTGAACTTGGCGTCTTGGGAACTAGTTCACTGTCCCCAAATTAGCTTTGGCGACAACAATCTACTCTCTCTATATTATTGTTATTCCAAGCTTACCTTCAGATTAATGTTGTAATTATTTCTTTGCTCCATAACCCTAAACTTGCCAAATTGATGTACCGCACATAGGATTCTTATGCCTGATCAAAGGACGACGACGTGTCAGTGAATGAGAACGTTATAATCGCTTTTAGCGTCGACCACGCAGCGCGCGTCACGGGCTTGTCGAAAGCGCGGCTGACAAGGTGGGATAAGATCGGTTTCTTCCAACCAGAACATACAAACCCTGAAGATCGTGGTAATCCGTATGGGCGCGTCTATTCGTTTTCCGATCTTGTCGGCTTGCGTACATTAGCGGTGCTCGCAGATGATTATCGTGTACCGCTCAGAGAACTACGCAAAGCACATGATCGCCTCAAAGAGAAAGCGGACAGGCCTTGGTCTGAAATTTCTTTGTCAGTTCTCAATCGTGAAGTTGTCGATGTTCAGGAGCGCAAAGGCGTACCCAGCGGCCAAGGAATATTGCACAGCATTCCATTACCGGAAATTGCAAAAGAAGTAGCCGAAAAGGCTCGTAAACTTCGCGATCGAGACAAGGCGCTACTCGGCACGATCGAGCGTCATCGATACGTTGCGCACAATGCAGAGGTGATCGCCGGCACGCGTATCCCTCTCTCAGCAATCAAAAGTTTCATGGATGCTGGCTACTCAGACAAAGAAATTATTGGAGAATACCCTACGCTCACTAAGATAGACCTCCAGTTTGTTCGAGAGCGCCTAAGGGAAGCAGCCTGAGGTTAGGTGAGGTTTTTCAGCGATCATTGCGTTGCGGAATCAGTCTGCAAATTTCTCGAGAGTCGCGGTCACGAGGTGATGAGGCTTCGCGAATATTTACCCACCGATTCTCCTGATCCCCTTGTAGCCAAAGTTGCTCAAGAAAGTGACGCTGTCCTCGTCAGCCATGATGGTGACTTCAAAGCAATCGCTCCTCGCGTACCGAAGGGTGCAAAACAGCGATTCCGAAGGCTAAGTCGGATTCACATGAACGTCGAAAGCAACCAAGCACTAAATCGGATAACGGCCGCTATCGAATTCGTCGAATTTGAATGGGATGGCGCACAACAGAGGGACGACAAGCGTCTTCATATTGTAGTTGGCAAGGCCGTTCTTAAAACGAGCCGTTAGCCCTCACGATCACGAGATACGAAGCAACGTTACAGTGCCCCCTCACCCATACAGTAACCGTCTCACCAACAACGCCGCACTCCGGGCCGTCATTCCGTCCCGGTCATGCGGCGGGGACAGCTCGACGATATCGGCGAGCGGGAGGGTGCAGCCGTTGGAGGCTGCGGCGGTCATCACCGTCTCGACCAGATGCTCGACCGTTGAGAGCGGCACGCCGCGCGCGGCGGGGGCGCTGACGCCGGGGGCTTGGTAGTGGGGCAGCAGGTCGATATCGGTGGTGAGGTAGAGAATGTCGGATCGTTCGGCGATGGCTTGGATTTCGCCGTCCGCCGCCTCCTGATCGGCAATCAGGGCGTGATCCATCACCATGCGCACGCCCCAGTCCGCCGCCCGCTCAATCAGCGCGACCGTATTGGATTCCTCGGCCAGCCCTATGCACAGATAGTCGAAGCCGTCCGGGTCCGCATTGCGCATCTGGTTAAACGGTGTGCCCGATGAGGGGCCAGCCGCGCCGGGTGTGCGCAGATCGAGATGCGCGTCAAGATTGATGATGCCGATCTTGCGCTCCGGGAAGTGCGCGCGCAGGCCCTGATAGCTGCCCCAGGCCGTTTCATGCCCACCGCCGAGAACGATCAGGCGTTCGAACCGGGATAGCGCGTTTGCGACATGCTCGCCCAGCATCGTCTGCCCGGCTTCCAGATCGTCGCCTTCAACTTCCACATCGCCAAGATCGGCGAAAGGCTTGGCATTGGCAGGCGCGGCGAACCCGCTCAGCGCCTTGCGCAGCGCCTGCGGCCCCTGCCGCGCGCCGATCCGTCCCTTGTTGCGGGCAACCCCGGCCTCGCTGGCAAAGCCGAGCAGCGCGCGATCGCCGCTCTCGCCTGCATATTGGTATATCCGCCGGGCGCGCTCGCCATCCTCGCTGTCGTCGCGGCCTGTCCAGGGCTGGGGCGGGATATGGGTGGCGGGCATGACCTGTCTTATCCCAAAATGCCGGGCAGGTTGAGGCCATGTTCGCGGGCGCAATCAATCGCCTCATCATAGCCGGCATCGGCATGGCGCATGACGCCGGTCGCCGGATCATTCCACAGCACATTGGCGATCCGCGCATCGGCTTCCTCGCTGCCATCACAGCAGATGACCATGCCGCTATGCTGGGAAAAGCCCATGCCGACGCCGCCGCCATGATGGAGGCTGACCCATGTCGCGCCGCTGGCGGTGTTGAGCAGTGCATTGAGGAGCGGCCAGTCCGACACCGCATCGGAGCCGTCTTTCATTGCCTCGGTTTCACGGTTGGGCGAGGCGACCGAGCCGCTGTCGAGATGATCGCGGCCGATCACGACCGGGGCGCTGAGTTCGCCTGTCCGCACCATTTCGTTGAAGGCAAGGCCCAGCCGGTCGCGCTGCCCCAGCCCGACCCAGCAGATGCGCGCAGGCAGCCCCTGAAAGCTGATCCGCTCACGTGCCATATCCAGCCAGTTGTGGAGATGGGGGTCGTCGGGGATGAGCTCCTTCACCTTGGCGTCCGTCTTGTAGATATCCTCCGGGTCACCGGAAAGCGCGCACCAGCGGAACGGGCCGATGCCGCGACAAAATAATGGCCGGATATAGGCGGGGACGAAGCCCGGGAACGCGAACGCGTCCTCCAGCCCCTCATCCAGCGCGACTTGCCGGATATTGTTGCCATAATCGAGCGTCGGGACGCCCGCATTCCAATAATCGACCATCGCGGCGACATGGACCTTCATGCTGGCGCGGGCGGCTTTCTCGACCTCCTTGAGATCGCGTTCCCGCTGGTCGCGCCATTCGGCCATCGTCCAGCCGGCGGGCAGATAGCCGTTGACCGGATCATGCGCGCTGGTCTGGTCGGTCACCATATCGGGGCGGATGCCGCGCCTGAAGAGTTCGGGCACGATCTCCGCCGCGTTGCCAAGAAGCCCGACGGATTTCGCTTCGCCTGCTGCGGTCCATTCTTCGATCATCGCGAGGGCCTCATCGACGGTCCGCGCTTTCTCATCCACATATTGGGTGCGCTGGCGGAAATCGATGCGGGTCTCGTCGCATTCAATGGCAAGGCAGCAGGCGCCTGCCATGACAGCGGCCAACGGCTGCGCGCCGCCCATGCCGCCAAGCCCGGCGGTCAGGATCCATTTGCCGGTAAGGTCGCCATCATAATGCTGGCGCCCGGCCTCGACGAAGGTCTCGTACGTGCCCTGAACGATCCCTTGCGTGCCGATATAGATCCAGCTGCCGGCCGTCATCTGGCCGTACATGGCGAGCCCCTTTTTATCGAGCTCGTTGAAATGGTCCCAGGTTGCCCAGTGCGGGACGAGGTTCGAGTTGGCGATCAGGACGCGGGGCGCATTCTCATGCGTTTTGAACACGCCGACTGGCTTGCCGGATTGCACGAGCAGGGTTTCGTCACTCTCCAGCGCTGTGAGGCTGGCAACAATCTGGTCAAAGGCCTGCCAGTTGCGCGCGGCACGGCCGATGCCGCCGTAAACGACCAGCTCCGCCGGGTTCTCTGCCACGTCCGGGTGGAGATTGTTCATCAGCATGCGCAGCGGCGCTTCGGTCAGCCAGCTCTTGGCGGTGAGCGTCGTGCCGGTTGGCGGGCGCACTTCGCGGGAATTGTGAAACCGGTCAGCCATGGCAATTGTCCTCCAACTTGGGGAAGCCGAGGCCGGTGGCGGCCGTCAGCGTGTTTCCGCGCGCAAGGTCCGCCGCGACATTGAGGCTCGGCGCGAGAAAGCGGTCTTCGGTGAGCGGGGCGATCTGTTCGCCGAACCTGTCGATCACCGCGCGCAAAGGAGCGCTCGTTTGTTCAGGCGCACGGTAGCGGATGCCTTCGACCGCGCAGAAAATCTCGATGCCGAGGATCTGGAACAGATTGTCGAGCATGCGCTGCAGCCGCCGTGCACCATGCGCGGCCATGCTGACATGATCCTCCTGATTGGCGCTGGTCGGGGTCGAGTCCGTTGAGCAGGGATTGGCCAGATGCTTGTTCTCGCTCATCAGCGCGGCGCTCGTCACCTCGGCAATCATCAACCCCGAATTGAGGCCCGGATCGGCGGCGAGGAAGGGCGGCAGATCATAGCTCAAGGTCGGATCGACAAGCAGCGCAATGCGGCGCTGCGCGATGCCGCCAATCTCGGCCAGCGCCAGCGCAATCATGTCTGCGGCAAAGGCGACGGGCTCGGCATGGAAATTGCCGCCCGAAACGATGCGGCCCTCTTCCGCCAGCACCAGCGGATTGTCGGTCGCGGCATTGGCTTCGCGGGCGAGCGTGATGCTGGCCAGCGACAGCACATCCATCGCAGCGCCCGTCACCTGGGGTTGGCAGCGCATGCAATAGGGATCCTGCACACGCGGATCGTCATCGCGGTGCGAATTGCGGATCTCGCTGTCGTGAAGCAGCGCGCGCATGGTTGCGGCCGCCGCGATCTGGCCCGGATGCCCGCGCAGATCGTGGATTTCGGCAAGCAGCGGCGCGGTGGAGGCCTTGGCCGCATCTATCGAGAGCGATGAGGAAATGAGCGCGGTGTGGGCCGCGTGCTGCCCCTCGAACAGCGCGGCGAGCGCATAGGCGGTGGAAAATTGCGTGCCATTGATCAGCGCCAGCCCTTCCTTCGGGCCAAGCTCGATCGGTCTGAGCCCGGCTTTGCTGAGCGCCTTGGCCCCTCCATATGTTTCGCCCCGGTAAACCGCCTCGCCTTCCCCGATCATGACGGCGGCCATATGGGCGAGCGGCGCCAGATCGCCGGACGCGCCGACCGATCCCTGTGCCGGAACCACCGGCGTGACTCCGCGCTCCAGCATCGCCTCAAGCAGATCGATAACCGTCTCGCGCACGCCGGACGCGCCGCGCCCCAGCGATATCAGTTTCAACGCCATCATCAGCCGGGCAATCGCGCGCGGTGTCGCCTCACCCACGCCGCAGCAATGGGAGAGAACGAGGTTGCGTTGCAGCTTGGCAGTGTCTTCTGCCGCGATCCGGATGGAGGCGAGCTTGCCGAAGCCGGTATTCACACCATACACGGCCTCACTGCCCTGCGCGGCAATCGCCACCCGCTCTGCCGAAGCGATAATCGCCGTGCGCGCTTCATCGTCCAGCGCAACCGGCAACTCATCCCGCCAGATCTTTTCCAGTGTTTCGAGCGAAACCTCTCCGGGTCGCAAAATCAGCATTCCATCCCTCCAAATACCCGTTTGTGGAGCGGGGCATCGCCCATCCTGTATGTGAGCTCCGCAGGGTCGGTCACGTCCCAGATCGCAAGGTCTGCCGCTTGCCCTGCGGCAAGCCGGCCGACATCGGAAAGACCCAGCGCCTGCGCCGCGTTCACCGTCGCTCCACGCAGACATTCCTCCGGCGTGAGACCGAACAATGTTGCGCCCATATTCATCGCCAGCAAGAGCGAGGTCATCGGAGACGAACCCGGATTGCTGTCCGTTGCCAGTACCATCGGCACCCCGGCATCGCGAAACGCCTGGATCGGCGGCTTGCGGGTCTCTCCCAGGAAATAGAAAGCGCCCGGCAAGATCGCGGCCACCATCCCCGCATTCGCCATGGCCCCAATCCCGGCCTCGCTGACACATTCCAGATGCTCGGCAGACAGTGCGCCATATTCAGCAGCCAGCTGCGCGCCGCCCTGATCTGATAATTGCTCGGCATGGAGCTTGATCGGCAGGCCAAGCTCGGCGGCGACATCGAAGACCTTGCGGATCTGGGCCGGGGAAAAGGCGATGGTTTCGCAAAAGCCATCGACCATATCGACCAGCTCTTCGGCAGCGGCTTCGCGCAATGTCGGCAGGCAGATGGTGTCGAGATAATCGTCAGCATCCATGCCCTTGGGAATGGCGTGCGCGCCAAGAAAGGTCTTACTGATCCGCACGGGGCGCTGTTCGGCAAGCTCCGCCGCAACCCGCAACATCCTGAGCTCCGTCTCCCGGTCCAGGCCATAGCCGGACTTTATCTCGACCGTGCTAACCCCTTCTGAAAGCAACCGGTCCAGCCGGGCGAGCGCGCCAGCCAACAGCACCCCTTCTGGCGCATTGCGGGTCGCTTCGACGGTGGAGAAAATGCCCCCGCCTGCCCGTGCTATTTCCTCATAGCTTGCGCCTTCCAGACGCAGCTCAAACTCGCGGGCGCGGGAACCGGCATAAACAAGATGGGTGTGGCAATCGATCAGGCCGGGCGTGATCAGTCGCCCCTTGAGCGCGCTGCTTTCGCAATGCGCATATTGGGCGGGAATGGCATCGGACGGCCCCGCATAAACAATCCGGTCACCTGAAATGGCAATCGCACCATTCTCGATCATCCCCCAACCGCGTGCATCGGCCAGCGTGGCGAGCGTCGCGTCGATATAGATATGATCCCGCATCCCTGATTCTTTCCTCTCAGACATATTCGAACATAGACGCGAAATAACCGAACCTACAGTGCCATGAGCCCGGCTTGATTGACCTTTCCCTTTACGTTTACGTCAATTGGAGTATCATTGACGGGAAAAGAACAGAGATTGAGGACGCCTGATTCATGAATTTCGATTTTTCCGACGACCAGAAATTCCTGCGCGAAGAGGCCCGGAAATTCCTGTCTGCCAAATGCACGACTGCCGAAGTGCGCGCCGTGCTCGATGACGAAACGATGAGCCACAATGCAGATGTCTGGAAACAGATCGTCGAAATGGGGTGGCTCGGCACGGCGATTGCCGAGGAACATGGCGGGCTTGGCCTTGGTATGCTGGAGCTCTGCGTGATTGCGGAAGAGCTGGGCCGCGCGCTGGCCCCGGTTCCCTTTGCCTCGACCGTCTATTTCTTCGCCGAAGCGCTGAAGCTGGCCGGATCGGATGCGCAAAAGGCCGCCCTGCTCCCGAAAGTCGCCGATGGATCCGTGATCGGCTGCATCGCAGCCTCGGAAGGCCCTGGCGCGGTCGAGACTGGAAAGCTGACCGCTGAATTCAAGGATGGGAAGCTAAGCGGGACGAAAATTCCCGTCACCGATGGCGACATCGCGACTCATGCGGTCGTGCTCGCCAAGGATGGCACAGGGTCCAGCCTGGTGCTGGTGGCTCTCGCTCAGCCGGGCGTTACGCGAACCTCAATTGAAACCATCGAGCCGACACGCAGCCATGCCGAGATCATCTTTGACGGCGCCGACGCCGAACGGCTGGGCGCGCAAGGTGATGGCGAAACCCTGTACAATGATATTATGAACCGGGCGGCGGTGTTGCTCGCATTCGAACAGACCGGCGGCGCTTCCGTCTGCCTTGAGATGGCGACCGACTATGCCAAGGAGCGCCACGCCTTTGGTCGGCCAATCGGCGGCAACCAGGCGATCAAGCACAAGCTCGCCGAAATGTATGTGAAGAATGAGGTCGCACGCTCCAACGCCTATTATGGCGCATGGGCGCTTTCGACCGATGCAGTCGAATTGCCGGAAGCCGCAGCCGCTGCGCGCATCGCCGCCTCCGAAGCCTATTGGTTCGCGAGCAAGGAAAATATCCAGACGCATGGTGGCATGGGCTTTACCTGGGAGGTGGATTGCCACCTCTTCTATCGCCGCGCAAAATTGCTCGCGGTGCAGGCCGGTGCACCAGCCGTCTGGAAAGAGAAACTTGTGCGTGCGTTGGAAGTGCGAAATGCAGCCTAGTTTTACCCATCGTCATGCTGAACTTGTTTCAGCATCCACTCATCATTCTGGGATGTGGTCACAGATGGAGGAGTGGACCCTGAAACGAGTTCAGGGTGACAGAAGATATTTGCCGCAAGGACTTACCTATGGATTTTAACGACACCCCCGAAGAGGCAGCATTCCGGGCCGAGGCACGCGCCTTTCTGGAGCAGCATCTCGAACCCAAAAAAGGCAATGCAATCCGCGGCCGGGATGCGCGGAAGCAAACGCTGGAAAAAGCGAAAGCCTGGCAGAAGGTGAAAGCCGAAAATCAGTTCGCGCAGATCACCTGGCCCAAGGAAATTGGCGGCCGCGGCGGCACCGCGATGCAGCAGGTCATCTGGAATCAGGAAGAGGCCAAATTCAATGCCCCGACCGGCCCCTTTGCGATCGGCCTTGGCATGTGTGTGCCCACCGTGATCGCCTTTGGGTCTGATGCGCACAAGGCGCGCTATGTCCAGCCGGCGCTGCACGGCGAAGAAATCTGGTGTCAGCTATTCTCCGAGCCCTCTGCCGGGTCCGATGTTGCGGGCCTCAAGATGAAAGCGGTCAAGGATGGCGATGACTGGGTGATCAACGGCCAGAAAGTCTGGACGACGGGCGCGCAGTTTTCGGATTATGGCATCGTGCTCACGCGCACCGATCCCAATGTGCCCAAGCATAAGGGCCTCACCATGTTCATCGTCGACATGAAGGCTCCGGGCGTAGACGTTCGCCCGATCCATCAGGCATCAGGCGGCCGCGAATTCAACGAGGTCTATTTCACCGATGTCCGCATTCCCGACAGTGACCGGCTTGGCGAACCGGGCATGGGCTGGAAGGTCGCACTCGTCACCTTGATGAACGAACGCCTCGCCGTGGGCGGCTCACCGGGGCCGGACTGGCAGGAAATCATGGACTATGCCCGCGATGCCGGCACGCTCTCCAACGCCGCCTTCCGTGAAAAGCTCGCCGACTGGTATGTCGCGGCGCAGGGCTACAAGCTCACCAAGTTCCGCACGCAGACCGCTCTGTCTCGCGGCGAAACGCCGGGGCCGGAAAACTCGATCGGCAAGATCATCAACGCCAACCATCTGCAGGATATCTGCAATAGCGCGGTCGAGATGCAGGATCACTACGGCCTTATTATCGACAAGGACAAAGCCCCTGCGGACGCGGTTTTCCAGGAGAGCCTGATGTGGGCGCCGGGCCTGCGCATTGCCGGCGGCACGGACGAGATCCTCAAAAATATCATCGCCGAACGCGTGCTGGGCCTGCCCCAGGATGTCCGGGTCGACAAGGACAAAGCATTTTCCGAACTTTAGGCGGCATGACGCTGCCCAAGGCATAACCACAATCTGAGAAGGACTATCTAATGGCCGAAGCCTATATCATCGACGCTTGCCGCACCCCGCGCGGCATTGGCAAAGTTGGCAAGGGCGCGCTTGCTGAAGAGCATCCCCAGCACCTTGCCGCGACTGTGCTGAAGGCGATTGCCGAGCGCAACAATCTGAACACCGCCGATATCGACGATGTCATCTGGAGCACCAGCACCCAGAAGGGCAAGCAGGGCGGCGATCTGGGCCGGATGGCGGCGCTTGATGCGGGTTATGACATTCGCACAAGTGGCACGACGCTTGACCGTTTCTGCGGCGGCGGGATCACCAGTGTGAGTTTCGCAGCGGCGCAGATCATGTCCGGCATGGAAGATCTGGTCGTCGCGGGCGGCACCGAAATGATGTCGCTGACCGGCCAGATGGCGAAGGAAGAAATGGCAGCGGGTTTTGCCCCGGCCATGATGGGTTCCGGCAATGAGCGGCTGCAGGGCGTTCACCCCCAGTCGCATCAGGGCATATGCGGCGATGCCATCGCTTCCATGGAAGGCATTTCGCGCGAAGCCGTTGATGCGCTGAGCCTTGAAAGCCAGAAGCGCGCGGCCGTCGCGATTGCCGAAGGCCGGTTCGACAAGAGCCTGGTTCCTGTCCTTGATGCTGAAGGCAACGTTCTGTTGGGCGAAGAAGAATTCCCGCGCCCGCAGACGACCGCTGAGGGTCTTGCTGCGCTGGAGCCATCCTTCACCAAGATCGCAGACATTCCCCTCGACAAGAAGGGCACGACTTTCCGCAAGCTTATCAACCAGAAATACCCCGATCTTGAGATCCAGCATGTGCATCATGCAGGCAACTCATCGGGCGTGGTCGATGGCGCGGCGGCGGTTCTTCTCGCCTCGAAAGCCTATGCTGACAGCCATGGCCTGACCCCGCGTGCGCGGATCGTGGCGACGGCCAATATGGGCGATGACCCGACCCTGATGCTCAACGCACCGGTACCGGCCGCCAAGAAGGTTCTCGAAAAAGCGGGCCTGACCAAGGACGATATCGACCTTTGGGAAATCAACGAAGCCTTTGCCGTGGTGGCAGAGAAGTTCATCCGCGATCTCGATCTGGACCGTGACAAGGTGAATGTGAATGGCGGCGCGATTGCGCTCGGCCATCCCATCGGTGCGACGGGATCAATCCTGATCGGCACGCTGCTCGACGAGCTTGAACGCCGCGACCTGAAGCGCGGTCTCGTCACCATGTGCGCCGCTGGCGGCATGGCACCTGCGATCATTATCGAGCGGGTATAGGCTTGGGCTTGGGGGGGCGGCCCGGCAATCCGGCGCCGCCCCTTCAGCATTGATCAGCGCATTTAGGAAAAGGCCTTCGCAGCCTCATGGGTGTTCATGAAATCGCGGAAGCGGAGCCATTTGCCGTCCGCCACGGTGATGACATGGGCAAAGTCGGATTCAATCGGCCTGCCGGTCGAAAGTGCTGTCAGCCGCAGATGGCCGGTCACCACAACCTTGTCGCCTTCGCAGATAAATTCCTCGGCATCGAACTGATGAATATCGACCGAGGAAAGCACGGTTTCGAAGAAGAAGCGGGCCCCATCCATCCCGTTTACTGTCCGCGCATAGGGAATGATGTCCGGCCCGTAGAATTCGATCTGGACGTCGGAGTGCATCCATTCGAGAATGGCATCCACATCCGCATTGCCAAACGCCTCGAACACATTTTTTGTCACATCGATCGGTGCGATCATGGGCTTGTCCTTCGCATCAGAAATTGAACCGGAAATCGACGCCATAGGTGCGCGGTGCGCCCAGCGGGCCGACAAATTCCGCGCCGTAAACGGTGCCGGTCAGGATCTGGTTGGTGAAATAGGTTTCGTTGGTCAGATTGTCGCCGAACAGGCGCACGCTCCACCGCTCATCCGCGCTCGTAAAGCCGATGCTGGCGCGAACCAGGCCGTAATCCTGTTGCGAGGCGGCATCGATATTGAACACGGTAAAGTAGATCTGGCTCTGCCAGTGATATTCGAGCCGGGCATTGAAATCGCCGAAGCGCCCGACCGGATGATTGAATTGCCCAGCCGCACTAAATTTCCAGCGCGGTGCGCGCGGCAGGCGCAGCCCGTCGAGATCGCGGACAACGCTGCCCGGGTCCTGAGTCAGAGGCGCGGGCCTGAGCGGTTCGGTCAGCAGGCCTTCGGTAAATTCGGCATCGACATAGGTCAGCGCGGATTCAAACTGAAAATGCTCGCTGGGCCTGAGCAGCGTCTCGACCTCGAAACCCCGCACCCGCGCCTTGCCGACATTGCGAATGATCGGCTGGTTGCCGATACTGTCCTGCGCCTGGAGGTTGGAATAATCATACCAGAAGGCCGCCGTGTTGAGCCGCAGGAAATTGTCGAACAGATCGGTGCGCGCGCCGATTTCATAGGACCATATCCGCTCCGGCTCGAACGGGTCGCGCTGGCTGCTGCCGATATTATAGCCGCCACTCTTGAAGCCGCGCTGGACGGTTGCATAGAAGAGCAGATCGTCGGTCGGTGCCCAGTCGATCCCGAATTTGGGCGTGAAGGCGCTGAAGGTTTCGGGGCCGTTCACGGGCGCAACGACAAGGCCTAGCGGATCGGGCTGGGCGGCATCGCGATCTTCGGTAACTGCATTGGGAAAGAAGATCGTGTTGGGCGCGATCCGCGTGTCGGGCAGCATTACGAGATCGAACAGCTGCCGGCCATCGCGCGTTTCCTCGCTATACCGCCCGCCGACCCTGAGCGTCACCGTGTCGGTGACCTCCCATTCGGTATCGAGATAGATGGCCCATGCCTGGGTTTCCTGCTCTCCGCTCAGGCGGAGATTGCAGCACAAGTCGCTATCCGGGAAGACCACCGGGAATGGCGGCAATATTCCCGCCGCCTGCAGATCGAGGAAACCCTGAATCAGGATCGGCTCCCAGAAATTGCCGAAAATGTCATTGTCGATGACATTATTCTCTTCGAAATAATAACCGCCCAGGATCCAGGAAAAGGGCTGGTTCTCAGGAGAACTCAGCTGGAACTCCCCGCTCCATTGCCAATGATCCTCCTCACGGCCAACGATATTGTTGAACGTGTCAGCAAGATCGAACTCATTCTGCGAAATTGGATTGGTATCGCGGTAACTGCCGATGACGCGCAGATTATAGTCGCCGATATCCCAGTCGAGCGTGGCATTGAGGCCCCAATTTTCAACCTCATTGAAATAGGGCACATCGGCAAAGAGATCGCGCGATGCCACGCCAGACACCCGCCCGGCATTCTTGATCGCGAAATAGGGGATCGTCTGCGACCCTTCTCGCGTTCCATACCAGCCGGGTATTTCGTCAGCATAGCCAGCGCTGGCATAATGATAGGCATTGGCCTGATCATCGGCCCGGTAATAGTCGCCGGTCAGGGAGAGCGTCGCGGTTGAACCCAGATCAGCCTCCAGCGACAGCCGGAAGGCAAGGTCATGGCGATCCTCCACATCATCGGTCACCCCGGTCGGCCCGGTAATCATCGTATAGCCGTCGCGATCCTCGAACTGGAACGCAGCGCGTGCGCGCAAGCCATTGGTGATCGGACCGCTGATCGCTCCGGAGGCCCGGTAGCGGTCATAATTGCCGAGTGTCAGCTGGACATTGCCCTCAAGCGCATCTGTTGGTCTCGCCGTAACAATGCTCACCGCACCGGCCGTGGCGTTGCGGCCATAGAGCGTACCTTGCGGCCCCCGCAGAACCTCGATGCGGTCGATGTCGAAAAAGAGCGGGCCAATCGCCGCCGGGCGGCTGATATAGACGCCATCGACATAGGTGGCGGTCGAACTGTC
>CAJQMX010000326.1 GCA_905479515.1 uncultured Parasphingopyxis sp.
GTCAATCAAGTCACCCGCCATCTCCCGCAACTCGGGTTCAAGCTCTTTGATCCGCTTGGGCGAGAATAGCGGGTTGAGCGGAGCGCGGAACAACGCATGGTCAGGCGGATCCACTTCCAAGGGGATCAGTTTCCAACTCTCCCCCATGGCATGGCTGCGTGGCTGAGCCGAACTGAAAATCTGGGTTTCCTGCAGCATGGTGCGGATATCGGCAGCCTTGGTGAGTATCCATGTGCCTTGGCTCTCTCCGCCGCGATCCTGATGGCTCATCGGCGAATAGAAAACGGGTGGGCCTTTATGGAATTCAGCAACCTGCGCATGCGGACACGAGCCAAGACCAGTGCGAAAATCCAGGAACCGAACCAGATCGGCAGGCACATGTTCAGGAACACTCCAGTTGCCCGAACGTTTCGGTTCATCGTGCGTCATCGGCGCGCTCATCTCGGGATCCTCTCAATTCTGCTGATAAAGCATTGACACGAATCAGCCTTGCACTCTGCAGTTTTTCTTCACGTAACTGATAGTTTGCCAGTTTTCAAGCGACACTGAATTGGAAGAAATTCGCTTTGTCGGAAATGATAGAGTATCTCTAAGATACTGTTTATTATAATAATATTAAATTCATTCTAAAAATGAAGACAGGCATTTTCCATGGAATTCGGCACGATTTCCATGCGCATATAGTTGACATACAGTCAGTTTTGAGGAATTTGTAACCAGCCTTGGTGTTGACGAATTCGGCATGCGCTGTGGCAATGCACGAAGCCATCAAAGGCAAGAAAATAATCTGGAGTGGAAATGGCCGAAGCGGATACATCAATCGGGCGCATCACGGACGCAGACATCGAACGTGCACGACGCCAGATCGGCGTACCCAAATTCGCCTATAACAAGCCGTATAATGAATTCGCCTCGCCAGACGGTATGCGCCATTTCGCCTTTGGTTGCGGCGACGACAATCCATTATACACGGATCGGGAGTATGGCCGGACTACGCGTTGGGGCGACCAGATCGCATTCCCGCTATTTCTTCACAGTACCGGTACCAACCTGACACCCAAGCCCGAAGGGGATTTGAAGAAACTGTTCAAGGGCCTGTTTAACGGGGTGGGCAAATATTATACGGGCGTTGACTGGACCTTTTGGCGCCCAATTTATCCTGACCAGAAAATATTCGTCGAACGCGCCACATCTGACATCCAGATTAAGGACAAATCCTCGTTCAGCGGCGGCCGGACCGTGACCGAGACATATCGCGATCTTTATGTCGATCCCGCAGGTGTTCCGGTAGGACAGCGCAAAGAGCATTATCTGTCTGCCGAGCGCAGCGGCACAAAAAAGAAGGGCAAATACGCCGATATAAAAAGGCAAACTTACACGGCAGAAGACATCGCCGAGATCGACAAGGTCTATGCGGCAGAAATCCTTCGTGGATCAGAACCACGCTATTGGGAAGATGTTGAGCTGGGCGATGAAGTCACTCCGGTTGCCAAAGGACCACTGACCATGGTCGACATTATTTCCTATCATATGGGGCTGGGCCTTTCTTCCAGCGGCATTGGTCCGCTTGGCCTGAACTATAAGCAACGGATGAAAATGCCGGGATTTTACGTGCCGGATAAACACGGCGTGCCGGATGTCGTGCAGCGCGTGCATTGGGACCATGAACGCGCCGAGGAACTGGGCCTGCCAAGCTCCTATGACTATGGTCAGATGCGTACCAGCTGGCTGATCCATCTTATCACCAAATGGATGGGCGACGACGCCTGGTTATGGAAATTTTCATGCCAGTCCCGTGCGTTCAACTTCATGGGCGATACTACGATTTGCAGTGGCAAGGTCGTGGGCAAGCGCGAAGAAGGGATTCACCGCGTCGTCGACCTCCAACTCGCATCAACCAATCAGCGCGGGCAAGATACTGCGCCCGGTACCGCGACAGTCATCCTGCCGAGCCGGGAAGCCGGCCCTGCCGAACTACCAACCCCAGACTCTGAAATAATTCGGCGCGGCACAGATATTATTCAAGGTGCGTCGGAAAGAAAATGAACGGGACGCCCACACGACAACGAGACCGATAAAACGACCAAAGCCAGGAGAAGACAAATGGGAGAGAGCAGCGCAATCAAGCTATCGGGAAAGGCTAACCTGAAGGGCAAGGCGACCAAGAAAGCGCCCGGCGGGAAAAGCAGCGCCGATAAAAATGGCAAGTCACAAATAAGCGTTGAAAATTTGTTGTTTTTCCGAGCGGTTGCCGACAATCTCAGCTTCACAAAGGCGGCACGGGAACTCAATATCGATCAATCTTGGCTGTCTCACAAAATACGACAGTTTGAAGATATGCTTGGCGTTACCCTGTTTATCCGCAACACACGACATGTTGAACTGACGGCTGCCGGACGCGCTCTTCTGGAACCCGTCCACCGCCTGTCGACCGTCGTCGACGAGACGCGCACTGTCAGCGAATTGCTGCGGGAATCGATGGAAGGCGTGCTGCGCGCTGGCTGTCTTCCATTTAGCTTCTCCGATCCGCAGCGTACCCGTTTGATGGATGAATTCATCGAACAGAACAGCTCTATCCGGCTTCAGGTTACGACCGGCCCAACACCCGATCTGCTCGACCAATTGCGATTGGGCGCGCTTGATCTGGCCTTTGTATCAGCGCCCTTTGACGAGAAGGATCTCGATCTTCTGCTGCTGCGCGAGAACGAGTTTTGTCTGCTTCTGCCGAAGGATCATGCCCTGGCCGCGAAGGACCAAATTCACGAGCATGACGTTGAAGGGCAGCAAGTGATCGTGCCGGCACCGCATTACCATCCCGCAGCTTTTGAACTCTATTACAAACCGCTCGCGGATGCTGGTGCCAAGATTGAATCCATTCCCGAATTTCAGAACGCAGCCGCTTATGCGAAGGATCGCATGCTGCCGGTGATTTGCACCCGTTTCGCAGCGGACCAGTATAATAGTGAGATCATGGTCAAGCGGCCGGTGAGTTTCCTGCCGCCCTGCCGCAAATATCTCGCAAAGTTGACCGGTCGGCAGACCCCATCGCAATTGCTGATGTGGGACCTGGCTGCCAAGTCGCTTGAGCTGAAGCAGGCGGCCTGACGCAAGACGCAAGGGACACGGAACATGGATCTTGGCCTTTCCGGCAAGGCTTGCACAGTCTTGGGCGGAACGCGTGGCATAGGCCTGCAAACTGTCCGCATCTTGGCCGAGGAAGGTGCAAAAATCGCGGTAATCAGCCGCGATTCCATGGCGATGAGATCCGAATTTGATCTGCTCGCAGCGCGATGCGGTGTGGAGATAATAACCCTGTCTGCCGACGCAGCATCACCGGGCGAAGTGGAAGGCGCAATTGGGACGGCGATTGATCACTTTGGGGGTATTTGGGGTCTTGCGATTACGAACCATTGGATTGGGCGGTCGCGCACATTCGAGGACACGGATGACAGTGAATGGGAACTCTATTTCCAGCACAGCCTGATGGGGGCTGTTCGCGCTGCACGTACGGCCTTGCCGCAGATGGCCAAGGCCGGTGAAGGTAGTTTGGTCATTACATCGGCCTATTCTGCACGCGCGCCGAAACCGTTTATTCCCGCCTATGCCGCTTTCAAGGCGGCCCTTGTCAATCTCGTGAAGTCCTTGGCGAAAACCTATGGGCCGGATGGCGTCAGGGTCAACGCCGCAGCGCCGGGGGCGATACGTACCGGGCGATATGAGCAACGGCTGGATGATATGCGCAAGGAGCGCCCGGATCTCGAAATTGCCCAGGCTGAGCACGAAATGCTGGAACGCATGGGGATGCGGCCAGCGTTAGGCCGCATAGGAGATCCATCGGAGGTAGCCGATCTAATCGTCTTTCTCCTTTCACAACGCGCCGCCTATACTACAGGCCTTATCGCCAATATTGATGGCGGGACGGATTTCTGACGTCTCGCAAAACCGGAGAATTCGATTTGACTCGCAGAGCCGCTATTGTTTCGCCTCTTCGCACGCCCATCGGGCGTTTTCTCGGCACATTGACGCCGCTGCCAGCCGAAAGGCTAGCCGCGCATGCCATATCCGCAGTGGTCACGCAGAGCGGCATCGACGTGGAACGGATTGAGGATGTCGTCTTCGCGCAAAGCTATGCCAATAGTGAAGCACCTTGCATCGGTCGTTGGGCGGCATTGGCCGCAGGATTGCCAATCTCTGTTCCCGGTATGCAGCTTGATCGACGCTGTGGGGGCGGACTGCAATCGATCGCGACCGCCGCCATGATGATCCAGTCTGGAACGACAGATGTCGTCCTTGCCGGAGGCGTCGAGAGCATGAGCAATATTGAATATTATACAACAGCGATGCGCGGCGGAGCACGCGGAGGGAATGTTCAGCTTTATGATCGACTTGATCGCGGGCGCGAGCGTTCTCAGCCGGTAGAACGGTTTGGTGCCATCTCCGGCATGATTGAAACGGCGGAGAATCTTGCAAAAAAATACGAAATCGGGCGCGAGGAATCAGACGGATTCGCCGCACGCAGCCAGCAACGAGCCTCCGCAGCATGGGATGCAGGACACTTCGATGCCGAAGTCGTTCCGATACCCGTGCCGCAGCGCAAGGGTGAGGCCATCCTATTTGAGCGCGATGAAGGAATTCGCGCGGGCACAACTTTGGAAACGCTTGCCAAACTGCGGCCACTCTCACCGGGCGGGACTGTCACGGCAGGAAATGCCAGCCAGCAAAATGATGCTGCCGGGGCCTGTCTCGTTGTCGCGGAGGAGAAGCTTGGAGAACTTGGTCTCGAACCAATGGCCTACATGACCGGTTGGGCTGCTTCGGGATGCGAGCCTTCGCATATGGGCATCGGGCCGGTCGCTGCCGTTGCGCGTCTGTTTGCCAAGCAAAACCTGGACTGGGACGATATTGATCTGCTCGAAATCAATGAGGCTTTCGCCGTTCAAGTGCTCGCATGCCTGAAAGAATGGAATCTGAATATCGATGGACCGTGGGATGACAAGATCAACGTCAATGGATCAGGGATCTCACTTGGTCACCCGATCGGTGCGACCGGCGTAAGGATCATGACGACTTTGCTCCATGAAATGCAGCGGCGCGGAGCAAAACGGGGCCTTGAGACGATGTGTATCGGCGGAGGTCAGGGCATCGCTGCGATATTTGAGCGGCCATAATACCAAAAAATCTGATCATTGAAACGCCGCCCTCTAAGGCGTCTTTCGCGATAGTCGCCGCAATGGCATTGTAGCTCCGTTCCAGCACTGGGCTTAGATAGCTTCTGGTGACAGCACATTATGCCGAGCTTGATAGGAGTATTCGCTAATCATGGTCAAAATAGTCTTCAAACTGGATGGCAAGGATGACCGTATCGTCGAAGGTGACGAGGGGGCCAGCGTGATGGAAGCCGCGCTGGCAAATGACATCGGCGAAATTCTTGCTGATTGTGGCGGCTCACTCTCCTGCGCGACCTGTCATGTTTTTGTTGCGGAAAGCTGGCGCGAACGCGTTGGGGAGCCGAGCGCTGATGAAGAAGCGATGCTCGAAATGGCGGTCGACCCTGACGAACGCAGTCGACTTTCATGCCAGATCAAACTTGAACCCGAAATCGATGGCGTCGAGATTATTCTGCCCGCATCGCAGCTATAAGAAGGATCAGGTTGATGAAATTACTCGATGGCAAGGTTGTCGCGATCACCGGTGCCGGGCGCGGCATTGGCCGCTCGCTCGCGCTGGAATGTGCCAACCAGGGCGCGCAGGTCGTCGTCAATGACTTTGGCGGCTCACTTGCCGGTGAAGGCAATGACGAAGGACCCGCGCATGCGGTGGTTTCCGAA
>CAJQMX010000327.1 GCA_905479515.1 uncultured Parasphingopyxis sp.
GCGATATTGAGGACATGCGGCGCACGCTGTCTGACGGGCTTGGCGGGGCGGCGGACATGGCCGGGAGCCGGATCGAGAGCGCGTTGTTGCGCGCGGTGCGCACGGGCAAGCTCGGTTTTGACGATCTCAAGCGGACGGCGCTTACGGTGATGACCGACATTGCCCGGGCGGCGATCCGGACCGGGCTGGACTCGCTGTTTTCGGGTGGCGGCAAGGGACAATCCGGGAGCGGGCTCCTCGCGCTTGGCACGCAGCTGGCGAGCGCCTTTCTCGGCGCGCCCGGCCGGTCGACGGGAGGCGCGGTAGCGCAGGGGCGGGCCTATCGTGTGGGCGAACAGGGCCCCGAACTCTTCGTGCCATCATCCAGCGGACGCATTGAAACACTGGCGGGGCCAGGGCCGGGCCGCGATGTGCGGGTGACTATTCACCTCAACGCGCCGCAGGGCAGCGAACCGGAAGCGCTGACCCGATCGGGCAGACAGATCGCCCAGCAGGTCCGCCGCGCGCTCGAACGGTCTGAATAAGGGAAGTCCGCCATGCCCCATTGGCTCGCCAGTCCCGGCGACACGAAGCAGTTCATCCATATCAAACGTTTCGATCCACGTTTCTGGACCGTCAATTTTCCGCAGCCGATGATGGCCTCCGTCGTTACAACCGGGGCGGCGGCACTGCGTATCGATGCCGTTTTTTATAAAGCAGACGAACTGGCTGGGCTGATCTGGGAGAGCGAGGATCTCTGGGATCATCCGCTGCTCGCCTATGAAACGGGGCGCGATTACCGGGGGCTCACGCTTAGTTTCCACTGGCAGTCGGACGGGATCATGCCGCTCGATGCGCTTCATGGCCCGACGCTGACCATTGAAGGGCGGGATGAAGCAGGCGATCCGCGCAACTGGTATGTGCGCCTGTGGAATTATGCGAGCGGCACGAATGAGGATGCCGATATCCTGCTTGATTTCGATGCGCTGGATGGCGGCTTTATGTTGCCGGGTGAAGCCGACCCGGTCTGGGCCGGGGATGTTGACCGGCTGTTTATCTCGCTCGTACCGCCCGGTTATACAGCCACGAATACGCCCCTTGCCGCGCCCGCTGAAGCATGGGTGGAGCTGACCGGCATATCCTGCACCGGCGGGGGGGCCACAATCCGGATCGGCGATACTTTGCTCCCCGAACATGGCCTGCGCATCGCGACCGGTTATGATGACGCCTACAACCAGACACCGGCCCGGCTGCTGCGCAATGCGCTGCATCTCGGCTATAGGGACACGATCAATCATTATGTCGGGATGAGCCATTATTACCGGCTCGAATATTATGGCTGGGCCGGGGGGCTGTATGTCACCCTGACCGGCGGTGTGCTCAATGCGCCGTGCGCGGCTTGGCATGCGGATTTTGCTGCACGGGCAAAAACGCTTGGTTATGCGCTGATCTTCTCCCTCTCATATGAATTGTTCGACGCAATATGCTTTGGGGACTGGAAGCAGCGCGATGAGCTTGGTAATCCGGCTTTGACCGGCTGGGTTCCTCCGTCGACGCTGTTATCTCCGGCGAGCAGTGGCGGGATGAACTTTCTGAAAGCCGCAGCCCAGGCGTTTGTCGCGATCCTCCAAGGCGCAGGGCAGCCGGTTCATTTTCAGATTGGCGAACCCTGGTGGTGGATCACCCTCGACGGCGATGCGCCTGATCAGCAGGTCCGGCGGATCATCTATCCGGTATCGGGGTCTGTTCGTGTTTCGATTGACGATGCCGAGCAAGCGAGCGGCTGGATCGTCGAGGATGGCGCGATCCTGTTCGATACGCCGCCCGAAGCGGATGTGGAGATTCGCGCTGGTTATCTGTTCGATGTGCCGGTGCGCTTTGCCGACGACCGGCTTGAAATCAGCCGCGCGACCTTTTTGGCAGGTGAAGCCGTCAGCGTGCCGCTCATCGAAATTCGTTCATAACCCCTCTCTCTTGAGGAGAAGAAGGACAGCGCATGATCACATTCCTCTCGCTTCCGGTTACCACCATCGCCTTTTGCTGGCGGCTTTCGCGCCGTGATGGTGTGACGCTTGGTTTTACAACCCATGACCGCGATCTTGTAATTGATGGCCTCACCTATAGCGCGGCGCCGGGAATGCTGCCTTCGGCGGTGAGGCTCAGCGGTGGTCTGGATGCGGATTCCATGGATGTGTCGGGCGCACTGACCAGTGAGGCGATCACCGAGCAGGATCTTGTAGCTGGGCGCTGGGACGGCGCGGCGGTCCGGCTCTTTACCGTCGATTGGGAAGTGCTGGATGGGGAAATGCTTTTGCTTGCGCGCGGCGAACTCGGGGCCGTCTCGATCGAAGGGGATGGATTTACAGCGGAACTGAAAGGTCCTGCTGCTGTTCTCGAAAGACCGGTGAGCGAACTGACGTCGCCCGAATGCCGGGCGCGCTTTGGCGATACCCGTTGTAGGGTCGATCTAGCGCCGCATAGCCGTATCACGATCATAGATTCGGTAGTTGGTGCCGTAACGATGGATGTGGCCAGTGCTGCTGCAACGCCCAATGCCTATGGATATGGCAGACTGCGCTGGCTGGACGGAGATAATAGCGGGCTCAGCAATATGATCCTGCGATCTGATGGCAATCGCCTGACGTTGCGTGAAGCGCCCGCCTTTGAGGTTTCATCGGGAACCCTGGTCGAGATTGTGGAGGGATGTGATCGCATATTCGCGACCTGCCGCGACCGATTTTCCAATGCCGAAAATTTTCGCGGGGAACCCCATCTGCCGGGGAATGACCTGCTGACCCGCTATCCGGGGGCGAGCTGATGGTCGCTAAATGCGCTCACGCTGAGCCTGTCGGGGGGGGGGCTTATCGTCGGAGAGCCACCCTTCGACAGGCTCAGGGTGAGCGCGAGGGAAAGGCCCGGGACGGGTGTGAGGAAACCGCCGCAGCCATCGCCACGGTCGCGCGCGTCTGTGTCGGTGCGCGCTTCCGGTTTCAGGGACGCGATCCGGCAATCGGGCTCGATTGCGTGGGGCTTGCCGATTTTGTCTATCGGACAGTGGGGGCAGAGCCAGTGCTGCCTGCCGGCTATGCTTTGCGCGGCGGGGATGTTCGCGACGCCGAGGCATGGCTCTCCGCCAGCGGCTTTGTGTCTATTGGCGAACCCGCTGCACGTGCGGGCGACCTGCTGGTCCTGCGTCCGGGTGCGCGGCAGCTCCATCTCGCTGTCCATAGTGGCACCGGTTTCATTCATGCCGATCTTGGTCTGCGCCGCGTGGTCGAAACGCCGGGGCGGCCAATCTGGCCATTGCTCGCCATTTGGCGGTGGCGACCAGATCCTGCCGAACGGAAACACTGAACCATGGCAACATTAATATTGAGCACGGTCGGAACCGCTCTGTTGGGCCCGATCGGCGGCGCAATTGGCGCGGTCATCGGTCAGCAGATCGACAATGAGGTATTCAAGCCCAAGGGCAGGGAAGGGCCTCGCCTCAACGATCTCAGGCTTCAAACATCCGCTTACGGCACGCCGCTCCCGAAGATTTTCGGGACCATGCGGGTCGCGGGAACAGTCGTCTGGGCGACGGACTTGCAGGAAGACCGCACCAAGGAGGGCGGCGGCAAGGGAAGACCGAGCACAACGACCTATAGTTATAGTGCGTCTTTTGCCGTGGCGTTGTCGGCCCGGCCGATCCGCGCTGTCCACCGGATCTGGGCAGACGGCAAACTGTTGCGCGGTGCGGCTGATGATTTCAAAAGCGAAACCGGTTTTCGATTGCATCTGGGCGGAGAGGATCAGGCCGTTGATCCGCTAATTGCTTCCGCTGAAGGTGTCGGCGGATCTCCGGCCTATCGCGGTATGGCGCTGGCGGTTTTTGAACATTGCCAGCTAGCCGATTTCGGCAATCGCATCCCCTCGCTAACCTTCGAGGTTGAAGCGGATGAAGATGCGGCTTCTTTCGTGACTGTTATCGAAGAGCTGAGCGCAGGGCAGGCGACCGCAGACAGCAGCGCAACACTCAGCGGTTATGCCGGACATGGCAGCGATGTGCGCGGCGCGGTGGAAACACTGGTCGCGGCGCTTCCCCATCACCTTGTCGATGCCGCCGATACGCTTCGCTTTTCCGATGTGCTCCCCGAGCCTTTGATGCTTGACGAAAATGCACTTGGTGCCAAGCCCGGGGAGCAAGGTGCGGCGCGGTATCAGATGGAAAGGCAGGGGGCTGACAAGGCACCCGCCGAAATCGCGCTGCGCTATTATGAGCCGGATCGTGACTATCAGACGGGCTTGCAGCGGGCCTGGACGGAAGGGCCGGGCCAGTCATCCGAGCGTATCGATCTTCCGGCAACGCTCTCCGCACCCCGCGCAAAAGCAATTGCCGAAGCGCGGCTAGAACGGGTGTGGACCGAGAAAGCGAGCGCATCGATAATGCTGCCCTGGTCGGCAATGGCCTTTCGGCCGGGCGATGCGATAGAGATTCCTGGCCATGCCGGATCATGGCGGGTCGCCGGGTTCAATCTGGAGCGGATGGCGGTATCCCTTGATTGTGTGCGGGCAGTTACGGCCAGCGCCTTGATCGCCGATGCCGCAGCTCCTGGCCGGGTGGTTGCCGACCCCGACCTAGAACATGGCCCTACGCATCTCGAACTGCTCGATCTTCCCGCATTGGGGGACAATCTTGATACCGCGCCTCGCCTATTGGTTGCCGCTGCAGGGCCGTCGCCGGGATGGCGGTCGGCCAACCTCCAACTCAGCTTGGATGGCGGCGCGAGCTTTGAATCCCTGGGTCGCACGGCACCTCCGGCCATCATGGGAGAGGCGCTCACTGTGCTTGAGCCCGGACAATCAGCGTTGCTCGATACGGTCGGCGCGGTGGAGGTGGGCCTGTTGAATGCAGATATGTGGCTCAGCGGAACGACGGATGCCGCACTCGTGGCCGGCGGCAATCTCGCCATATTGGGGGATGAGCTATTCCAGTTCGGGGCCGCCGAAGCGCTTGGCGAGAACCAGTTTCGTCTGTCACGCCTTTTACGGGGGCGGCGAGGCACAGAATGGGCGATGGCGACACATTCCCTGGACGAGCGATTCGTCCTGCTTGATCCGCACACGGTGAAATCTCTGGACGTGCCGGGATCGGCCATTGGCGGTACGGCTGAATTGCTTGCGACGGGTCTGGGAGATTCGGAGGCTCCCGCATCGGCCAGCGATTCTATTCGCGGGCGGTCGGTTAGGCCGCCAGCCCCCGTCCATTTGTCGGCTTTTCGCCAGGAAGACGGAGCGATTCATTTTGCATGGATCCGGCGCAGTCGCATCGGCTGGGCCTGGATATCGGGCGGGGAGGTGCCGCTGGGGGAGGAAGAGGAACGGTGGAGGGTCGTCATCGAGCCGACCTCCGGGCAATCGCGGACGGTGGAAACCGGCGATTCGTTCCTGGTCTATTCTGCCGCCGAACAGCTGGCGGACGGCACTGATGCCGTTGATACATTCGCGCTGTCAGTCGCCCAGCTTGGCGTGATTGCAGAATCGGATCCCGCGGCCAGCTTCATTTTCCATATATAAGAAGGTGTAGGTTTATGACTGACGCAACTGCACGTTTCGGGCTGCCATTCATTCAGCCAGGTCAGGCCCAAAAGGAGCTTTTCCATAACGAAGCGCTCGCACTCCTTGATGCTGTGGTCCACCCGGCGGCCGAGACACGGGGCGATACTGTTCCGCCGTCGAGCCCTGTTGTCGGGCAGGGGTGGATCATCGGTGCATCGCCGACCGGCGATTGGGCCGGCCAATCGGAAAAGCTGGCGATCTGGACCAGCGGAGGGTGGCGCTTTGCCGAACCGGTGGAAGGAATGCAGATATGGCTGCGCGATTCCGGTGTGTTTTCCTTCTGGAATGGGTCGGAATGGCGCGATGGCCGACAGGTTTGCGATGCTCTTGTAATTGCGGGCCAAACTGTTGTTCTGGAGCAACAGGGCGCGGTGTCCGATGCCTCTGGTGGTGCCAATATCGACGTAGAAGCGCGGTCTGTGATCACGTCCATACTTGAGGCTTTGCGCACTCACGGACTAATCGCGACATAATCTAACGAAAAATCACAACTAACTAACCAAGTTTCCTTGCTACTATGCAACCTTATCGCCATAGAGGCGTTAGTTGCTTTGTTGCTGTATGTCGTCCTTGGCGTTCATCGTCATTTGATTGCTCAAATGCGGCATTTTGGCAACAGATACCCTAATTGTCCGCTTGCGTGGACAGTCTGGTTTCGATATTGGTTTTGGTATTCCTACGCTAGGAATTTGTAAGAGAAGGGGAAAGTTATGCGCAAGTTCGCCATCCAAGCGGCGCTCGCTACAACCGCGCTCACGTTGGCGGCTACGCCGGCGCTGGCTCGCGACGATTCTTGGTATATCGGTGCTGAAGCCGGTGGAACGATCATCAGCAATGCTGATATCGACGTCACCAATTCAGCCGGTGTATTCACTAATAACGCCTACAGCATCAACACCGAGCCCGGTTGGGATGTTGGTGGCATTCTGGGTTATGATTTCGGCTGGTTCCGTCTGGAAGCCGACGTTTCGTATCGCCGCGCTGAAGTCACGACGATTGAACAGAATCTCGGTTCGATCCTGCCGATCAACGGCACGGTTACCGGCACGAGTGTCAACTACAACCCGGGTGGTCCGAACGGCTCGCCTCCAGGTGTTCCGTTCCAGTGGAATGGTGCCCAGGGCAGCATGCGGATCCTCGCATTCATGGCCAACGGTCTTCTGGACTTTGGCGATGATGACGGTTTCCAGGGTTACATCGGTGGTGGTGTTGGTATCGCCCGCACCAGCTTTGACGGTATCCGCGTTACGGATGCCTCTCCGGTAATCACCGACGATTCGGATTCGGGCTTCGCCTGGCAGCTTGTTGCCGGCGTTCGCTATCCGCTTTCCCGGAATTTCGACATTGGTGTGAAGTATCGCTTCTTCAACCAGGA
>CAJQMX010000328.1 GCA_905479515.1 uncultured Parasphingopyxis sp.
TAGCCATCGATCCGCTCGATACATTGCGCGATATCGTCGACCCGGGAACGTGCCAGATTGCGTGCGCGATAGTCATAGCGGCAATCGGGATAGGCCTGACCGTCAACAACTGGCGTCGTCGGCAGTGCCATCGGTTCCGGCCCCTGCGCTGCGGCAACGGAGAGAAATGCGCAGGTGACGAGCATTGCGCCCCATACACGCCCTGTCCGTGTCATCCTCATCCCCTAATGTATCGAGCCAATCCTATGTGAGGCTGGCCACCGCAAGGCAAGCAAGGCGGTGGAACGGTGCGCGCATCCTCCAAAAACTCAATAATCAAAACCGGGGTTCGTGCGATTCAATTTCCGGATCAGTCCGGGCCAGACGAGATTGTCGCCCAGCCCCTTGGTGAAAACGGGCGATGCCTGCTGGGCAACGCGGTGCGCCATCTCTTCGCTATCTTCGTGGAGATGCTCGGCACCGCCAACCGATTGCGCCAAAATCTGCGTCTTGCAGCTATTCTCGAGAAGATACATGCGAATGAATGCCAGCGCGCAATTCTGGCCGATGGTCAGCGTGCCATGATTGCGCAGCATCAGCAGGTTCTTTTCGCCAATATCTGCGACCAGCCGCTCGCGTTCGTCCAGATCCAGCGCGATGCCCTCATAGTCATGATAGGCAAGATCGTCATACACCTGCATGGAGAATTGCGTGTAGCGACGCAGCCCCGCCTTCTGCACCGACACGGCGATACCATAGGGCGTGTGCACATGGATGACGCACCCGGCATCTTCGCGCGCGCTATGGATCGCGCTGTGGATCGTGAAACCGGCCGGGTTGATGAAATAGGGCGTCTCCTGCTTCATATTGCCCTCGAGATCGATCTTCACCAGCGAGGAGGCGGTCATCTCGTCAAACATCACGCCATAGGGATTGATCAGAAAGCGCTCCTCGCCATCCTCATCGGGCAAGCGGACGGAGATGTGTGTAAACACCAGATCGGTCCAGGCATGCATCGCGCACAGCCGGTATGTCGCCGCCAGTTCGCAGCGCAGCCGCCATTCGGTGTCGGAAACCTTGCCCTCAAGCCGATCAACCTCGGCCGGGTCCGGGATACTGAAACCCTGCTCCACCCCCAAAGCGGGTGATATTTCCTTCATTGCCGTCGCCATCGCTTATCTCCTCGCCTGTCGGGTCATCCTACCGCCCAATACACGGCGTTGTCATCACTGGTCTTGGAAGCGGCTGACGGCTTCACCGCATAATCGTTTGGACAAATCTCGCTTATCGTATTTTTTTCGCTGTTCCGGGGGCACTTTTTTTTGATCGAGCCGTTTTCTTGTTGGGCCCCACACCCAATCCGGCATTTTTCGCCATTCACCGCAAAGGATTTTAATCTCATGCTTTTTCCGGAACCCGACACTTCGGTCGACCCTTCGGAAATTTTCGAACGGATTGCCGAACCCGACTTCCCCTGTGTTGGCGCGAAATCTGCCATGGCCCGCGGGACACTCAAGGTTATATCCTGCCGTGCGCTTGACAGTAGCTGGGATGATTTTCGCATCCATTGGATATTGCTGGAATGGGCCAGGAAATATCGCGACAATCCCAATGGATTGCGTAGCCTCGCCATCTGTTTCGAAGGACCGACGGATATTTCGGAGGATGAATTCGAAAAACATATGTGGAAACGGATCCAGTCTTTCGCGGACAAGGATGCATGGTTGGGGCAGCCCTATGATCACCGGGTCAGTTCCGATCCCAAAGACCCGCATTTCTCGCTCAGTTTCGGCGGCGAGGCTTTTTTTGTCGTCGGGCTGCATCCCAATGCGTCGCGCCCGGCGCGCCGTTTTCCGCGCCCGACACTTGTCTTTAATTTGCACGACCAGTTTGAAAGATTGCGCGAGGAAGGCCGTTATGACCGAATGCGCGAAGCTATCTTGAAACGGGATGCAGCCTTGGCCGGTTCGATCAATCCGATGCTGGCCCGGCACGGAGAAACGAGCGAGGCACGCCAATATAGTGGCCGCGCGGTCGACTCAGACTGGAAATGCCCCTTTTCCGACGGACGGAGCGAGCCATGATAGAGCATGAAATAGACCCGCGCAGCGGAACTGCGTTCCGGCTTGCTAGAGAACAGATTTTACGCGTCATTGATCCCTTTGGAATGCAGGTCAGCGATATGCTGGCCTATGCCGCCGATGACACCAGAGAGGTAATCTCCGGGGGCCGAACCTTCGACTATGAAGAGACAATCCGGCTTACAACGGGCAACAGGCTCTGGTCGAACCGCTCCAACGCCATGCTCGACATAGTGGAGGACAGTGTCGGTAGGCACGATTTCCTGTTGACCCCGTGCAGCGAAGCAACATTTCGCCATTTCTATCCCGACTTGCCGGTCCATCGCGGCTGTTTCGGCAATCTCGCCGAAGCTCTGGGCGAATATGGTATCGAACCCGACGCCATTCCGGTCGCCTTTAACATCTTCATGAATGTGCCGGTGGACGGCGAGAGTGGGAAACTGGAAGTGCGGCCTCCAACAAGCAAGGCCGGGGATTTCATACGCCTGCGCGCCGAAATGGACTTGGTCATCGGCCTCACCGCCTGCTCAGCTCCTGCATCCAATGGCGGCAGCTTCAAACCCATCCGCTATGCAATCGAAAATTAGGCGGATGCCACAGCGATAGATTGTCGGCCGTCAGCTGGGAAAGTGTATTTGCTCAACCTGTGCCTGTTTCCAATAGGACCGGTGCCCCGGCGCCCCACGGCGGTGTCATCACGGCTTGTCGGGAACAGCGGGATTTGCCGTGACAAACATCATACTGCCCTCCAGCCGGGTATCGACAGGTGTGCGCAATCCTGAATCGGCAGAATCAAGAAGATGGCTCAAATGGTGGCCGTCACGCGGGCGAGCAATTTCCCCGGCACGATGAAGCAAACCAAGATATCTCCGCCCGATCCATCTCTCGGCAACGAGACTGCTCATAAACAGCCGGGCATCTGATGCTGCAACCCTAGATAACTCTCGCGTCACAGCTCGAACATCTTCAAAAATATGCAACATTCCAGGACAAAGAACAGCGCCGAAACTGTCATTTGTGAATGGCAACGCCAATAGATCCGCCTGCAAAAATATCAGGTGGTCAGGAATCTCGCCAGCGATGGCGATGATCCGCTCTCGCGCTGCCAAAAGCATGCCTTCGGATAAATCGCACAAAATAGTATTGCGACCGGATTTAACATGCATCTCGGCAGTCGAAACCAGCGAACCACATCCCCCATCAAGCAGGATTCCATCGCCGCTATGCGTCGCTTGCTCAGCAAAGGACGAGTAGGATTGGGGAGACGTGCCCCAGGCGATCCGATTGTACAGCGTGTTGCCAATCAGCTTGTCATAAAGTGCCGCGTGTTTGTCATAGACTTGATTTGACCGCTCTCCTTTGATGACAGACCAAATACCTCCTCCAATAGAATGGGGAGCCACATTGGGTTGGAGAACACGCTCAAGAAAGTCTGGATAAGGGATAATGTCAAATATCTCTGTGCTGAGCGTCAGGCAATCCTATTCCTGTTGCCAGAGTCCTGCCAATCCGACGATCAAAAACCAGACCGTCGCTTATCCTGTTCCCTGTCCTACACACCCCGCCGCGTGCTATATCCGGCTAGTGACATCGCGATCGGCTCTTTGACTTCGTCAGCTCCACCCCTGCCTGTATCCAATAGGTCGCATGGCCCGGCGCTGATGGATGCAGAAAGGACGCAATAGGATGCCAATAGGACGCAGTTTCACCCGGGTTACCCCCTGCCCTGTGTCAACGAGTGTCAACTTGGCCGGAGGTTTGCGGCGAACCGGCATATTTGCTTGCCAAGCTGGCGCGAAACCCCTACTTGGCCCGCTTCCGGGGTAAAGCGTCCGCGCTTTGCCCCTGATTTTTGAAGAAAGCCGGAGGGGCGTCTGCATGGTGCGGCGTCAGCGATCGGCCAGAAAGGTAAAAGAAGCATGGCTCTATATGAGCATGTCTTTCTCGCGCGTCAGGACCTGGCACAAGCCCAGGTTGATACGCTCGCCGAGGAAGCCACGAAAATCATCGAAGCCAATGACGGCAAGGTAACGCGCACGGAGACCTGGGGTCTCAAAACGCTCGCCTATCCGATCCAGAAAAATCGCAAGGCGCATTTCGTGATGCTTCATGTCGATGCACCGGGTACAGTCGTTGAAGAACTTGAGCGCCAGACACGCATCAATGAAGACGTCATCCGCTATATGACGATCCGTGTTGACGAGCATGAAGAAGGCCCGTCCGCCATGATGCGCAAGAATGAGCGCGACACCAAGCGTCGCAGCCGCGACGACGACCGCTAGATCGGCGAAGAAGGAGATATAAGATATGGCACGCCCATTTTTCCGCCGCCGCAAAAGCTGCCCCTTTTCGGGCAACGACGCGCCGGCCATCGATTATAAGGACGTCAAACTGCTTCAGGGTTTCCTCTCTGAACGTGGCAAGATCGTTCCTTCCCGCATCACCGCCGTTTCGGCGAAAAAGCAGCGCGAGCTGGCCCGTGCGATCAAGCGCGCGCGCCATATCGGCTTGCTGCCGTACCTCGTGAAATAGGGAGCAGGAACCATGGATATCATTCTGCTCGAACGCGTTGGCAATCTCGGCACCATTGGTGACGTCGTGACCGTGAAAGACGGTTTCGCACGCAACTTCCTGTTGCCCAACAAAAAGGCCCTGCGCGCCAACAAGGCAAACAAGGCTCTTTTCGAAGCCAATCGCGAACAGCTTGAAAAAGAAAATGAAGAACGCCGCGAACTGGCCAAAACGGAAGGCGCGAAGATCGATGGTATGTCCATCGAGCTGATCCGTCAGGCGTCGAACACCGGCCAGCTTTACGGTTCGGTTTCGGTACGCGACATCATCGTCGAGCTCGAAGCCAAAGGCGAAGCCGTCACCAAGAAGCAGGTCGTTCTTGAGCGGCCGATCAAGGCCATCGGCGTGCATGAAGTGCGTGTTGCGCTTCACGCTGAAGTCGATGCCATGATCAAGGTCAATGTTGCACGGTCTCCGGAAGAAGCCGAGCTACAGGCCCAGGGCGTCGATGTTCTGGAACAGATGTTCGAGAAAGACGAACAGGGCTTCACCGAGGAATTCGATCCTAACGCAGAGCCCGGTGAAATCGCCGCTGTTGGTGAAGAAGAAGATTTCGTCGAGCCGGTTCCGGCCCCCGAAGCTTCCGACGACACGGCAGCTGACGATACGGACGCTGAAGCAGCGGACGAAGACACCGCTGCTGATGAGGATGGCGAAGAGAAAACCGCCTAGTTCCTTGCGCAATGCAAACAAGAGCGGGCGCGGCACCATGTCTTTCAAGACTGGCGCTGCGCCCGCTTCTTTTTTAGGGGTGGTCGCACGATGACCTCCGCCCTCACCCCTCTCGCCCAGGCCTTTGCCCAGGGCCCCGTCTGGTTCCCGCAACAGATGGACGCCGCGACGGACCGCGTGCTGCTCGTGCGGATGGACGAAGCGGGTTATCGCAGCGCAAGTTTTCTCGATCAGCGCATGCTCACCCAGCAAAGCCAGCCGCAATGGGCCGAATGGGCGGAGCTGGATGCAGCCGATCAGGCCCGGCGGGCCGACGCAGACTTCATCTTCCATATCGGCCATGTCGGCTCGACCTTGGTGTCGCGCCTGCTTGGCGAACTGGACAGCGTGTTCGCACTGCGCGAGCCGCAGATCCTGCGCAACTTCGCCGATTTCGCCGCACTTAACGGGCAATCTCACGCGCCATGGTCGCCGGAGCAATTCGACGCGCGCCTTGAAACGGCAATCGGCTGGCTATCCCGCACCTTTGCCGAGAGTGATCGCGCGCTCATCAAGGCGACAAGCTTTGTCAGTGAGATAGCGGCCCCGATGCTGGGCGCGAACCGCAAGGCGCTGTTCCTACATGTTTCGCCCGAACGCTATATCGAGACGATCCTTGCCGGGGAGAATTCGCGGCAGGAACTGGCCATGCTTGCCTCCCCTCGCCTGCAGCGCCTTCACAAAAGGCTCGGCGCGGAGGGATGGACGCTCTGGGAGCTATCCGAACCGGTTCGCGCCGCGATGAGCTGGCTGAGCGAGATGATGGCGCTGGATGCGGCTGCGCAGGGGGCACCGGCCGGCCATGTCCATTGGCTCGACTTTGATGATTTCCTGCAGGATCCCGCCGCGCAGCTCGGCACTATCGCCGCATTTTTCGGCATCAAGACCGACGCGCATCGGCTGTCTGCCACCACCAGCGGCCCTCTGATGCGCCAATATTCCAAAGCGCCCGAACATGGCTACAGTCCCGACCTCAGGGAGAAGCTGCTTGCCGAGGCGCGAGTGACTCACCAAGATGGCATTGCCGAAGCCTTGACCTGGCTCAAGGACGCGGCAGCGCGGCACGGGACAGTGGCGCGGATGATGAAAGAGCATGGGAGCGCAGGATAATGTTCAAGATGATTTACGGCCTGCTCAACGGCCAGGATATCAAGGAACTGCGTGAGATTATCGACACCGCGACCTTTGTCGATGGCAAGATCAGCAATCCGCATTCCCTGGTGAAGAACAACCTCCATCTGAACGACGAGACCGCCTATCAGCGATCCTCGACCATCATGGCCAACGCGCTGCGGCGAAACGCGGAATTCACCGCCTTCGCTTTTCCGAAGAAGATCGCGCCGCCGCTGATCACCCGCTATGAAACGGGCATGCATTACGGCCTGCATCCCGACATGGCTTTTATGCGCTCGGTCGACGGGCCGATCCGGTCGGACATCAGCTGCACCATCTTCCTCGAAGACCCGAGCCGCTATGAAGGCGGGGCACTTCGCATCAAGCAGGGCGACGCCACGAACCGCTTCAAGGGCGAGCTCGGTTCGGCCATTGTCTACCCGTCGACCACTCTCCACGAGGTAGAGAAAGTGGAAAAAGGCGAGCGTATCGTTGGCATCACTTTCGTTGAAAGCCAGATCGCCGACCCGGCCAAACGGGAAATTCTGCATGAGCTGAACGAGGTTGCCGCACTCGAAGGCGCAAATATGTCAGCCGAGAATTTCACGCGCATGCAAACGGTTCAGCAGAATCTGTTCCGGCGCTGGGGTGATTGCTAGACGCGCCAATCGCGCCCGGCTTATGAGCCGCAATGCCACTCGGCCCGCAGTTCCGTTTCACCATCCTGCCCCTCTTCGCGGATCACGACCGTGGCAGGCTTGACCAGAACCTCTTCAATCTGCTCGCCCTCGCCCGATCCGGGTGTCACCATGATTGAAAAAACGCCGGCGGTGAACGTCCCACCGTCCCAGAGCGCATCCAGATCACCCTCAAATTCAAAATGCCGCAACGTGCCATTTGGCAAAGCAATCGCATCGCCCTCCACAGCCACAAGCAAGGCTTTGCCATCCTGCTCGACGCTGCAGCCAGCCCCCGCTTCCAGTTCGGCTTCGATATCCGCATAGGAGACCGGCGCCAGCGCAGGCGCAACCACTTCCGGCTCAGTATCGACCGGCGTGAGCAGTTGCGGTGCCTCTGCGGCGTCACCGGTCATATCACTGGTCGTTACTTCGGTTTCGCTGAGTTGGCCGTCCCCGCAAGCTCCGAGCGCTAATGCGCCCGCCAATATGATCCAGCTTCTGGTCGTAATCCGCGTGCTTCTACTCATAATGTCGATCTTAATCCTAATAGCCCATCAGCGACAGGACTTCCTTGCGGCTCCTGTCATCGTCGAGGAAACAGCCCAGCAGACGCGATGTCATCATCCGCACACCAGGTGTCCGCACGCCCCGCGCCGTCATGCAGCTATGGCTTGCGCAGATGACAACCGCAACGCCGCTTGGCTGCAGATGATCCCAGATGCACTGAGCGATCTCCGCCGTCATCCGTTCCTGCACCTGCAATCGCCGCGCAAAGCCGTTCATCACGCGCGCCAGCTTCGAAATTCCGACAACGCGTTCTTTCGGCATATAGGCGATTGAGGCCGTGCCGATGATCGGCGCCATATGATGCTCGCAATGCGACTGGAACGGAATATCCTTCAGCAGGACAAGCTCGTCATAGCCGCCCACTTCCTCAAAGGTGCGGGAGAGATGGACGGACGGATCCTCGTCATAACCCTGGCAATACTCCTTCCAGGCGCGACCCACACGCTGCGGCGTATCGATCAGCCCTTCGCGAGAGGGATCGTCCCCGCTCCAGCGGATCAGCGTGCGAATAGCCTCCTGAACCTCATCGGGAACCGCAATTTTGCCTGTTGACGGGTCTAGATCGCCATCAATGGCATGGTCAAAGTCGCTCATTATCGGCCTTTTCGTGAATGCGGCGGGATAGTCCTCTAGCTAGGTACTTCAAGCCGCCACGTAAAGCGGGCCGGCCGCCCAAAGTGCAGATTGGCAGGGTTCATCTTGCCAATCTGCAGCAATTCGCGCGCCTCATTCTCGAAAGAAACCCCGCCCGCCGAGCGGATGCCATGGGTCACGCCATCCCAAAAATCATCGGCCTCGGAATCGGTTGTATAGTCAGCGAGCGGTAGATCGTCCGGCAAATCAAGCAGTTGCAGGACTGTTTCGGAGTCTGATGTCCGCTTTGCGCGCTTTGCGATTGAGGCATCGGTGATATAAATCACTCTGGCCTGTGTAATTTTCGGCTAATCGGGTCCTCGCAATCACCACAAAGGAGACAGACGATGAGTAAGAAAAACGAAAAAACGCAGGACAAGTCGATCAAGGCTAATGCCGTAGAACTTAACGAGGGAGATCTCGACCAGGTTCAGGGCGGCGTACAGAGGGTTCGTGAAGCGGCCGCCAGAGTTACCAAATTCGAAACACCCGTGCTTTCGACGCGGAAGGATAGCGGCGAAGCTCATTGATCGCCCAAGGTGGCTCAATTGGATAGTCGGTGCGCTAGATGGAAGACGTCAACGAAGATCAGTTTTCCAATGCCGCCGACGCCAGCCATTCGCGCTAACAACACGTCCAAATAGCTGGAGCATTGGCGGAAAATGCCATGCTCCAGCTATTGTCGTTAAGGTTAGAATGGAACGCACTGGCATCACTTGTGATAAACCGGCGCGCCTGCCAGCCTAGGTCTGCTTTTCCCCCATCGCGGACATTTGCTTTTAACAAGTCAGCGTTCCGGGGCCGTCTGGAGCCGAACCGGCACAATCCAGAACGCGCATTGCCGCAAGCGTAAATTGCATATTGCCGAACTATGTATCATCATTGCGGGCCCAAGGGAGACCGCGATGTTGAAGAGGCTTATACTTGCCCTGTTGCTTGTTCCCGCCGCTGGTTTGGCTCAGGCAGATCCGGAACACGGCGAAGATATTCTGGACCGCGCGACGGTTGCTGCGGGGGGAGAGACCTGGCGTTCCGTTGATAGCCTTTATCAAGACGGCACGATCCAGTATTTTTCCCGTTTCTCTTCGCTGCCCCGATCCACGGCCCGGTATCAGATGTGGCGAGACTATGATCGCAACTCTGAATCCAATCATCCCACCCAGGGGCGCGCCCGCGTCCAGGTTTCAACGCCCACAGAGATATTGCGGGATCTTCGTTTCCTGGGCCCGTCGACGTCCGGCGATGATGACGCCCAATCGGACGATGCGGCGGCGTGGGAGAATGCCTTTGCGATAGAGCTTGTTCGGGTGGCTGCCGAGAATGAAAGCTATCGGCTTTTTCGCCTCCCGGATTCCAATGTTCATGGTCATATGACCCACACAATTCGGATTGTGGCCCCGACGGGTCAGGAAACAATTGCCTCAATTGATCGGCAATCTTCCATGATTCGCGCCATTCGAACGCTAGACGGCGATGTCTGGCGCGAGCGCATATATGATGATTTCAGGGCGGTCGGCGATAGTTCCTATATGCAGCCCCATTCAATCTCGGTCTATGCGAATGGCATGCTTACAGCGGCTGTAAGATTGGATCAGGTGCACATAAATGAAGCCATCGACCCAACGGTCTTTACCGAGGAAACGACCCCCTGAATGCCGGATGGCGACACCGACGAAGGGCCGCTTTTTAACGATAACGAGCTATCGGCCGGTCAGAGTCCCGAGATCCCCATTGGGTGAGTGATGGTGCGCCCGACAGGATTCGAACCTGTGGCCCCCAGATTAGGAATCTGGTGCTCTATCCGACTGAGCTACGGGCGCTCCTGAAAGGCTCGTTAGGCGGGAGCCGCCAATGGGTCAATTGTCGGTTTTTGGCGGACGGATCGGCAGAGGAAGCGGGGCAACGGGGACGCCGTCTTCCACCAGCGCCTTGGCCTCTTCCAGCGTGGTCTGGCCATGGATCGGGCGCTCAATCTTCTCGCCGTCATGCATGGCCCGGGCTTCCGATGCGAAATCCTCGCCAACATAGTCTGATTTTTCGAGCGCCTTGGCCTGGTGTTTGGCCAATGTTTCCAGCATCGCCTTCATCTGGGCGGGATCGGGCGTGTCGTTTGAGACGGCAACCGCATTTTGCGCACCCTGCCCGTCTGGTTCGCTCCGATGCCCGCTCTGGTGTCCGTTGCTGCGGTTGCCCTTGGCACCGACAGCGGGTGCCATCACGGCCTTGCTGACCTTTTCCGATCCACAAAGCGGGCAGGCGACAAGCCCTCTCTCCCGCTGATCCTCGAAATCCGCGCTCGAGCCGAACCAGGCCTCGAACACATGGCCGGCATCTTTGCACTGCAGGTCGAAGACCATCATGCGGACGGCGCTTCAAAAGCGCGGCGATGCGCGATCACGGGAATGCGGCGACGCACTTCTTTAACTCGGGCCGGATCAATCTCGGCAAAGCCAATGCCGGCGGTTTCCTCCATATCGAGCAGGACTTCGCCCCAGGGATCGATCACCAGGCTATGGCCAAAAGTTTCGCGGCCATCCTCATGGCTGCCAACCTGTGCGGCTGCGATCACAAAGGCGGCGGATTCAATGGCCCGGGCGCGCATCAATATGTGCCAGTGCGCCTTGCCTGTCGGCACTGTAAAGGCCGCCGGAATGCTGAGCAGGGTTGCGCCCGCATCGCTGAGCGCGCGGTAAAGATCGGCAAAGCGCAGATCATAACAGACTGACAGGCCAAGCTTTCCCACGGGCGTATCGGTGACCACCGCCGTCTCGCCCGCATCATAGACCGAGGATTCACGCCAACTTTCACCAGTATCGAGATCGACATCGAACAGGTGGATCTTGTCATAACGGGCGCGAATGGCTCCCCCCTCATCGATCACAAAGCCGCGATTGACGAGGCGGTCAGTGTTCTTGTCCGAACGGAGTGCCAGCGATCCCAAATGGACCCAGAGGCCCAGCTCCGCCGCAGCTTCCTGCACCGCCGCAAGAACGTTGTCTTCGCTTTCCGGCTTTAGATGGGCAGCAGCGCGTTTGCGGTCCCGATCCAGCAGCCCGCTCATTTCTGGCGTAAAGAGTATCTCCGCCCCGCCCGCCTTCGCTTGGCGCATGCCATCGACTATCGCCGCAGCGTTCTGTGCGGGATCGATCCCGCTGGTCATCTGAAGAAGGGCTATGCGCATGGGTTGCGATCAGGAGGCCAGCATGGCGTCCAGCTGATTGGAGGCCTCAAGCGCCGCAAGATCGTCTGATCCGCCGATGTGCTGGCCATTGATAAAGATTTGCGGCACGGTGAACTGGCCATTGCTGCGGCCCAGCATTTCCTGGCGCTTTTCCGCATTCATCGTGATGTCGGTTTCCTCAACCTCCACGCCTTTGGCTGCGAGCAGATGTTTCGCACGGGCGCAATAGCCGCACAGGAATTTCGTATAGATTTCCACCTTTGCCATGCGTCCAATGTGTGGAGCGCGACGTGTCCAGTCAATAGCTATCGTCATCCGCCAATCCGACCCGTGCCCAGCACCGCACATGGACTTCTGCCGCGCCGCCCCGTTTGAGCACCTTCGCACAGGCATTGGTCGTCGCACCGCTGGTATAGACATCATCGATGAGGATGACGCGCTTGCCGCTGAGTGCCCCGCCCTGCTGCGGGCCTAGTGCAAACGCCCCGCGCACCGTTTTCGCGCGTTGCTTGGCGCTCATCGCGCGCAAATAGGGTGTCGCACGGGTTCGGATAAGGGCTTTAAGCTGCAGCCGCTCACTATTGCCCCCCGCAAGGGCCCGCGCAATCAACGCCGCCTGATTATAGCCGCGCCGCCACAATCTGCGGCGATGAAGCGGCACGGGAACGAGCAGTGCATCCTCAAGCCCTGTCAGGTGGCGCTGCATGGCGGCAGCGATCGTTCGGGCCAGCCCTACACGCCCCCCATATTTGAGGCGCAGCGCTATCGTCCGCGCGACTTCGCCATAGCGGACAGCCGCGCGCATCGTATCAAAGGCGGGTGGGTCCGAAAGACAGGCGCCGCACAATGACTGGCTGTCGGCCAACGCAATCTGCGGGTCCCCGCATTGCATACAGCCCTGATCGAGATGATCGAGCTGCTGCCAGCATCCCAGACAGAAACGATCATCGCCATCGACAATCTCTCCGCAGGCCGGGCAGCGCGACGGCAGCGCAAAATCAAGGACCGGTTTGGCGATACGGGCCAATATATTGGACGGCTGAGCCATAACCGATCTTGTCCCGCAACGCGCAGCCGGGCACAAGCCCGCCCATGGATACCGCGCCAAACATGCAAGAAATACCGTTCAACCGCACCCTGCGCAGGGCGCGGCGAGACCGAGCGGCCCGCGGCTGGGCCGAGCATGCGTTTCTGCAGGACCATATGGCGAATGAGCTGGTTGAGCGCTTGCAGGGCGTTCAGCGTGAATTTTCCCGCGCGCTTATCCTTGGGTTTGCGGGCGATGCCCTCCCCGCTGCATTACATGCGATGCAGATTGAAACGGTGACCGCCGATGCCGGCTTCGCACTGGCCCGTGCGGCTGGCGGCGTGCAATGCGACGAGGACCGCCTGCCCTTTGCCGATGGCAGTTTCGACCTCGTCATCGCGGTGGGGACGCTCGACACCGTCAATGACCTTCCCGGGGCGCTCCGGTTGATACGGCAGGCGCTAAAGCCTGATGGGCTGTTTCTGGGCGCTTTTCTGGGATCGGGCAGTCTGCCGACACTGCGCAATGCCATGTATCAGGCCGATCTGACTGCGGGCGGCGCTGCACCGCGCATTCACCCTCAAATCGATATTCGTGGCGCTGGCGATCTTCTCGGCCGAGCGGAATTTGCGTTGCAGGTGGCCGATGGAGAGAATCTTCTGGTTCGCTATCCCGGCCTTTTCAGGCTCGTTGCTGATCTGCGCGGCTCCGCCAATGGCAGCCTTTTGCGCTCACCCGCATTGTCCCGCAGGGCGCTTGCGGCGGCCCATGCGGCATTCGATGCGGAGCAGAGCGACAGGAAAACGGCGGAAAATTTCGAGATCATCTATCTGACGGGCTGGTCCCCAGCCCCCGATCAGCCCAAGCCCGCAGCCCGGGGCAGCGGAACGACATCGCTGGCGGACGCCTTAAAACCGCGCCTTTAACCGCCGGTTCTAGATCAGGGCGTCGAGCAGACCGATAAGCGGGCGGTCGGCGGGCGGCATGTCGAGCCCGTACAGTTCATGGGGATACACCCATTTCAATTCAGCTGCTTCCAACGGCTGCACAGTTCCTTCCCATTTGCGGCACACATAGAGCAGCAATAGCAGGTGCTGGTCGCCCAAAGGTTCGCTCGCGAAACAGGCCGGCGCCAGGCAGGACGCATGGGTTTCAATTCCCAGCTCTTCCTTGAGTTCACGAATCAGCGCCGCTTCGGGTGTTTCGCCAGCCTCACATTTGCCACCCGGAAATTCCCACAGCCCGGCCATAGATCGCCCTACAGGCCGTTTTTGCACAAGAACGCGGCCATCGCGGTCAACTAGCGCAGCAGCAGAAACGGTCAGATAGGGAGAATTCATGGGAAAGCTTATCACTTTCTTAAGCCTGAAATGCGAGTGCTATTCATGGGTATGGAAATATGGGGTGTGCTGCCATGAAAAAATGGCTTGAAAAAATCGCGCGTGACGAACGCGGCGCAACGGCGATCGAATATGGTTTGATCGTTTCGCTCATCGTTATCGCCATGGTGGGTGCATTGGCGGTTCTTGGTGATACGACCGGCAATTTGTGGAGCAATGTTTCGAACGAAGTTTCGGACAGCAGTTAATTGCCTCGCAAAAGTGCCAATCCGCGGGAATTGGTAAATTTCACGGCAAGCTTCGACTTTAAGAGTTTCGCAAGACCTCCTGTTTAGAAGCTGTAATCGTCAATTCGAAAGGGTTTGGATTGGCGGGGTATTTGGAACCTTAAGGAGACCAGAAATGAAGAATTTCGTTAAAATGCTGAAAGACAGCAAGGGCGCCACCGCAATTGAGTATGGCCTTATCGCCGCTCTTATTGCTGTTGCAGCCATCACTGCAATGAGCACGCTGGGTAACACGCTCGGCAACACGTTCAACAACGTTTCGGATGAAATGGAATAAACCCCACTTCATACGTTAAAAGAACGGGCGGCCAAGCAATTCGCCGCCCGTTTTCTTTTGTCCTTATGAGATCGCCTTAGCGGCCATAAACAACCAGTTTAACCCGCTGCCCGGCGCGCAATGCGTTGCCCGAACCCAGCGCATTCAACACCCGAAACCGCTCCTCCTGATTGTCGCGATAGGCCATGCGAGACGCGAGACCGCTGATCGTATCACCGGCGCGCACCGTCACGACATCGATAACCCGGGGCCGGATCGCCGCCGCTTCTGCGCTCGAAAGCCGCGAAACAGAATTCAGCATCGAATGGAACGGGCCAACTCCCTGCCCCGCACGGGTCACGGTCATGAAATGATACTTGCGATTTCCACCAAAATCATAGGCGGTGACCGTCACATCAACCTGATTTGATCCGCTCGTTACCCGCGCCGTGGCCTGACCCACCGGCAGGCCGTTAATCTGCGCATTCCTGACCGTGCCATAATCGATGCTCTGACCACTGCCTGCCAATGCACGAAACACCCCGTCGACATAGGTCGCCAAAGCGCCCGATGATTCCCCGCCGCCAAATTGCGCCTGGCCATCAGAACCGGTTACGACCACCGCGCTTGAACCGTTCTGCATGGTATAGCCCTGCGGCACGGCAAATTGCAGGCGCAGTTCAGGATGTCGGAATGTGTTGCCATCAACAATGCCCTGACTCGGATCATCATCATAAAGCATGCCGTCAATGGCGTTCAGAAAAGCGTCACGATCCGTTCTGCCCGCTCCCGGCACGGCACCGCGTGCGGTGGCTTCTGCCCGGGCACGCGCGACACGGGCCGCAGGATCGGGATGGGTACTGGCCCATTCTGGCAACGACCGGGCATTGCCCGAAGCGCTTGCATCAAGACTTGTTTGCGCGGCCAGCGAGCTCAGCATATCGGCCGCTGCAAAGGGATCATAACCCGCGCTGCTCAGATAGCTGATGCCAAGCTCATCCGCTTGATATTCCTGCTGCCGCGAATAGCGCAGCGTATAAAGCTGGGCGGCCTGCCCGGCGAGGTTCGCGATATCCCCGCTCCCCGTCAAAAGCCCCAGACCCACGGCGAGAATCTGGCCGATCGTGTTCCGGCTGCTGCGCTGCGACGAGTGCCGCGCGGCGACATGGCCGACTTCATGGCCCATCACCGAAGCCAGTTCCGCCTCGCTGTTCATCAACCCCACAAGGTTGCGGGTGATGTAAACATAACCGCCGGGAAGCGCGAAAGCGTTGTTCACCGGAGAGTTTAACAGGCTGATCGTGAAATCATTCTGCGCGTTGGAAAGCCCGGACTGGATCGAAATTCGTCGCCCCACATTTACAACATATTCAGACTGACGGCCGGAATAGACATCGCCAAATTGCTCAAGAAGCTGCGCATGGGCCTGCGCGCCCTGCTGCCGTTCCTGCTGCGAAATAGCCTCGCCGGCAGCGGGCCCCGAGCCCGGCAACGCAAGCCCCGCACAGCCAGTCGTTACGGCAAAGGTTGAAATCAAAAGCGCAATTCGAAGCTTCACCACTAATCCCTCCATCAGAATGGTTCTTGGGGAAACAACAACGGAACCGGATGGTTCGTTCCGCATGTATTGAAATGCGTGCCGCTATTTGCCCATATCGAGAAACTTGGCGCGCCGTTTCAGCCGGATTCTTTCGCTCGAAACGCCAGCAAGTTTACCCAATTCCTCGCTGATCGCCTTGCCCAGCGACGCGATCGCGACGTCAGGGTGCCGATGGGCTCCGCCAACCGGCTCGGCCACAACCTTGTCGATCACGCCGAGCTTTTTCAGCTCGGGCGCGCTGATCCGCATCGCTTCTGCGGCATCGGCCGCCTTGTCTGCCGTGCGCCACAAGATGGATGCGCAGCCTTCCGGTGAAATCACCGAATAGATGGCATGTTCGAACATCAGTACGGTGTTGGCACTCGACAGCGCGATTGCACCGCCAGAGCCACCCTCGCCAACAATCGCAGCGATGATCGGAACATTGAGCTGAAGACAGGTTTGGGTGGACCGGGCGATGGCCTCAGCCTGGGCCCGTTCTTCAGCCTGGATGCCCGGAAAGGCGCCCGGTGTGTCGACCAGCGTCACGACCGGCAGGCCAAACCGGTCGGCCAGTTTCATCAGCCGGATTGCCTTGCGGTAACCCTCGGGCTTGGCCATTCCGAAATTATGGCGGAGGCGGCTTTCCGTGTTGGAGCCCTTTTCATGGCCCATCACCATGACCCGGCGTCCATGAATGCGCCCGAACCCGCCAACAATAGCCAGATCGTCAGAAAAGCCGCGGTCACCGGCAAGGGGCATAAAATCCTCGACAAAGCCGGCGACATAATCCTTGAAATGCGGCCGGTCCGGATGGCGGGCAACCTGCGTCTTCTGCCACGGTGTGAGCCGTTCATAGGTTTCGCGCAGCATCTTTTCGGATTTCGCCTGCAGGCGTTTTACTTCACCATCGATATTGAGGGCACCGGAATCGGCTGTGGTCCGCAGTTCCGCTACGCGTGCCTGCAAATCGGCAATGGGTTTTTCGAAATCGAGATAATGCTGCATAGCGGCGCGGTTAAGCCCCCCGGTTGGCCGCGTCAACGAGTGGATGACGCGCATTGACGAGCGCAAAGAGCCGCGCGCTGTCAACATGGGTGTATATCTGTGTAGTCGCGATATCAGCATGGCCAAGCAGAGTTTGCAACGTCCTGAGGTCGGCCCCACCTTCCAGCAAATGGGTGGCGAATGCATGTCGCAGGACATGCGGGCTCACCCGTTCCGGCGGAACGCCCGCCTTGGCCGCCAGTTCCTTGACCAGTTGATAAAGACGAATGCGGCTGAGATGCGATTTGCCGGACGGGAAAAGCCAAAGCGCGTCCTCGGGAATATGCGCGCGCCATCTGTCGACAGCATCCAGCGCCCGGTCCGATATCGGCACCAGCCGCTCGCGGCCGCCCTTTCCGGTCAGGATCAAAAAAGGCGATCCGCGTCGAACGGACGCCTTGGGCAAGGAAACCAGCTCGCTCGCCCGCATCCCCGAGCCGTAGAGCAGCTCGATCAGCGCCGCCATCCGGAACGCCAGCGGCTTTTGCATCGCCACCTCCCGGTCCAGCGTCTCAAACATCCGCGCTATATCAGAATGGCTGAGCGTTTTGGGGAGTGAGCGCCCGTTTCCGGGGCGTGGCAACGCGGCAGACGGATCATCATCGCGCAGGCCCTCATCGGCCAAAAAGCCAAAAAACCGGCGCAATGCAGCGGATTTTCGGGCAACGGTCGAGCGCGCCAGAGCCCGCCACTCCGCTCCCACTTTTTCCAGATCAGCGCGCTGGGCAGAGGCAAGCTTACCATCAAGCAAGGCAGATGCACCGCGCAGATCTGTCTCATAGGCATTGAGCGTATTGCGCGCCGCCCCTGCATCGGCAGAGAGCATTTCAAGAAAGCGAACGATCAGGCGGGCGTCTTCCCCGGATGGCTGGACAATGCGTTCTCTCGCCACCGGATCAGGCGCGCGTGATGGCTTCTGCAGCAATCATCCGGGCTTCGGGTTCCCGACCGGCAAGCCGATACGCTCGCACAATATGGTACAGATGGCGCGGCGGAATACCGGCCCAGCTGTCCGCCTGCATGCCGATTGCCGAAATCAGCGCGACAAGGCCAACGCGCCGCCCCCGTGCCACACGCTCTAGCTGGCGTGACCAGATATCTTCCTCACCGATCCGCAGGCCAAATTCACTGTCGGCATCGCTGATTTCATCACTATCGAGTCGCCCCAAACCGGCCAGCGCAGCAGCCAGAAGCCGGGCGCGATGGTGGCCAGCGGCCCCTGCTTCACTCGCATATTCTTCGAGGCGGCCATAATTGATTTCAACGGCCGGTTCAGGCGAGCCAACGGCGAGTAACGCCCATGCTTCGATATTGTCTCCACCATCCACCACGGCCGCCCAACGCGCCGCCTGAATATCCAGCCCGATGGCCATCATTGCCGCGATCAGGCTGTGTGAGACGCCGAGATGGCCCTCCGCTGGCTCTATCCGCGCAGCAGCACGGGCCGTCAGGATCAAGCCTGCATAGCGCCCGTCCGGTCCGGATTGCTCGGCCCACAAGGTTTGCATGGCCGCGATACGCGCGCCTTCACTCGGTTCGACATAGGCCGTGCGGAGAATATCTGTGGTCGATCCCGGAATTGCGGCCGGATCAAGCTCTGCCAGAAGTGCGCTGTACATCGAAACCAGCGCCTGATTGGACAGAACGCCCATCACGGCTGCGGTGCGCGACGGCGCAATCCGATCAGCCAGATCGATGGTCGGCGTTCGAGCGCGCCATGCGGCCACCTGCCTGCCTGCCATCTCATAGACTTCTTCGGGAATTTCCGCGCCAGTTGCATTGGAAATGCCGAACCGCCAGGCATTGAGGTGCTCGACACCGGTCCAGTCGATCGGAACTGCCTGCGAACTGCCACCCGCATTCACGGCGCGATCACCAAGTCTTATGTCAAAACCATTGGTCAAACCCGCATTGCGGATGCTGGTCATCTGCGCCGTCGCCCGCGCACTTTCACCGCCAAGCCCCCCGCAAATTGCATCCGCCATGATCCATGCTGGCGATTCGGCAGTGCGCCGAGCCCCCGTCACAAGGGGGCAAAAGCCCGCAAGATCAACCGTGGCAAGACTGGTCTGCATGGCGACGGCATAGAGTTTTGGCGTGTGACGATCGCTATCGACGCGCTGCACGAGCATTCGTGCGCCATCGGCCTCGCCCATTCTAAGAAGTAACCAGGCACGTTCGGCAATCCAGTCCGGCGCGTTGACACCATTGGGAGTCGGAACGCGGCTCAGCACAGCCCGGCGCAACGAGATATGCATCCAGCGTGAAGGGCCTGGCGCATCCAGTTCCCGCATCAGGCGGGAAATATAGCGGCCATCGGCGCCCGCAAATGCATCCTCGCCATAGCCGCCATTGGCTTCCAGCAACGGACCGACCAGAGCAAGTGAACGGCGGGCTTGAGGGGGCATTTCATATTCGGGCGGAATATCTTCAAATTCCAGGCTACCGATATCAAATTCGTCGAGACTGCCCTCGTCTTCAAGCGATGAAACGCTCTCTCCTGACGGCGTTGGAGGCGGTGGCACTGCGCTCGGCCCCGATGGTGGTGTCGGCGCTGCAGGAGACGGCGGAGGCGGTGGCGGTGCTGGCGTCGGCGCGACAGGATCGCCAAATCCCTCCGGCAAAAGAGATTCAGGCGCGTCCTGACCAAAGGCCGGTACGATCAGCGCATATGCGCTGACACCGACACCCAGAGCTATAACGGACTTAGTTTTCCAGAACTTCATCGGCCACCGGTTCTTCGATCTGTTGCGGTTCGACCTCAGTATCGATTGTGGAGAGATAATAGATGAAAATCACCAAACCAACCAAAAATATGAGGAAAATCCAAAGCGAGCGCGACATATCCGTGAGTTACCTTATGATGACCAGCTCTTTTTTGAGCTTTTGATGCAACCGAGCAGACAGTTTATACCCCTATTCCCATGACGCCTAGCCCATCAGAACATTCGCCGCCTACGGCAATAAAATCCCATATCGACAAGCCTATAGTGCTTGTCGGCCTGATGGGCGTGGGAAAATCGACAATCGGGAGGCGGCTTGCCAGCCGGCTCGCCCTGCCATTTGTCGATTCGGATGATGAAATCGAAGCCGCTGCAGGAATGAAGGTTGGCGAGCTGTTCGAAAATTATGGCGAAGATTATTTCCGCGATGGCGAACGCCGGGTCATAGCGCGATTATTGGATGGATCGCCGAAGATCATCGCAACTGGTGGCGGCGCTTTTGTGCAGGCAGAAACCCGGGAACTGGTGCT
>CAJQMX010000329.1 GCA_905479515.1 uncultured Parasphingopyxis sp.
CGGTATCCGCGATGCCCACCGTCATCGCATTGACGAGGATGTTGGTGTCATAGGCGCTGTGAAAATTCACCTCGCCGCCTACCGTCGGAACGCCCACGCAATTGCCATAGCCGCCAATGCCCGAAACCACGCCGGACACCAGATGCCGGGTCTTGGGATGGTCTGGACTGCCGAAACGCAGCGCGTTCAGGTTCGCAACCGGCCGCGCGCCCATGGTGAACACATCGCGCAGGATGCCGCCCACACCCGTCGCCGCGCCCTGATAGGGTTCGATGAAACTCGGATGGTTGTGGCTTTCCATCTTGAAGATCGCCGCCTGGCCATCTCCGATATCGACAACACCGGCATTTTCGCCCGGTCCGCAAATCACCTGCGGGCCCTCGGTCGGCAATTTCTTCAGATGGCGGCGCGAGCTCTTATAGCTGCAATGCTCGGACCACATGACCGAAAATATGCCGAGCTCGACGATATTGGGTTCACGATCCAAAGCCGAAAGGATGCGCGCATATTCCTCTTTGTTGAGGCCATGCTCGGCGACGGTTTCGGGGGTGATCTGCGGAGCGGTGTCTGACATGCGAAGCGCCTTAGCGGCGACGGAGTGATTCTCCTAGAGCGAAGCCGTGCTTTGATGGGCATGATCGCACACAATCCTCAATTGATCGTCAGCGTTCCCGGGCTTCGTTCAAGTGCATCACTGGCGGTTTGCAGGCCGATCAACTGGTTGATCAGGCTGATGACCTGGATCGTCCGGTCGCGGGGGCGCTGCGCCTCATTGGTATGGGGCACGAAATAGGTGCGGCCATTATGGGTGATGCGGATGCTGTGGCCATTGGCCGGTGCGCTCGTGCGGAGTGCGAAAACCACATCGCCATTGGACGAGATTAGCCTGCCATTGCCGGAGCGCAGTATCTCACCGAGATAATAGATGATCCCCTCAACCGAGCGCAGTTCGTAATTGTCGGGCGTCAGAGCCTCGTCGTTGCATCCGTCAGGGCGTGCCGCGGCATCGAGTGTGATGTTCAATGTCTGCTCGGAGCGTTCGAACACATCGAAGATCGCCGTGCCATCATCGGATTCGCGCAGCGTAACCCGGTAGTCACCACCGAGATTTTCGAGGATCATCGTCAGGCTCGCAGCCTGGCCGGCATCAAGGCTCAGCACCGGCCCGCTCGTGCCGCCGCCATCATCTGCCGCAAAGCCAAGGCCAAATGCCTGGTCTGCAGTCAGATATTGGCGTCGTGAGCTGCGATCACCAGCCGCGCGCAAATCATTGCTGTAAGTGGTGGAGCCGCAGGTAACGCTCTCCACCATCAGTGCGGCGAGCAGATTCTGGTTCCAGCCCTGGCTGAGGAAAAGTGCGACCACATTCGGTTCGATAGGGCGCAATATGCCGGTTGCGAAATCCTGGGTGTTTAGCGGGATGATCTGAAAACTGGGCGAGGAGCGCACCGAAATGCCGGTGCCTGCTCCGGCATCGATATTATCAATAATCCCGCTCAGAGAGGCATCTGCCGATGCCCCGATTGAAAGGTTGCCGCTTACCGAGCTCAACGCCGAATAATGGGTGGGTTCGCCTTCGCTCGCCCGCACGATGTTGAGGAGGATCATCTCGTTGCGCGTGTCGGCAATGACGCGGTTATAATCGGTTGCGAAATCGGTCATCGGTGTTTGCAGTGATGTGCAACCCGATACGGCAATCGCCGCCGCAAGTGCCAAAGCGTTGCCTTGTGTCATTTTCATAATTGCCCCCTTCAATTGAAGGGACCGTAAAACGCGTTATGTTGAAAAGGCAAGCGGCCCAACGAAAAAGGGCCGGCAGCGCGATGGCGGCCGGCCCTTTTTTAGGGTTAGGCGAAATGCCTTCTAGCTGTTGCAGCGCTGCAGGCTGCCGCCATTACGGGCAAACTGGATGCTCGAAGCATCGCTGGCGCCAATGAGCGTATAGCCCTCGCCGGAATAGCGGGGCGGACCAGCTGGTGCTTCTGCAGCGTCTTCGCCAGTTTCGTTTTCGGCATCTTCAGCCGCTGCCAAAGCTTCATTGTGAAGGATCGTCTGAACGGCACCGCGCTCCATGGAGACACCGACCTGGCTGTCATTGGTGTAGAAGCTGACATAAACCACGCTGTTGTCCGCACAGCGGAAGCTGGCTTCACGCGTGCGCATCGGAGGGAGCTCGGCGGGAGCCATCTCGTCAATCTCTTCATGGTTGGGATCGGCCATGCCGCCAACGACTTCGGGTTCAGACTCGCCGCAGGCAGCGAGAGCGATAAGGGCGGCAAACGATGCGACCGCGAGGGGGGTTCTGATTTTGCTCATGGCCGCGGCTTCTCGCGCCTGCAACATGGTTCGTCAACTATGTTTTTGTGACAATTCCATGATTGGGCGATGGTCTTCGACCAACACCGTGAATTCTGACGGAAAAAATTTGATGGCAGATCGTCGGGGCACCAAAGTCTGAGGCCAGAAACGAGCTTAAGCGTCACTGGCCCGCCGATAGATATTCTGCATTACTTGCAAATATTTGGGCCATCAAATGGACATCCCGTTGCGATGTCTCCACCAAAAAAAGTTGCCATGGTGGTCAGCTTGGCAATGCCTTTTGCCTTGCAATAGAGATCGGCTGGGCAGTTATTGTTGCGCTGCAGCGACGTTCAAGACCTAGGCGTGAGCAATCTATTTGGCTGCGACTACGGAGCGTGAATGCACCGGCCAGTCGTGGATGCTCGGTTGCGGGGTAAAGGTTACACCCATCCCCTTCCATTTTTTCAGGTGCGAACAATGGATCCGATCACGGCCCAGTGAGAAAATTTGTCGGTGACCGGCATGGCCGCATAAGCGGGGCTGGACGAGGGAAGGTCGATAAGGTGGTAGCGGTGGCCATCTTCTCCAAGCTGTTTCCTCCCGGTTGTGGATGATGTCTTCCCGTTAAAGGCGATCGCTTCAAGCGCCGGTAGCGATCCGGCCAGTTGCCGCAAATCATTGCCGCGTGCATTGCGGATCGCGCTGTCCAGACTGCCCGTCCGCTGGGCATCGGCAATCACATCCCATAATCCGATATGGTTGTGGAGCAGCGCCTCCAATCTGTCCGGATAGGCAAGAGCGCGTAGATCGACATCGATTGCCGCACCCACCAGTTCCCAGAAGCGATTTTGCGGATGGGCATAATATTGGGCTTGTCGCAGCGATTCCTCTCCCGGCAGGCTACCGAGGATCAGGATCCGGGTGCGCTGATCCACAACCGGAAGAAAGGATGCTTTGCGCTGCACGGGTGCGAGGATGCGATGGCGAGGCAGGGAGATCAAGATTGCGGTCCAGATTTTCCAACCATCCGAACTCCAATTTGATTAGGAATCCGCAACGATTACGCAACTAGGGCCATTCCGGCTACGGGAAAATTAATCGCGATATCAAAGCCAAACACGGACTTGCGCCGAGCAGTTAAGTGTATTAGTAACATAACACACATAGCTGCAAGGAGAATAAAATGGCTCTTATGAGGAAGCAGATCGCAGGAATCTCGTTGGCGGCGATGTTGATGGTAACCCCGGCGCTGGCGGAGACGGTTTCCATACCAGTGACGGCCCCAGCTACTCTCAATGAGCCTCTTTCCGGACGCTTGCTTGTTTTCGCAACTGAGGTAGAGCCAGGCACGGAACCGCAGGATGCCATCGACGTGTCTGCATTCGCTCAAGCTGGCACATCAGTAACCGCCAGAGAGATTGAAAATATCGGTGCCGGGACAACTACGGTGATTGATGGGGAAACCACCAGCTATCCCCATCCGTTTTCGCACTTGCCGGCAGGAACCTATAGATTCCAGGCCGTGCTGGATCGCAATCACAACTATAATTATCGCGGCCGTGGCC
>CAJQMX010000330.1 GCA_905479515.1 uncultured Parasphingopyxis sp.
TAAACTGGACTCCGTCCTCGGAGGCCAAGCGCGTTCATCTTGATCAACTGGACGCAGCCGAAGTCCAGTCATGGAAACATGGCGACCGCTTGCTACTCAACGGCAAAATGCTGACCGGCCGCGACGCTGCGCACAAACGGATCAAGGACATGCTCGACAAGGGCGAAGAACTGCCGGTCGAATTTCGCGGTCGCGTGATCTATTATGTCGGCCCGGTCGACCCGGTTGGCGAAGAAATCGTTGGCCCCGCAGGTCCAACCACTGCGACCCGAATGGACCAGTTTACCGACATGATGCTCGAACAGGGTCTGCTCGCGATGGTCGGCAAGGCCGAGCGCGGGCTCGATACCGTAGCCTCGATCAAGAAGCACAAGAGCGCCTATCTGATGGCGGTTGGCGGCAGCGCCTATCTGGTGTCGCGCGCGATCAAGGGCTCCAAGGTCGTCGGCTTCGAAGATCTCGGCATGGAAGCAATCTACGAATTTGAAGTGCAGGACATGCCGGTAACAGTGGCCGTGGATGCGGAAGGCCAAAGCGTCCATCATCTCGCACCCCTGGTGTGGCAGGAGAAGATCAAGAAGGAAGGGCTGCTGGAAAACGCCTAAGCGTTCGTCCGGCGGCGCCATCTTCTGACGGCGAAACATCCATTTCCGGATTGCCCGTCTGGAACAACCTTCTGCCGTTGTGCTGTGCTGCTGCCGGTCAGAAACCGGTAGTATTGACTTGCATGAATTTTGGTTTGCTGCGCGGTTGGGACGCATCATGCTTGACCGGATAATTACCGGGCGGCAAAGCCGCGAGCGGCATACCGGCGACGCAAAGATCATAAGGCGACACGCGATGGCGCGTACACAAACCGCCCGCACCGTCACTGACCAGCGGTGTTTCAAACTCGACCGCCAGCATCGCCTCATTTGACCGGATCACGGTACAGACAACCAATTGGCCGGCGCCGAGATCAAGCACGAGATTGGTGCCCAATGGCACGCCCAGCATGCCCTCAAACCGCGCACCGGACTTGGAAAGATCGCGCATCACGACCTCATATCTGTGATCCTCATGAATCGCGCCAATCCGGCGAAATACCGTGCGCCGGTCCGGCCGGTATAATTCCGGCCCATCAGGCTCGATCCGGAATTCGCCGCTGCCGAGCTTTTCTTCAATCTCTTCCAATTTGAGCGCCTTGGAGTAGATCCACCCCTGAATATAGCGCGCACCTTTGGAACAAACGACTTCGAACTGATCAAAAGCCTCGACCCCCTCGACCGTCGTTTCCATTCCCAGTGCTTCTGACAGACCGACAATCGCCGCAATGATCTTGGCGCTGTTCTTGTCCTTCTGGGTACAGGAATCGACAAAACTCTTGTCCACCTTGATCTTGTCAAACGGGGCCGAACGCAGATAGCTCAGCGACGAATAGCCGGTACCAAAATCATCCAGCGCCAGTCGTACCCCGAGCTCTTTCAAAATCTTGAACGTGTTGTCGATGGTCTCGCTGTCTCCCATGAAGACGCTTTCCGTCAGCTCAAGTTCCAGCCGCTCCGGTTCCAGACCGCTCGCCGCCAGTGCGTTCATGACGATTTCGGGGAAGCCGCTGTTGGCAAATTGCACGGCGGAAACATTGACCGCGACCCGTACCGACTTCGGCCAGTGCAACGCATCCGTGCAGGCGCGGCGCAGCGCCCATTCACCCAACTGGTTTATCAGATTCAATTCTTCTGCAATCGGAATGAACACGGCCGGGCTGACCCCGCCCCGCTCCGGATGAACCCAGCGCATCAGCGCCTCGAACCCGACGACCATGTGATCATCGGTGCGGACAACCGGCTGATAATGCAATTCAACCTGATCATTGGCTAGCGCGTCGCGGAGATCCTCGACCAGAACGCGGCGTTCTTCCTCCTCATTTTTCAAATTGGCAGAATAGAAGCGGAACTGGCCGCGCCCTGAATTTTTGGCCGCATAGAGCGCAAGATCGGAACTGCGGACCAATTCATCTTTCTCGACACCATCATAGGGAGCAATGGCGATGCCGATCGATGTTCCGATGTTCGCGCGCTTTTCACCAATCGGATAGGGTTGCGAGACAAGCTTCACGATTTTGTCAGCAAGCTCGCCCAGCTTTCCGCGGTCATCCATGTCCGGCAGGATGATCTGGAATTCGTCGCCGCCCAGCCGACCGATTTCGCCGCTGTCACCGATGATGCTGCGCATCCGCTTTGCCACCTGCTGGAGCAGTTCATCGCCCGCGGCGTGGCCCATCGTATCATTGACCTGCTTGAACCGGTCGAGATCGAGCATCATGATCGCGCAGCTGCGGTTGGCGGCCTTGAACGCTCCCAGCATCCCGGTAAGCCGACTGTCCATGCGATGACGGTTCGACAGGCCGGTTAACGAATCAAATTCCGCCATCCGCGATTCCTGCAGCTTGCGCTGATATTCGACGGTGACATCTTTGGCATTGCCGCGATAACCCTGAAAATTACCGGAATCATCAAATTTGGGATGCCCGGAAATCAGCCACCATGTCGGACGATCGTCGCGACCGAGCGTTTCCGGTACCCGGCGGACGACCAGATCGTTGATCTTGCTGCGCTTGCTGAGATGATATTTGAACGGACGGTCCGATTTTTCATCCGGATTGTCGGGATCATTTTCAAACAGCGAAATCAACGGAACAGCGAGCAGCTCATCAATCGGCTTGTTCAAATTTTCCGCTGCTTTTTCTGATAGATATACCAGACGGCCATCGGAATCCGTCGCCCATAGCCAGCTTATTCCTGCTTGTTCGAAATCATCCAGAATCTCGATGCGCCGGTTATAATCGTCGGATGCGATAACAGACACGGCGTCCTTTTCCGCTCTTCTGGCGGATTCGCTGGAAAATGCATGTAAGAAACTTTTTGCCACTTGCGACCCTGAAATTACCTGAGTTTACAATGGGGCAAAATGGTTAAATTCATCGTAACAGGCGGGCAGTAATTTCAATCGCTCCGATTATCCTGCCGGGCTGCCGACCGCCGTTCCGGTCGATCGAGGAATTATCTTGCTGATCAAATGACAATGGCGGCAAATGCGTTTATGTTGCGCCCATGTATATTTTTGTCATCTTCCTTTGCGGCGTCGCCAATTTCGCGATGCACAGGGCCATGCTCGAGAGCAACCATCCGCTGATTGCCGAGGCGCGTGGCA
>CAJQMX010000331.1 GCA_905479515.1 uncultured Parasphingopyxis sp.
TGCCCGAGCATTTCTACACTAAACCCGAGCCCGTGATTGACCCCGCGCAGCGGATCGACCATGCGGAAGCGTTCTTTGCGGCGAGCCGCGCAGATTTACGCCATGGAGGAAATCGCGCCTTTTATTCTGGCGGTAGTGATCACGTGCAAATGCCTCACTTTGAAACATTTATTAGCCCTGAGGCCTACTATGCGACCTTGGCGCATGAGCTTACCCACTGGACGAAGCACCCCAAACGCCTCGACCGTGAGTTTGGACGGAAAAAATGGGGCGATGAAGGTTATGCAAGAGAAGAGCTTGTTGCCGAACTTGGCGCAGCCTTCCTTTGTGCCGATTTAGGTCTAACCCCCGAAGCGGGCACCGATCATGCCGCTTATATTCAGAGCTGGCTTAAGGTCTTGAAAGAAGACAAGCGCGCAATCTTTTCCGCAGCGGCGCACGCCCAAAAGGCAGCGGATTTTCTGCACAACTTTCAAAAGTCCGAAACAGAAGAAGGAGTTGCCGCGTAAGCGGCGGCTCCCCGTCACGGAGGACAAAGCAATGGAACAGCACAGAATCATATGGCGCAGCATCCCAATAGAGATCACCTACACGCCCGACCAGTTTGGCATGGTTGATCACATCGAACTGCACACCGAAAACAAGACACCTTTGCCCGTTACTGAGACGGGTTATCGCTCACATTTCATGAATAAGGGAACTGTTGCGCACAACGGCGGCGCGGTCGCTTTTGTGACGGCATGGCTTGATCATGAAGCCGAGCGGAAGAACTGGAGTAATGCGCAGCTATCTTTATTCTAAAGGTCAGAAATTTGCGTCTGGCCATCTGGCCAGACGCATTTTTTAAGGAGCGGGCATTCGCTTAGCCAACTCTTTTTCAAGAGCGTGCATCGTAGCAAGCGCATCGCGCTGTGCTTGTGAGCCGCGCGGGGCATCTGCAAAAGCTATGAAAGCTTCTTTTCGAAGACCAAATAGTTCTGCGGTGCCAAGTGTTGCCGCTTCAAATTGTGAGACGAGTTTCATCGTATCCTCCTTTTAATCAAGGAGGCCCCGAACCGTTCAGGGCCTTTCGGCCCCGCACACACAATCATTGGCCAATTATGGCTCTGATGGTTCGGGCATCTGCACGTATGAAAAGGATAGATATGCTTGAAACACTTCGACGGATTGAAGCCGCAAAGGACGCGGCGTCTTGTCAGAACTTATAGGTTTGATCGGAAAGATCGCTGACATCGTGTTTGGCGGTACCGGCGCTGCGACCCAGTGCGCCAGTTCTTGTTTCCATGAAGGTTTCCGCAAGATTGCGGTGACGAGATATAGCTGCAAGTGACGGATGCGTCAGACGATGGGTAGACCGCTATTCCCTAATTCCTCTGCCAATCACCCTCTGATCTGGGTCGGCTTACAACAGAACACCCATGAATCCCTGACCGAACGCGGCATCAAATTTCAATGGCCTGCCCGCTCCACCTGGCTAAGCCAGCCGTGTTGACCATGAACTCCGAGCCTTTGCCTTCGGCCTGACGGGAGGGCGTTAGTAAGCAAACCCAAACAAAGGAGATAAAACCATGGCACGCGAAAAAAACACCAACACCCAAGTCTCAAACGCACCCGAGTATCTGGCTTGGCACGTCACCGAGAAAGGCGAAAAATCCTACTGGAACAAAGTCGGCGCGGTATGGTCGCATAAAGACGGCAAGGGCTACACGCTACAGCTAGAGACCTGTCCGATCAATGGCCGGATCGTTCTGCGACTTCCGCTGGAAGACGCTCCTCAACCCGAAAAAGAGGGGAGCGCATAAGCGCTCCTTTCTCACGGCCCCGATGGTCTGCGCGTTCGCTGGCGTGACCTGCGCCTTTCTTCTTCGCGCCTGCGCTCAGGATCAGGGCGTTCGATTTCCCGATAATTTGCGACATCCTTGCGCAACTGCATGAGCTCTTGGCTGGCAAGGCCACGTTGCCGTTTGATATCACGCTGCAGAACTTCACGCTCTTTGATCTGATCGAGGATCAAAGCGTCTTTCTCATCGCGATCACGCTGCCACGCGATCAAGGTCTCTCGCTCATTCTGCGCTTTGATCTTGGCATATTGTCCTGTCAATCTGTGCCATATCCCAGAGAAACCATGCGGCATCCGATCAGCACGTTCTTTGGCCTCAGCAAGCCAACGCTTGTCAATTCCAGACCAAGTTTTGGCGCGCTGTTCTTGATGGCGTGCCACCATTTCTGCTTTGCGGAAGTCGAGCATGGCAAGCCGCTGCTTCGTGCTCGCTTCAGTTTCTTTTATGAACTCCTCGACTTTAGGCGTCATACTTTGCGCTATTGCTTCTTTGGCCTGATCAACGGACGAAAGATTTTCGCGATCTTCGAGACGCGCTTCGAGCTTTTTCGTCTTCACCCCCGCGTAGCGCGAGAGTGAAAAGACCTCGCCGCGATAATCAAGCACAACAAACCCACGTCTATCACCCTTGGCGAGCCAGAAGCCCCGCTCTTTGAGGGCGTGTTCAAACGAGGTGCGATTGTCAGAGAGCTTCCATGCGTCCTGAAGAGCTGCCTTGATCTCGCGTGGATCGACGCCAGCACGTTTTGCTTGTTGCCATTCCTCGCGGCTGAAGCTCAGTGGATCGCGCAAGCGCCGATCTTGCAACCCGCGTGGCATGTTCCACCCATGCTCTAGATAAAGTTCGCGCGACACATCGCGCAGCTTTGTCTTGTAGTGAGGCAAATTGATTGCGCGCATCTTTTCAGTATCGATCCGAGACCACACTACATGTGCATGGCGTCTGCCATCTTTTTCATGAAAGACGATGGCGCGGGGTTGGTTTTCCAGCCCGAGCTTCTTCTCGATCATATCAGCGGTTTTCTCGAAAACTTCTGTCTCGACGTAAGCGCCTTCAGGCGGGTTGAGGCTCATCGAGAACAGATAGTTCTTGCAGCGTGTCCCTCTGGCGATGGCATCTGCTTCATGGAAAGCATCAAGAAGATCATCGCTGACAAAGCCCGAGACTTCATGCAATTCAACATGCTCGTTGTCGCGCGTGGCCAGAAGATACCGCGCCAGCTGACCCCCATCACCGCGCTCTTTGGCTTTGAGGATCATGGCGACGCTCCTGGCGATTTACCAAGCGCGCGCAGCAGATCAGCCCGCAGCGCCCTGACTTCTTCGCATGCTGCGACAATATCAGCCTCAGTTTCTGGAGAGACTGGAAGTGAGCCCGTATTCACGGCCTTAGCCAGTTGGTTCAGGTTGTTTGACAGTCGTGAGCCGCCCAATGCCCCAAGCAAGCGTCCCAATGCTTCGCCATCCTTCACAGGGCTGTTTCCAGATTTCCTACGCGGCGCGACATCATCTCCGAACAAGCACTCACGAATATGAGCCGACAGAGCGCTTCTTCCACGTTCTGCATCGAGCTTTGCCCGCTCTTCGAAAGTAAAGCGTATCGAGAACGGCGGCGGATACTGGGGCTTGTCTACCTTATCTTTGGCAGATGCGATATTCGCTATGTCATTGAAATTATGGTGTAAAGTGCTCATCATCACACCTCAGACTCTTAGAGTCTAATTGTGCGAGTTGGCGTTCCCATTCTTCAAGGGAATCGAACAGCGCGTTCAATTCCTCGTCCCCCAGGGAATTGAACTGAGAGTTCAATCTTTTTCCCTCCGGGCGCGCCATTTCCTCATTCATTTATCAAAACTGCTTCTTCCCTTCTGAAGCTTTTGCAGAGTGTTCTCCAGCACATTCAGAAACTGGCTGCGATCTTTCTTGCTGAAGGCGGCGTTATACCCGGCGATTTCCCCGGTCTGTCTGAGGTGACTGTTCAGGTCCCGCATGGCGAGGGCCATGCCAATAGATTGCTGGGTAAAGGCTTTGCCGGTGGGACCAAGGACAACGGCGGATTTTTGCAGTGCTCTGTCCGCAAGCGGGATGTCGGAGGTAATCACGACATCGCCCGCCTTCACATTTTCGGCAATCCAGTTATCCGCCGCATCAAAGCCGTCATCGACGACGATTTGCTCAATGAGGAGGCTCTGCGGAAGGCGCATCCAGCTGTTGCTGACCACATAGGTTACCAGTTTGTGCCGCCCGGCAACACGATACACCTCGTCTTTAACCGGGCAGGCATCCGCATCTATGAAGATTCTTGTCAAACTCTTGTTTTCTAACTCGCCATTTGGATGGCGTTCCAGACCTTCTGCGGAGTCGCCGGCATATCGATATGCCGGACCCCAATATCTTGGAGGGCATCAATGATCCCGTTAATCACGGCAGGCGGCGCGGCTATGCAGCCCGCCTCCCCACAACCTTTTACGCCCATGGGGTTCATGGTGCAGGGTACTTCGATTGTTTCATACAGGAGATCGACAGGAACATGATCTGCGCGCGGCATGCCATAGTCCATGAAGGAACCGGTCAGGAGCTGCCCATCGTCACTGTAGACGGTATGTTCCGTGAGCGCCTGGCCAATACCCTGACCCACGCCGCCGATCACCTGGTTGCGGACCAGCGCCGGATTCACAATGGTCCCGAAGTCATCAACGATGACATAGCGGACGACATCGGTTGCTCCTGTAAGCTCGTCAATTTCGACTTCGGCAATATGGCAGCCATTGGGGTAGGTAAAGGCCTCAACTGTAAAGCTCGCTTCGGAATTTAGTCCCTCGGCAAGGTTCTCCGGCAATTGTCCAAGACCGCGGGCGCGATGCGCAAGCTCAAGGATGCCGATTTTGCGGTCCGTTCCGGCAACGGCAAACTCTCCCTCCTCAGCAGAAAATTCAATGTCCACCGCTGCCGTCTCCAGAAAATGACCCGCAAGCTCTTTGCCCTTATTGATCACTTCGTCGCTCGCGGCATGAATGGCGGGGCCTTGCGTTGTCAGGGAGCGAGATCCTCCTGTACCACCACCGGTCTTGATCTTGTCCGTATCCCCCTGGATCACGTCTATATTCTCGAATGGGACGCCAAGTCGCTCGGCCACGATCTGGGCATAGGCCGTCGAATGGCCTTGACCGGAAGATTGTGTGCCGACGGCGAGGGTGACACGATTTTCATCCTCGAAACGGATGGTCGCATTCTCGGTCGGGTTGCCGGCGGTCGCTTCGATAAAATAGCACATGCCGATCCCGCGGCGTTTGCCATTTTCCGCCGACTTTGCTTTACGGGCCGAAAAGTCTGACCAGCCAGAGGTTTCAAGTGCGCGATCCATAATCCGCTCAAACTCACCGCTGTCATAGACGCAGCCGGTCGCTGTCTTGTAGGGAATGGCGGCCACTGGAATAAAGTTCTTCCGGCGAATTTCATCTTGTCCGATGCCAAACTCCCGTGCGGCCTTGTCCATCAGCCGTTCGATAATATAGATCGCCTCCGGTCGTCCGGCGCCGCGATAGGCATCGACCGGCACAGTATTAGTGAAAACGCCTGTGCAATGGTAATAGAAATCGGGAATGTCATAGACGCCCGGCATCACCTTTACGGCGGCCATCGTCGGAATCAGCGGCCCAAATGTTGAGAAGTAGGCACCCAGGTTGGCGTTCGTTTCCACCATCATGCCGGTAATCTTCTGGTCTGCATCAAAGGCAAGCTTGGCGTGTGTGACATGGTCGCGCCCTTGAGTGTCAGAGAGGAATGCATCGCTTCTCTCGCCCATCCATTTAATCGGTCGGCCAAGCTTGCGGGATGCCCAGACCGTTGCCGCACATTCGGAATAAAAGAAGAGCTTCATCCCAAACGCGCCGCCGACATCCGGGGTGATAACCCGGACTTTTTCCTCGGGAACGTGCAATATGGAATTGGCGAGCAAGGACCGAAGGACCCAGCCGCCCTGTGTTCCCATGCGGACTGTCATTTTCTCTTCAGTTGTGTCCCAATCAGCGATCAGGCCGCGCGGCTCCATCGAGTTTACGACAACCCGGTTGTTAATCAGGTCAATCTCGGTGACATGGGCCGCATTGGCCATCACATCGTTGATATTCTTTTCGTCACCCTGCGCCCAGTCGAACGCCACGTTATTTGCGACGCTATCATGAACGAGCGGCTGTCCGTCTTCATTTGCGGTTTTCGTATCGACAACAACATCCAATTCGTCGAAATCGAACATGATCAGCTCAGCGGCATCTTTCGCCTGAGCAAGGCTCTCTGCAACGATATATGCAATATTGTCGCCAGCGTAGCGGACTTTGTCGGTAGCGAGAACGGCATGAACGGGATCGGAGCGATCACTGCCATCGCGGTTTTTTAGCGGAATCATGCAGGGGAGCTGGTTGGCCTTGTCTGCCTCAAGTTCCGTGCCAAGGATGATATCGACTACGCCGGGCGCCGCGCGGGCATCATCAACATCAATCGACAGTATCTTCGCATGAGCGACAGGGGATCGCAGCATATATCCATATAGCTGCCCATCCAGTGTGATATCATCCGTGTACTCGCCCGATCCGGTGATGAGGCGAAAATCTTCCTTGCGTTCAACCGACTGATTTACACCGAATTTGACCATTGTGTTCGTTCCTCTTTTTTATTGAGGCGGCTGGGTTGGCCGCAGTTTCTATATCCATACTATCAGAAGTGCGATGGGGGACTTCAAGTCCTGTTTTCGGTTTCCGGGCGGATCAGGCGACTATTTTGGCTGCTCCCACATCACGCCATCGCGGATGAAGCTTTCAACTTCGCTTTCTTCAAAACCATGTTCCTTGAGAATTTGGCGTCCTTGTGCCCCGAACGCCGGGGGGGCGGTTTTCGCGGATCCCGGCGTGCGGCTCAACTTCACGGCAACACCTGTGCCGGAATATCCGTCCATCTCGACAACCATGTCGCGGTGCCGGGTATGCGGATGGTTGAGCGCTTCCGGCGCTGACATTGCGGCACCTGCAGGCACACCGGCCGCCAGAAGCTTTGTTGCAACCTCAACCCCGTCTGTATCAGCAAAGAGTTTGACAAGCGCGTCGTTCAGGGCTGAGCGATTGGCGACCCTGAGCGAGTTGTCCGCGAAACGAGGGTCGTTGGAAAGCTCCGGCTCACCGAGTGCAGCACAGAGTTTCGTAAACTGGCCATGGTTGCCCACACCAAGAAATACCGGTGTCGTCCGCGTTGGATAGAGATCATAAGGCGCGATATTTGGGTGGGAATTTCCGGTCAGCTTCGGGGCATTGCCGGACATCAGGTAATTGGGTGCATGAGGATGCTGAAGCTGTATGCCCGTGTCGTAGAGAGAGGCCTCGACCGATTGTCCCTTACCAGAAACATGCCGCTCATTCACGGCCATAAGAATACCGATGGCGGCATTCATGCCGGTTCCGAGATCGACCAGCGGTATTCCGATACGGACCTGGCCTGATTCCGGTGATCCGTTCACACTGATAAGACCGGCCCAAGCCTGGATAACGGCGTCATATCCGGGATATCCGCCAAAAGGTCCATCCGCCCCAAAACCGGTGACACGGCAATGGATCAGCCGCGGAAACTTTTTTGAAAGAACCTCTTCATAACCAAGCCCCCATTTCTCAAGGCTACCAGTCTTGAAATTTTCAATCAGGACATCCGCATCCTCCAGCAGCTTGAGAAGAATTTTCTTCCCTTCTTCCGACCGGATATCCAGTGCAATCGAGCGCTTGTTCCGGTTCGTTCCAGAGAAATAGGCGGCGAGGCCTTCCTCGTTATAGGGTGGGCCCCAGCCTCTTGTCTCGTCACCTTGTGGCGGTTCGATCTTGATAACGTCCGCCCCGTGGTCTCCCAGCATCTGAGTGCAAAAGGGGCCGCCCAGAACACGGGATAAATCAATTACTTTCAAGCCCGTAAGGGCACCTTTGCTTGACATGTTGGTCCTTAATTCTTTCTTGTTACGCTTTTGGATATTATTTTACTGGCTCGGCTTCGGAAGTCACTGGAAATATGGAAGCAGCAAAATTTGGATAAACCTCGGATACTTTCCGACTGACCTCCATTTCCAGTAGCTTCAACAGCTCTGGATCCGGCGGCGGCGTTACGGGAGTGCTCTCCTCATAATCGAACGCGAATCCAGTGTTATCAAGGATGTCTTCCAACGAACTGCTGGGGTGGATTGATTGCAGCGAAAACTGCCGTTTTTCACGGTTGAACCGGAAAAAGGCCTTGCTGGTGATCAGGCCATAGGGACCACCCTTGCGGTATATTTTTTCATCCGATATGCCGGGCGCGCTGATAAAGTCCACCTTCTCGACCAAGGTGCGCCGGGTATGTTCCTCACGAAAGAGAATAACCTTCGGAATCAGGAAATAAAGATAGGCGGAACCAAATGTTCCGGGCCATCTCGGCGCTGACGTCGGATAGGGCCCGCGGCCCATCAGGTTGATGTTTGCTTCGCCATCTATTTGTCCGCCACCGAGGAAAAAGGCATCAATCCGCCCTTGCGCGGCACAATCAAAAAGTTCGCCACCTCCGCCCGTGAAAAAATTATTTGCGACAGATCCCAGAATATTGACATGACGCGGTGACCCCCAGGCAGCTTTAGCGAGCAGCGCGGCCGCACCAGGAATTGGAGAGGCAGCGCCAACCGCAACATGATTACAATCGCGCAGGAGGTCGGCAATCAGGCAGATCAGCGCCTTTTTTTCATCCGCGGCTGTCATGCCATCACACTTTCACCAAAGATATAACGCTCCAGATACTCGTTAAATCCGGCATCGCTTGCGGCCATTTTCATATATTCGCGCATATGCGCATCGTCTACCTTCGCGCCGTTCCAGAAAGGCAGTGGCCAGCTTCCATTTGGCGCATGGCATATTTTCCCGACATAGAGCGCCGGCAGGACACCAGCGGCCATTTCTTCTGTCTCGAATAGGCTTGTCTCGCGTATTTCATCTACCGTAACGAAGGCGGATTTCGAAGCATGGGACATGTTCACAAGTTCACGTTTCCGGCCAAGCCAGACATTTCCGTCCCGATCGGCAAGGGGCGCATGAAAGAGGGCAATGTCGGGCTGAATGGCAGGTATAGCGACGATCGGATCTTCGTTCTCGGAGAATGGGTTCTGGATGACCTTCCAGGCCGGATGGTATTCAAGTACATCGCTTCCCAACATTCCACGGAGTGGCATGAAGGGAATACCTTTTTGCGACGCCTGCAGCCCTGCATGGATTGCGGGGCATGTCGCATCAACCAGGCGGATCGATCCTTCCTGCACGGCTTTTGTAAAGCGTGGGGCAGGGCCGTATTCTCCCAAGGTTAGCGCGGAGCTTTCCAGAGTTGCAACACATCCGGCACCGATCAGCAATTCCGCCTGCAATCCGCTGGTTGGAACACCGACCAGATGCAGATTCTTTGCCTTGCGGCGGATCAGCGCCCTTGTCGCCACCATAGTGACGCCTGCATAATCCGCAGGGATCGCAAGCTTGGCGCCATCGGGGATGGCGTTTGCAAAATCATCAATTGAAAGATCGTTATATTCGGCGGGCATGTTCTTGTTCCTTATCTTCCATCCGGCCCCATTATGTTTGCGATCGTATCCCTCGTACAAGGAAAAATGGGGAAGCCCCTATAAGAAGGCAAACTATTGAATAGGAAAAAACCACATCATAGCTGCCGGTAATGTCATATAGCAGGCCGGAGAAGAAGGACCCGCTCGCCATACCGAGGCCGCCGCCGACCGAGATACAGCCGTAAATGGCACCGAAACTGCGGCCGCGAAAGAGGCGGGAGGCGATTGAACCAATCATCGGACCGCGAGACCCCATGGAAAGCCCGAAACAGAGGATAAATCCATATAAGGGAAGGAGACGGTCGGAGCTTTCCAATAGCCAGATGAAAATAACGGCAAGAATAGTGATGACATAACTGAACATGGCCGTCTTGAAAAGGCCGATTTTGAGTGCCAGATAACCGGCCCCTAGCATTCCGACGGGTATTAGCAGGCCAGTCAATCCGAAATTTACCGACGCCTCAATCGGGCTAAACCCAACTTCGATCAGATAAGTGACAGCCTGGATTACAATAGAAAACATCCCGTTTCCTGTGAAAAAGAAGACTGCTCCCAATCCCCAAAAAGAGCCCGTGCGCAAAGCTTTGGGTATGGTCCACTCCACCTCGGGTACCTCTAATTCCTTGTCGGTCAG
>CAJQMX010000332.1 GCA_905479515.1 uncultured Parasphingopyxis sp.
TCGGTCTGATTTTGGTCCACAGTTTTGTAGACCGCTTGAGTTCGACGCCGCTCACCGGCACCGATAGCCATAGTTAACGCGGATTGTACTCCCTGCCAAATCAAGCTTGATCTATAGAACTAGATTTCACCGCTAACTACAATGCACAGAGCGCCGAAACTCAACACATCATACTAAAGTCAACACCTAGCGCTCGACCGATATCCGCATCATGCCCAGCAATCCTCCAAGAACGATATCGCCGCCCGGCAGGAGGTGAATGACAGAGTAAGCGCCATTGTAAATGTGGCTATCACCAAGGCGAAGCCGTGTAACGGCTTCACCCGTCTCCCAATCAAGACCTGTGACCTCCCATTTTCCGTCTACGAAACCATTGACATAGACCTGTTGGGCGCCGCCAGAAATCATGGGGACGGTTGATGGGCTCGATACAGTGGGATTTGCCCAGGCACGCACCCAGCGGTCAGCTTCAACGTCCCATTCAAACTTTTCAGCACCCGTCGGTCCTTTGCGTAGTCTACCAGACATGACAACATTCTCCAGCATTGTTGGCAATGGCGATGGCAATGTGTTGTTTACCACCAAGGCACCGTAGCCATATACCGCAACGGATTGCTCAGACTGGGCGCGCTCAAGGTCAGACTTTCCGAAACTAACCTGAATCTGGTCGGCAATTCGACGCGATTTGGTCCCTGGCTTCTGGACGAAATCCTCTGGAATATCGTCGCGCCAGAAGGCGACGACATTCATAATCAACTCTCCGTCCGTGATGACAACAAGTTTGTCTTCCTCGTCTCCGAAGCCCATAAGTGAGGGCGTAGAGCCTGATCCGTTGCCGAGACTCACGCCGCCAAGTTTGCCGGTGAAGGAATCGTATTCTGATGACCACGCGCCATACCCTCTAGAGTGAAGTGTTTCCCCGTCCCAAACCAGTTTATGGAGCCTCCTATTTGAGAGAACATAAATGCCACCACCCTCATCAATGGCGATCGAGTTCGTAACCTGCTCATCGTCAGCCAACTCATGAATGATCGGTGCCTGTTCAAAATTTCGGTCTACGATGACGACAACGCCGCCCATCGTCACCAGCGCCAGCATGCCATCATAAGTCAGATTCAATCCGAACACAGCATCAGGGTCTTCCAGTGTTGGATTGAAATATTCGCGCGGCAGCTGAAAGCGGCGCTTTTCCACCAGTGGTGACAGCGGATTGCCGGGTTCGGCATCACCATAAACGACGACATCGTTGTTGACGACAGTGTAGAAGTCACCATTGCGGTCGACGACATTATAGATTGCTGCTCTGGCGACGACCCGCTCAACATAACGTGGATAGTTCCGATTGAGATAGCCAAGCAGTTCAGCTTCTGAGGCCGTACTATCCATTTCGACGGCGATACGTTCAGCATCCTCGACAGACATGAAGGGTTGACCTTCCACAGGCAGAGCATTGATCAGTTGAAACTTGCCATCGCTAATCAGGATTTTGGAGATACGATTATTGTTGGCGGAGATGGCCACCTGCTCACCTGAAGGATAAGTTGGTAATTGCATAAGCGTGAGGTTCACCAACCCTGCCGGGACCCTTTGAATACCCTCATCATCAATCTCGTGAATACCGACCGGCCCAGCAAACGGAAGGGAATCCTGTTGAGCCGGATTAAAATGCGTGGTGGCAAGCTCGCTGTCCACCAGATTTGGGTTCATTGGAGGAAACTCCGGACCCGACGCATCAAAGACTGGGATAGTGGAGCATGCACCAAGCACGGCTACGATTGCGACTGCAGCAGCAGCGATATGAGGTTTCATTTGTTGTCTCCCAGAGTGACAGATTTGTACTGGTTTAGCGAATTGTCAGAATACTATTCAGCTTGAGACGTCGACTGTTGCTCGTCTTGAAACGCCATCCAGGCTCGAGAGAGGATGAAATCCTCAATATCATCGACTTCCTGTTGGCTTAGGCGGCCGGCGAAGTTGGGCATGCCAATCGCTTCGCCGGCCCCTTGAAGGAGGAAAGCATCAAAAGTGTCTATCCCGAGAGTCGCTGACTGCCTCAGATCGGGGAGCGTTCCGGACGAAATGGCCGCGCCGCCATGGCAGACACCGCAGAATCGACCGTAGAGGTCTGTGCCCCGTACAACCGCTTCAGCCGAATGCGGCTGTCGCGCTGGCTCAGGCGTTGCCTTCTGCGGAAGCGCGGCGACGTTTAGCTCGCCCTCTCCGCCAAGTTTGAAGGCAAGTACATGGCCTTCAACCGGGCCTCCTGTCTGCCCGACATAGAAGCCGGCGAGCAAATTGGCACCACTGCCCCAACCAGCTGATACAGCAACATACTGCTCGCCATTGACCTCATACGCCACAGGTCCACCGACCATTGCGACACCAACCGGATACGACCACAGTTCTTCGCCTGTTTTGGCGTTGTAAGCATTGAAAACGCCGCTCGTCGTGCCTTGGAATACCAGATCTCCAGACGTTGTCAGCGTACCTCCATTCCACATTCGCTCATGCTGAACACGCCAGACTTCTTTCTGAGCTACCGGATCCCAGGCAGCAAGATGTGCTTGGACAAGTTGGCGCAGAAGTGTGCGACGTGCTTCTTCTGTTTCCGGTAATGCGTCTGTCAGGCTGACACCGATATTGAATGCGTCTCGGTCAAAGCGGGCAATCTCGCCCTCGATCTGATCGGAATAGAGGAAAGGAACATCTTGTGCGGGAATATATACCAGCCCTGTTTCCGGATTGAATGACATGGGGTGCCAGTTGTGGGCACCAAATGGGCTGGGTTTGACGAGCGCAGGTCCACCAGACAGATAGCGCGCCTCGGGGTTTTCAACAGGACGCCCGGTCTCCATATCGATATGTGTGGCCCAGTTAATGGGAACAAATGGCTCTGCGGAAATAAGTTCGCCGCTTATTCGGTCGATGACATAAAAGAAGCCGTTTTTCGGCGCTTGCATCAGCACCTGACGAAGCTCTCCCTCGATCTCAAGATCAGCTAGAATGATATTCTGCGTAGCTGTGTAGTCCCAAGTTTCGCCCGGCGTCGTCTGATAGTGCCAGACATATTCTCCTGTGTCTGGACGTAACGCGACGATTGATGACAGGAACAGATTGTCGCCGCCGTCCGGGCTTCGTACTTTCTGATTCCAGGGCGAGCCGTTTCCAACGCCGATATAGAGGAGGTCCAGTTCAGGATCGAATGCCATGCTGTCCCAGACAGTCCCGCCACCGCCCAGCTTCCACCATTCGCCTGTCCAGGTCTCAGCAGCCATCTCGATGGCTTCGTTTTCGAATCCATTATCCGGATTTCCCGGCACAGTGTAGAACTTCCAGGCCTGTTCACCTGTTTCAGCATCATACGCTGCAACAAATCCGCGAACGCCGAACTCACCACCGCCATTTCCGATGATGACCTTGCCTTTCACAATGCGAGGCGCCCCTGTGATCGTATAGGGTTCTTCGAGCGGTACAGTACGGGTCTCCCAGATCTGTTCGCCTGACTTTGAATCAAGAGCGATCAGACGACCATCCAGCGACCCGAATATGACCTTGTCGTTATAGACAGCCACGCCGCGATTGACGACATCGCAACAAGCATGTGCGCCCTTTGATCGGGGAACCTCCGGATCGTAGCGCCAAAGAATTTCTCCTGTGGCAGCATTAAGCGCCAGCACTTCGCTCCACGAACCCGTAGTGTACATGACACCATCAACAATGATCGGGGTTGCCTCTACGCCACGATAGCTGCCAAGCGGTGCCGCCCAGGCAAGATCCAGCTGGTCGATTGTTTCCAGATTAATGGCGTCAAGCGCGCTAAACCGCGTTTCTGAAAACGTGCCACCATGAGTAAGCCAGTTATGTGGTTCGCCTGCGGCATTGAGCAAACGTTCCTCATTGATCCCCTGGGAGGCTTGTGTGGAAGCGTCGCCAGAGTCGACCGCCCCTCCACAGGCAGCCAGAAGACCGATCGTAGCGCCCGTCAGAATGACTTTCAGCGCTGTAGCGGGCATTTTTTTGCCGTTCATTTTGTCCTCCCGGACACCCCAGTGGATGAGGTTCTGGATTTTTTCTCATACCAAGCAAGATTGCACTGGAACGGCGAAGTTTCTCAAGCCCCGCGCAACGCCAATGTTCCGTCATTTTGTGCCAGCGACAAAGCCTGGGACACCTACTTGCAACGGATCTAGTTGCGGGTTTTCAACTCCTTGAGCAGCTCTTGCTGGTGCTGACCATGCTCAGGTGCTGGACCGGGGATTGCCTGCACGTTCGATTGGAAACGCGGGGCCGGAACAGCCTGAACATAACCCTGGCTGTTTTCAAAGATTCCGCGCGCCAGATTATGAGGGTGCAAAGGTGCACTGATCGGACTTTCCACAAGGCCAAAGCATGCATCGGTCCCCTCTAGTAAGTCTTGCCAGTATGCAGATGGTTCGGTTGCGAAAAGAGCACGAAACTTCTCTGACTGCTTCGACCAGCTATCACGATCATACTGGTCTTCGAAGTCGGGATCGCCTGCAAGACCGAGGCGCTGTAGAAGTTCTGCGTAAAATTTCGGTTCTAGCGCGCCAAGCGTGATGTCACGCCCGTCTGCACAGCGATAGGAACTGTACCAAGGGGAATCATCCAGAAAGCCGCGCCCGCGCTCGGCTTGCATCATGCCGCTGGGCAGCAAATCGAAGATGAGGTTCATCATATGCGCCGACCCATCGACAATCGCTGCATCAATCACATCGCCCTCACCGGTGGCCCTGGCCTTTAGAATGCCCGCGAGAATGCCAATCGTCAGATAGTTCGCACCGCCGCCAATGTCCCCGACCAAGCCTGGTGGCGGCAGTGATCGCGTTCCAGTTGGGCTTGCAAACCAGGCAGCTGAACTGACGGATACATAATTGATATCATGTCCAGCCGCCTGGGCGAGCGGTCCCGCCTGCCCCCAGCCCGTCATGCGACCAAAGACAAGCTGTGGGTTCCGCCCCAGACAAACTTCCGGACCAAGGCCCAGGCGTTCCATCACTCCCGGCCGCATGCCCTCGATCAGGGCGTCCGCCGTCGCAATCAGATCCAGCGCGACCGCGCGGTCTTCAGAGTCTTTCAGGTCCAGAGCGATCGAGCGCTTGCCTCTTTTCAGAATGCCGACAGGCAAAGTCGATCCCGGATCGGAGCCCTTGGTCTTTCGCTCTATGAGAACGACATCCGCGCCCAGATCGGCCAGATGCATGCCACAAAAGGGCGCCGGCCCAATGCCCTCGATTTCGACAATCCGAATGCCCTGCAGAGGTCCTTTAGACACGGGACGTCACCTGAACGCCGAGACGCCCGTCAGGCTCCGCCCGATAAGGAGTTTCTGGATCTCCGTCGTTCCATCCGGAATGGGTGCGATCATCGCTTCGCGGGCGAGGCGCTCGACAATGAACTCCTTCGTGACGCCATTACCGCCGTGAATCTGTACTGCCTGGCGCGTTGCACTGACAGCGATTTCGGTACCGTACCATTTTGCCATTGCGCACTCCTTGTCGCAGCGCTGTCCGGCGTCAATCATGCCCGCTGCGCGCAAAGACAACAGGCGCGCTGCATCGATCTCTGTGGCCATTACAGCTAACTTTTCTGCAATGAGCTGGTGGCCGGCAATTGGTTTGCCATGCTGCGAACGGTCGATTGCATATTTTATTGACTCATCAAGCGCGCGCCGCGCCATGCCATAGCCCCACGACCCGACGTGAACTCGCGCGCGTTCGAACAGGGTGAGCGTGTTCTTCAGACCCGAGCCTATTTCACCGATAGTATTCTCGACCGGAACGCGCACATCATCGAGAAAAACCTGTGATGTTGATTGTCGATTGAGCGCGATCTTTGGAATACCGCGGACTTCATAAGGATGCTCATTGCGATCGAGCAGGATATGGGTCAGTTCGTTCTCGCCAGTTCGGCAGGTGCAGATGAAAAAATCTGAGTACTCACCATTGGTGATCCATGTTTTCTCACCAGAAATCACCCAATGGTCACCATCTCGCACAGCCCTGGTTTTCGCCGCCGCGACATCCGAACCGACATCCGGCTCGGAAATGCCGACAGACGCAAAAAGTTCCCCCGCCAACAATCTAGGCAGGTAACGTGTCTTGATGTGCTCCGGCGCGAGTTTGACCAGCATCGACGCTGCGCTGCCATTAACAAGTGCGGCTATCGCCAAGTCTCCCGAACTATAGGCAAGCTCTTCAATTAGTTGAACGTGCAGCTTCCAGGACAACCCCAGCCCGCCGGCAGATTCCGGCTGTGGGGCGTTGACGAGACCAAATTCTGCCAGCTTTTGCGTCCAGCTTTGCATTTTGTCCTTTGGAACGAAGTCTTCCCCATGCGCAGCCAGTTCCGGCTCCAGCTGCTCATCAAGATAGCGACGCAGGCTTTCGATTGCGGCGAGCTCAGCCTTGTCAAAGAAAATATCTAATCCCCCAATCATGCATTTGCCCTCTTGAAAATGTTGACCACAGCAACACCCTCCTCAATGCCAATTAGGCCGCCGCTGTTTTCGTGGATAGCGTGTCGGGCACCATCAACCTGGCGCTTTCCAGCTTCGCCGCGTAATTGGGTGACAAGCTCATGAATTTGCCCCAGCCCGGTTGCGCCGATGGGGTGGCCTTTGGACTCCAGCCCGCCAGACGGATTGATCGGGATTGAGCCGCCAATCGTGAAGTCCCCGCGTTCCGCTGCCGGGCCTGCTTCACCGATCGGAACTAACATCAAGTTCTCGGCGTGCATCAACTCACCAATCGCGGTTGCATCGTGCACCTCGGCAACGTCCATGTCTTCTGGTGAAAGGCAGGCCATTTCATACGCCCTCTCAGCGGCAATTCGCGCAACATGGCGTTCCGGTGCATCGGCGCTGCGCGCGGGGTTTCCACTTGCAACGGCGCTGGCCATGACCTGGACGGCTCGTGACGTAGTGGCACCAATCTTCCTCAAGCCTTCCTCATTGCAAAGGATGACCGCTGCAGCACCATCCGAGATCGGTGAGCACATTGGCAGCGTCAAAGGGTAAGTGATGGGAGGTGCTGAAAGAATTTCATCAATCGTGTAAGGCTGACGGTATTGCGAATACTCATTATGCTCTGAATGCTGATGATTTTTCGCGGCTATCGCAGCAATCTGGCGCTGAGTCGTGCCATAGCGCTTCATATGGTTCCGGCCGAACGCTGCGTAGATTTTCATGAATACGCTATAAGGGCGTTCAGATTCCGATCCCTCCGGTTCGGCAACACCTTCGCCCAACTGGAGAAGCCTTTTGGCATTCTCCTCAGGTGTCTCAACATCCCAACCGCCATCGAACACAGCGAACATCCTCGCCTTGTCAGGCACGTTCATTTTCTCGACACCCGCCGCCAGGACAACGTCCTGCATACCAGCCTTAAGCGCCTGAACAGCAAGGTGAAAGGAGGATGAACTGGACGCACAGGCGTTTTCAATATTGAATGCGGGAATACCTGTCAGCCCGATCTTGCTGAGCGCAACCTGGCCAGGAACAAAGGTTTGTCCCTGCAAGAACCCTTGGGTCGCACTGGAATGGTAAACTGCCTCCACGGCGGCCTTGGTGCAGCCTGCATCATCCGCCGCACGCAAAATGGCGGTGTCCAGCAATTCAGAAATACTTGCTTCCAGATGCCGCCCGAAATGCGTCATGCCGACGCCTACAATATAAATCTTACTATCCGACAAGACTCTCTCCCCATCTACAGATGGCCGCTACTGGCCTGAATATTTCGGTGTTCGTTTCTCACTGAAGGCTGAAAGCCCTTCGAGGAAGTCAGCGGATTTTGCATGCGCTTCGAGATGGCGCATTTCCAACGCGATGGCTTCGCGCGCGGACAAGTGTGCGCTTCCGGCAACCATCTCCTTCATACGCTGAAGTACAAGCGGGCTTTTCTCCGCCAGCTTTGCAGCAAGCGCCTCTGCAACCGATGACAAGTCGTCATCCTCAACAACTTGGCTTACAAATCCGGCTTCACGAAACGCTTCCGCCGACCAATGATCGCCGGAGAATAGGAGATAATTCGCTTTCTTTTCGCCAACATACCTCGGCAAGAGAGATCCCCCGCCGCCCGGCAGAACACCAAAATTGGAATGGGCGTCGCCCAGCCGCGCACTGCGCGCCGCCATCACGACATCGCAGGTCATGGCTAGCTCCAGTCCGCCGGCCAAAGTCAATCCATTGAGCGCTGCAATTGTCGGCTTCGGCAAAGCACGAATAGCCAAAAACACGTTCTGAATGTCGCGAAGGAAGCCAAGAAACCCGGTATTGTCACCAGCCTGAACTTCCCCCAAAACGCCCTTCAGGTCAGCACCGCAGCAAAAGGCGCGCCCGCTCCCAGTGATAGTCAGCACTCGAATCTCATCGCGCTCGGCAACATCTTTCACACATTGCGCAAGTTCATTCACCATTAGAGCGGACAGTGCATTCATGCTGCCCGGACGCGTCAGGGTAATTCGTGCACACGAATCTTCCGCCTCAAATTTCAGGGTTTCAAACGACAATTGTCCAATTCCAAGCATTGGGCCGCGTTCGCTCCAAAACTTGGCCCGTTCCAGATGAGGCTTCACTTTATCGGGCCAGAAAACTTATTGAACATCAGACGCATGTCACCGTGCGCCAAAGCGTCGTCAGTCGAGCCGCCCAAGGCAATGCAGAGCTCTAGCGATGTCAGCTATCGTCCAGCTGGCGCTCATTCTCGAGGAATTCCTGCGGGGACTGCCCCGTTAACCGGCGAAACGCACGGGAGAAATTGCTGGGGTCCTTGTATCCCAACAGATACGATATCTCCTTGATGGACCGACGACCTGTCCGCAAATAGCCGATAGCGAGATGCTGGCGAACATCGTCGAGCACGGTGTTGAAGGTTGTGCCCTCATCCTGCAATTGGCGCTGAAGACTTCGGTTACTTGTATTTAGCTCTCTTGAAACCGACTCCAGGGAGACAGCTCCATCCGGTAGCATTTCGACAATCGCCGCCCGGATCCGCGGAATAATTTGTTGTTCATCGAACCGGGCAATGTATTCCATCGCAATCTGGTCATTCCTTCGAACAATGTCGGAATTCGCGCCGCGCAGCACGCGCGTATAGTCCTTCTCGGCCACATGCAGCTCTAGACTGTCGTGACCATATTCGATCGGACAACAGAAAAAGGCATCAAATTCATCCATCGCGACCTTACCAGGTTTCGGACGACGCATTCTTACCAAAACAGGAGAATAGTCCGCTCGGTAAACCATTCTGACGAAGCGAAGCACCGTCGCCAAAAAAACATCCTGGCGGACCGGCGGCACGTCTTCCTTGAGTTCAATGGAATGAATGAGGCACCCCTTCCTGATTTCAGACCTTGTCTCAGCAGAATGAGAAATTAGCCTGAAAAAACGATCAAACCGGTGGAAGAATGTTTCCAGCGTTCGGCTTGAGAACAATGAATACCCAAGCGCATGCATTGAGCCGGGCGTATTTCGCTCGGCCAGCTTCAGCCCGATCGTCTCATCACCTGTCGCCTCTACGATGAGCTCAATGAAGCGACTGAATCGTCTAGACCGCACCCTGGCATTCGGGTCCTGGAGAATATCAGGATCAACTTCCGCACGCCGCAGTAGATCTGGTACATCAATGGAAAAGTCAAATTCGTCCAATATGGCCACAATCTGTATGAGCCAGGATGCAATGACTGACCGCGTCTCACTCAATTCTGGTTGCGCCTTACCTGATGATGTGTGGTTCAAATATCGATTGTCCTGTACGACCGTCTTCGATGACAAGCTTTATCGGTTCATGACGGTTTGTCCAATTTTTGAACAGGATTGTACACGCTTCAGCCAATACTGCGGACCTGGCCGCCCCAGTATTTCTTACGTACATCCTTTCGCAACACCTTACCAACGACGCTCAGAGGCAGTTCCTCCACGAACAACACGGATTTTGGTGTTTTGAAAGATCCGATCTGCTCTTTTACATAGGCAATCAGGTCAGATTCGGCCACCTCAACAGAGTCGTTAAGGATGACTTCCGCATGTACAGCCTCGCCCCATTCTTCGTGGGGAACACCGACAACCGCTGACATCAAAACGCCAGGATGGGAGTTGACTGCGGCCTCAACCTCAGTCGCATAGACATTGAAACCACCCGTGATGATCATGTCCTTCTTCCGATCAACCAGGTAGCAATATCCGTTTTCGTCCGTATATCCGATATCCCCTGACTTCCAGTATCCGTTGACGAATTCCTCCTTCGTCTTCTCTGGATTGCCTTCATAGCCAAGACAGGTTGAGCGCGATCGCAAATAGAACTCGCCGAGTTCGCCTACAGGAACTGGATTACCATCATCATCGCAAACCGACAGTTCGATCCCGGTTGAGCGTCGACCCGCGGACGCGAGTCGGCCTTCAGTCTCAGCGTCCACGATATGATCTTTCTTGCTCAGGCAGAGGGTTGCCGCCAGATGTTCCGTGGAGCCGTACACTTGTGTGAATATTGAACCGAATCGCTCAACCAGGAGCTTGGCCTTGGCCGGGCTCATGGGGGCCGCGCCATACAACACCGTGCGCAATGAGGATAGGTCATACTCTCGTGCTTCGGGCATTTCCAAAAGGCGGTACGCCAGAGTCGGTACGATGAAGGCGTGAGAAATCTTCTCTTGCTGGATATAGCGGCACCAGTTCTCCAGACTGGGCTCGTTCATTGTTACCGTGCAACCACCGCTGAACAGAACCGGCAAAAGCATCATACCGCTGCCATGGCTAATGGGAGCTATATGCAGCATGCGGCAGCCATCGAAGAAATCCGGGTCTGGAAGTGTCAGGAAACTATCGCGGCACCCCAGAATGTTGTCGATTGAATACTTCGCGCACTTGCTGTCACCAGTCGTGCCTCCTGTAAAGCGCATGAGCACGACGTGCGTTCGATCATCGATTTCAATATCTGTGTTCTCTGTCGACGCGTTCGCCAAAAGATCGGGAAGGGCCAACACGCCTGAATATGGCTTGACCAGAGCATCCATCACAACAATCTGAATGCCGCGTTCGGTAAGCGGGCCAGCATGGGAGGCTAGGAGGTCATTCTCGATGAACGCGACTTTGGGCTTGACGATGTCGATCTGGCCAAGATGCGTTTCCAGGCTGTCGAGGTAGTTGGCATGACAACATGTTGCATAAGCTTTTGCAGCTGACCCCCAATGGAACAGGGAGAGATTGTCATTTTGCAGCATACAGACATATCGGTCGCCCGCGCCGAGATTCAGGTTTCCATTGAGAATATGTGCAATCTGATTGGTTATGATGTGATAGTCACGAAAACTCAGCCGGCGGCCACGCTCAAGATTCACAATCGCCTCACGATCTCCGAAGGATTCCGCGAGCCCTTGCATGACACGGCTGTAATTTACCCGCCCGCCTTCTGTCGAAACCAATGCTGCAGCAGAACTTGGAGCGACGTCAACAGGCATCAGTTCACGGTCATTGCGCTTTTTTGAGAAAATTCCGAACACAGAGACTGTCCTCCCTTTTGTCTACACCACCCTAAGATTGCTGCGTACAGGATCGATTTAAAGCAGCTTTTTAAATAGATTCAGCAACCAGCCCGTCTTCGAAGAATAGGGAGGCAGCAATTGGCTAAGCACACTGATCTTCGATTGTGAGAACACCGGCTTCAAATGACTGAACCGCTCGAAACTTCCCGGCCCCAAATAGGATCCGATCCCGCTTTGCCCGATGCCGCCAAATGGAAGACGGCGCTGGAAGACGTGCATCACCGTGCCGTTCAGGGTCACGCCGCCAGCATGGGTTTCGCCAAGGATTTTTCGTCGACCTGCACTGTCTTTACCGAAATAGTAAAGTGCCAGTGGCCGCTCGCCAGCATTGATGTACTCGATTACTTCGTCTTCCGTACGATAGGTCAGGATCGGCAGAATCGGCCCGAAAATCTCTTCCTGCATCAGCCCCATATCGCTTGCAACATTGGTCACAGCCAGCGGGGCTATTCGATGAGCAGCCTCGAACATGCCATCGCCACTGCCTGCGAGATTGGTCACTCCGGCACCTTTTGCGCGGGCGTCTTCAACCAGTCCCCGCAAACGGTCAAACTGCCGGTGATTTATAATGCTTGTATAGTCCTGATTGGCTTCGATCTCGCCAAAACACTTGTGCACCTGCCTGGCGAGCGCTGACACAAAGTCTTCTACACTCCCTTCTGGAACGAATGCGTAGTCGACACCGATGCACGTTTGTCCTGCGTTGAGGAGCTTGCCGAAAACAAGGCTCTGCGCGACTTCTGGAAAATGAGCACTTTTATCAATGATAATGGGGCACTTGCCGCCAAGCTCAAGCGTCACTGGTGTCAAATTGGCTGCGGCCGACTGGGCGACTTTTTTACCTGTATTGGGCGAACCGGTGAAGAGAATATGATCGAATGGAAGAGACGTCATCTGCTGCGCGACATCCGGGCCGCCGATTACCACTGCCATCTCTTCTTCTGAAAAATACTTGCGAACAAGACGCTGCGAAATTTCAGCTGAATGAGCCGAAATTTCACTTGGCTTGGCAATAATCCGGTTGCCAGCCGCCAACGCACCCGCCGCACCGGCGAATACTGTGCCATAGGGATAGTTCCAGGTTCCGAGAATGCCGACGACACCAAGGGGTTGCGGAATTAGCCGCGAAGATCCCGGCAATCCAAACGTGTCAGTTTTGACACTGCGCGGCTTCATCCAGTGTTTTAAATGGCGCCGTGCAAATTTCACATCCGACAGAACCAGCATGATGTCTGTCAGGATGGTTTCATACCGGCTGCGTATTCCGAAATCAGCCGTAACCGCGTTAATGAGTTCGTCTTCATGCGTCTCGAACATTTTCCCAAGACGAGCCAGCAGGTCCATCCGGGTTTCATAGCTGCAGGACACCTGCTCTCGCGTGAGGGAACGCTGCAGGGTGAATATCCTCTCAAGCTCGGTGATGCCGGTTTCAATCCCCACTATCTCGCCCTCAAACGTGTTGCCGCATCGAGGCGAATTGTTTCACCATTCAAGTATCCATTCTCGACGATGAACTGGCATGCGTGTGCAAATTCCATGGGGTCTCCGGCGCGGCGTGGCGCCTCGACAGTGTCGACCAGTGAAACGACCACCTTCTCACCCAGACTCTTCACCATCTGTGTCAAAAACAGCCCCGGTGCGATCGCGTTGACACGGACGCCGACTGCTCCGAGTTCCCGCGCCGCCGGCATGTTCATACCGATCACACCCGCCTTGGACGCTGAATAGCCGGCCTGACCTATTTGCCCTTCATAGGCGGCACCGGATGACACATTGATAACGACTCCCCGCTCGCCCAGATCGTCTGGTGCGTTCCTCGCCATGACGGCGACGCATTTACTCATGACGTTGAACGTGCCGACGAGGTTGACCATGATCACCTTGGTGAACTTGTCGAGCTGACAAGGGTTGCCGTCCCGGTCGAGAATTTTGGTCGGTGCCGGAATGCCTGCCGCGTTGACAGCAATCTGAATGGCCCCGAATTTCTCGACGGTATTTGTCACCGCATCCGCAACCGATTGATCATCGGTCACATCGACCTTGAAGAACTGGCAGACCTTGTTTCCAAGTTCGCCACAGAGCGCGTTTCCTGCGACTTCGCTCAGATCGAAGAGCGCGACGCGTGCGCCCTGCTCAACAAAACTGCGCGCCGCAGCAGCGCCTAGTCCAGAGGCACCACCTGTAACCACAGCGACTTTTCCATCGAGTTTCATGTTCGCAAGCTCCTGACCTGCTATTGTCAGCTTTCAACTGCTCAAGTCTGGAGCAGCCTCCCTTCGATGGAAAGGAGGCTGCTACAAGACGATCAGAAATTTATACGGCCTTCGGCACCAATCACGCGCGGCTCTTCGATCCAGCCAACATACACGCCCGGGCTGAGTGGCGCGTCGACCGAGGCGGTATAGGTGGCTTCATCGGTTAGGTTGCGACCGAATACACGGAATTCGTAGCGGCCAAACTCCACCCCGACATGAGCATCGAATTTCGTATATCCTTCCTGAAACGCGTTCGGGTCGAGGTCGCCATCCAGGAACATCTCGTCCTTGAAGTTGGCTCCAATCCGGGCATTCAGATCGAAATTCTCGAAACTGCGATTGAAGGCGAGATAGACGTTACCACTGAACTCGGGCGCAAAGGCCCCGCGTTCGCCGGCAAGGTCCTTGGTACCCACACCTGCAGAATCCGGGCATGTGCCCAAGCCCGTTTCGATCACTGAACACCCTGCCCCTGGGAAGGACTGGAATTCGTGATCGAGATAGGCGAACGCACCGCCAATCTCGATTTCGTCGCTGAGAAGGAACTGGCCATCAAGTTCCAGCCCCTGCACTTGAAGTTCAGCCGCGTTCCCAACCACGAAGCTTGTCCCACTCCACGAGGTTACCTGCAGGTCTTCTAACTCGCTTCGGAAAATGATTGCCCCGATGCGAGCACGGTCACCCATGAACTGGTGCTTGATACCAGCTTCCCAAGCCGTGACTTTCTCATCCTCAAATTCATGACCCGGACGCGGGCTCCCATCCGGTTCCGCCGTGTCAGGACTGAAATTGTAACCACCAGATTTATAGCCAGTGGAATAGGAAATATAGGCCGACCCGTTGTCAGCATACTGCCAGCGCAGTTTTACAGATGGATCAAGATGATCTTCTGTTCGCGTATCGTTGAGGTCAGCAGCAAAGCGGTTGAGCAATGCGGCAAAAGTCGTTGCAGAGTTCAATCCATCTGCACCCCCAACAGTAGCGGCGGCGGTTAGATATTCGGTTAGATCGGCAGACCCGATCGTGTCTGCGGGTGTGACAAGGCCAACGAAGTCTCGGGGTGTGCCGGCTCCAACAACAACACTCTTATCGATGCTCTTCTCATCTTCGGAGTAACGCAAACCTAGTTCAAGTGTGACGCTGTCGGTCAGGTCAATGCCAAGCTCGCCAAAAAGCGCAATCGTTTCGGCTTGTTGATCGAAGAAAGTGCGTTGAGCAACGTTAACAATACCGCCGGGCAAAATCGATGTTGGCAAAACGCCAAATGTGCCATTGAACGCCGTTGTCTCTTCAACATAAGCATCCTGGTTTTCATAATACAGCCCGCCCAAGAAATTTATGCGCCCATCCCAGTCTGTGGCAATGCGAAGTTCCTGGCTAAACATGTCCAGTTCTTCTTCATCAAGATTGTGAATGAAGCTGACAGGCAGAAAATCCACATCGTGATTTTGAGCGAAATCGAAAGAGGAGTAGCCAGTAATCGAAGTGAGGGTAAAGTTATCGAACTCCCATTCTGCCTTCACAGATCCGCTCAATGATTCGGTTGTCTCCGTGTCGGAGATTGGAGGATCGCCGACCCGGAATGCGGGATTGCCGCTGAAGCTGACATAAGCGGTATCGCCAGTAGAAACTCCAAAGTCTGGATGAAGCATTTGTGAGAGCGCTATCGTGCTAGGCGTCGGCAGGCGATCATCAATCGCATTAATGGTAAGCTCCTTACCGACCCCGTCCATTTCAAGATAGCTCAGTTTCGTCTCAACGTTTAAACTCTCCGTTGGTTGCCAGGCGAGAGTCGCCCGGGCGAACATGTCTTCGCGCTCGGCTTCGTCGCGATCAAAGACACGGTTTTCAACATATCCGTCAGTTGTCGTATAACGAATTGCCAACCGGCCTGCCAAATTATCCGCCAAGCCCGCGGAAAAGACGCCCGAGTAGCTTTGCGTATTGAATTCTGGTTCCCAGGCGACACCGACCCAACCATTGAGTTCTTCCCCGACTTCTGGCGAGGCCGTTTCAAGCTTGATCGCGCCAGCAACCGTGTTCTTACCGAACAGAACGCCCTGGGGCCCACGCAGAACCTCGACTTGCTGCAGGTCGAACTGGGACTGTGAGAATTGGCGGCTGCGCGGCTGATAAACGCCATCCACATAAAGGCCAACCGATTGCTCGAACCCCTTGTTGATTCCGGATCCGACACCTCGGATAAAGATGTTCGAGGTTTGCGCTCCCCGACCGACCTGCAGGCCCGGCACGCGCGCGGAAATCTGCTCAAGGTTCGTGACCCCTTGCGCTTCCAGCTCTGCTCCGGAAACGGCGGTCACGGCCACTGGAGCATTGATCAGCGTCTCGTCCCGTTTACGTGCCGTAACAGTCACTGTTGTCAGTCTTGCTTCCCGCTCCGCTTCTGTTTCGGCAGGGACATCTGCCACTTGCCCATAGGC
>CAJQMX010000333.1 GCA_905479515.1 uncultured Parasphingopyxis sp.
ATCTTCGCGAGGCAGAGAAGGTCGGAATCAACGGTATCATTTATTGCCACGACTTCGGTTGGTGCGTTTTCGGTCTCAACCGCGTCGGCAGCCATTGTCGCATTGTCATCGTCAAGCGCGATAACCGGTTCCAAAATCTCCGTCCCTGGTGTAGGGACTTCGGTTTCAATGCCGCTGGCGGCGAGCAATTCGCCATCAATGTCATCAAGAACGGTGTCGTCGCTTCCAAACGCGAAACCCGTTGCCATCGGAAGCGTGGTTGCTGCAACTGCTGTAAAGGCAGCCATTCCAAAAATTATGCGTTTACGTCCAAAGGACATAAAGTCTCCATCACGTGCGCCAAATGGCGCGGGCCGGCGCCGAAACATACTCAAAAACTAATTGCTGACCCGCACTGCATTTCACGGCTTGCAAGAAGGTCGCAGGGGCGACGCATCCGTGCCTTGTTCGCCGCGCAAATAGTTTTACGAGGCATCGTTACAAGCATATTACGATGAGTTGAGGACCCAACGGGATGACTTGCGCAACAAAATTACAAGAATTTTCCAGTCAAATATTTTGTAAGTCATTGAATAATAACGCCCGTTAACCAGTTTCGAAAAGAAACTTGATGAATTTTTATAAATGGTGAACTTCGCAAATTCGACTCGCCGCTATGGGCCTTGCTCTGCTAGTTTCACTGGAGAGAATCGCCAGCATGGGCAGGCAGGATAAGAAGACCGAGGATAAAATGCGCCGATCACCGCTGGTATCCATAATTGCTTTGGGCATCGTTGCCGGCACCATACTTGGTGGCTGCACCGAGGCGCAGACCGCGCCGCTCGGTATGGTCCCAAGCCAAGATGAGCCGGGCACGAGGGCTGCCATGATACCCGCCTCCCTGACAAAGAGCGCAGCAACGCAATATGGCGCTGCCGATGCGCAACAACAGGAACTTCAACCGGACCCTGCGCCCGAAGCCGTACCAGAGGCCGCACCTTCCTATACGATACTCGGTGTGGGCGATATCATGATGGGCAGCGACTGGCCGGAGCCGGGCATGGATCCACGCGTCTCTCCCGGGGCCAGCGCGTCGGCGGTACTCGGGCCGGAACTGGCCGGTATCTTTGCCGAAGCCGATGTCGTGTTCGGCAATTTTGAAGGCACGCTTCATAGCAGCAGCCAAGAGGCCAAGGCCTGCGGCTCATCGCAATATTGCTATGTTTTCAGAAGCCCGCCTTTTCATGCCGAATATCTGAGACGGGCGGGGTTCACGCTGATGTCGAATGCGAACAACCATTCGCGCGATTTCGGGGAAAGCGGCCGTACAGCCACCGTGGCCAATCTGACCGGGGCTGGCATTGCCGTGGCGGGCGGCGATCGAGACGGTATGCGGATTGGCATCCAGACGCTTGATGATGGCCGGCGCGTGGCGCTGGTGGCCTTTGGCCATAATCCGGGGCTTTTGCGTGTTCAGGATTTTGCGCGCGTGACTGAAATGGTCCGTGCGGCGGACGCTGAAGCTGATATCGTCATGGTCTCCTGCCATATCGGCGCGGAAGGCGCCGTTCATGACCGGGTTACCCGAGCAACCGAAACCTATCTGAACGAAGATCGCGGCGATCCCTATCGCTTTGCGCGGACTGCCGTGGATGCGGGTGCGGATATCGTATTCTGTCACGGCCCGCATATTCCCCGTGCGCTCGAGGTCTATCAGGGCCGTTTCATCGCCTATAGCCTCGGCAATTTCTGGACCTATGGCCGGTTCAATCTGCGCGGCCATAACGGGCTGGCACCGATCGCCCGGCTTGAAGTGGATGGCGAAGGCGCACTGGTGTCCGCCAATATCGTGTCCGCGCGTCAGGACCGCCCCGGCGGCCCCTATCTTGATCGCAGCAATGCAGCTGCGCAGCGGATCGCAGAGCTAACGGCGCGCGATTTCCCCGAAAGCCGGGTGCAGATTGATGCCAATGGCCAGCTGGACTGGCCGCGCTAGGCTCAGCCCTGTCCTTCACCGGTATCGAATTTGTCGAGCCGCCGGTTCCCGAATAGCATCCGGCGTTCGAGGCGTGTGCTCAGCGCTGCATAATAGGCGCTCAGGAACGCGCGGTCGTCTTCGGCTTCGCTCCACTCCCAACCGATCTTGCCGCGGATCGTGGTTGCCACATTCTGTTCGGTTTCGGTGTTGCCGGACCGCAGGACATTTTCCAGCGTCTGCAGCTCATACTCGCCATAGGCATCAAGCTGTTCATCGGTGAAGGTGAAGGCTGAGGCCTCCTCACTCTGTGCACTGGCGAGATCGATGGAGAGTTTCCGGCGCGGCGCATGGACAACCCAGGTCCCGGCAATAATGTCTCCGGCGCGCAGCCGATCCTTGTTGAACAGGGGGAAGAACAGGAAAATTCCGGCCCAGAGAAGGCCAATGAGCGCAATCGCGCCATCGACACCCTCGCCGCCGCTCAGAAAGGAAAGGGGCAGGAATACCTCGATCTCGCGCATCATGTTGCGCGCGATGACGGCATCGGCGGTGAGTCGCCCGCCGTCGCGCGCCACGACGCGCAGCCCCATAATCCGTTTGCCGAGCGTCGCCGAACGCCGCCCGATTTCGAAGGCGATGAAATAGAAATTCCGGAGAAGGAAAAACCCCAGCAGCCAGATCACGCCGATAATCTCGATCCCGTCGATCGACCCTGTGCCCAAAGTTCCGATACCCGCGTAAGCAACAAAGAGCGTGAAGACGATGAGGATGGCAATCAGCAACATGAAATCTAGAATGAACGCGCCAGCCCGCTGGCCGGCGGATGCCAGCTTCAGCTTGAGATCCACGCCTTCCGGCGTGATCAGCGTGCGCTCATTCTGCACGATGGAATAGGCGGGGCTAGCGCTCGCCACGGCCAAGCCTCGGAATGTAGAAATAGGTGCACCAGACCGTGATCATCAGCCCAGCAATGGCGTAGCGCGTCCAGTCATCGGTGATGAGCTGGCGGCCAAAGCCTTCCAGCAGGCCGGCAAAGAGCAGCATGACGATGACGCCGATCATCGCCGTCGCCGCCATCCGCCCCGCGTTGCGGGCTGCAGCAAGCCGCGTCTGCATTCCCGGAAACATCACCTTGGTGCCGATATGCAGCCCGGCCGCGCCGGCCAGCGCGATGGCGAACAGTTCGGTGGAGCCATGGATCAGCAACCAGCCACCAAGTTCGAAACCCAGCCCCTTGTCCACGAACACGGCGACCATGGCACCCAGGATCGCGCCATTATAGACCATCAACAAGGCTGTCGGCACACCAAAGGCAAAGCCCAGCGCAAAGGCGAATATCGATACCTGCGAATTATGCGTGAACAGATAGGTGGCAAACACCCCAAGCGGACTTTGCCCGCCATCGTCATACAGGGTCGCGCGCAGGGCCTCGGCCGTGGCGTCCGGCCCCCGGTCACCGGCAAGCGCGCCGGGAATAATGGCATTGAACCAGTTGGGATCGGTGCTGACGAGCAGATAGGCGGCGAGCGTCCCGGCCAGCATCAGCGCGATGGCGATCAGCGTTTCGCGCCACAGGCTACGCACTGCCGTCGGCCAGTCCTCGGCAAAGAAGCTCATCACCCGCTGTCCGAAGCTGGTCCTGACGCCATAAACGAAAAAATAGGCGCGGGTGCAAAGGCCCTCCAGATAGGCGATCAGCGCCATATCAAGTGATGTCGCGCGCGCCACGGAAAGGGCCGAGAGGGACGATCGATACAGGACAGGCAGTTCGAGCAGGTCTTCATCAGAAAGCCGTTTGACCGACCCGCCCTCGGCACGGCGGAGCAACTCTTCGAGCCGCGCCCAGTCCTCTTCGCGTTCTTCGCGGAACGTGCTGCTGCTGAACACGGCCTGGTTGGCTATCCGTTCCATCAGATGAGGCTCCGGCGTTTGAGATCGATATAATTTGCGACAAGCCTCGTGCCGACTTCGTCATGGGCTGCCTCAAGCACATGCGCGCCCATCCGCTGGAGCCGGGCGATGACAATGGCCCGCTCACGGAGCAGGGCACCGGCGGCAACCGCGCGGGATACGTCTCCCGGGTCTTCGGGCCGGGTTTCGGCAAGCGCGGCCAGTTCGGCATCGCGCAAAACCACAAACAATACGAGATGCCGGTCAAGCAGGCGCCCTGCGGAGCGCAGCATCAACTCCGCGCTGGTCGGATCGGCAAATTCGGTAAAAACGACCACGAGCGAGCGGTGATGAAGCTGGGCTGCCAGTGTCGTAAGGGCAAAGGTGTAGTTGCTCTCCTCCGGCGCATAGTCGATATCGGCTGCGGCGCGTTGCAGAGCGGAAAAGGCGCGCGCGCCGGTGACGGTAGGGCTGGCAATTTGCGGCCGACCGGCAAAGGCAAACAGGCTCGCCCGGTCGCCCGCCTTCAGCGCCACATAACCGGTCAGCAGAGCGGCCGAGATCGCGCGGTCGATCCGCGGCAATCCGGCAATCGGCTCACACATTGTCCGCCCTGCATCGAGCGCGAAGACGATATGGTTGTTGCGTTCGGTGCGATATTCTTTGGCGAGCAGC
>CAJQMX010000334.1 GCA_905479515.1 uncultured Parasphingopyxis sp.
ACACCAGGAAAAGGGCAATGGCATTGTCCGGCGCAACGATCGCCTTCGCGGAGCTCAAGCTCTGCAGGAAGGCCCAGTTTTTCGGGACTGACGGCGGGATTCCTCGATCCAAAAACATCCCCAGCAATCGGTTGTCTTCAACCCATATCGGCCGGAGGAAAAGGCTCTTGGTTCTAATGAACATATTGGTCTCCAATCTTGCACACGCTATCCCCTGTATTTTCACCCAGCCATTCGTGTCCTTCATCGAACCGGGCTGAATGTTGTGTTGAAAATGACGGGGATGGACGGGCAAGACCACGACCAAATCGTCCGAATTTGTCATATCGGCGATACAATTTGCGGGAATTTCTGGCTTGCATAAGGGCGCACGCATTTGGAGCGTCCGCCGCGCAACAGGACCGAACGGGGTGGCGATGGATGGAAACGGCCATCACCCCTACCTTCTCGACCAAATGAAAAGGCCCGACCCGACAATCAGAACAGCCAGGGTTCCTGCCAGCCAGCCAAGCCAATTTCCATTTGCAGATCGCTGCGCCTGCTGGTCGTGCGAATGTGCATTTTCAACTAGCGAAGCGCGCTCGATCGGCTGGTTTCTGACGCAGGCCAGATGATCAGCCATACTCTGGCAACTGCCGCGATAGATATCATGATCACTATTCTGAAACGCGCATTGATCGTCTACCTGCTTATTCTCGCAGGCGTGCCACATTACCTCATTGCCGAATCCACCCTCATGCGCCCATGAGCCGCCGATCGGCAGCGCGAGCAAGGCCATGGCGGGCAGCCCCTGAAGGAGCGCCTTTCGGAAAAATGGATTCGCCATCAACTGGATGATCCCTGCTCACCGTGGAAGCAGCCGATGAACATGTTCTCGCCCGGACCGGCAACATGATAATGATAACCCCGAAAGGCATCGGAATGGCCCCGGCAATTGTCCAGATCTGTAGGTTCCGCGCCCGCTGCATCGGTCTGCGCAAAAATGCGGTAACCGTCCAGCGCGTAGCCGATTAGCGCAGCATGGCCGTCGCTGCTTGCTACGAATGTCGAACAGCCTGTTGCGGCATGATAATGATACCCTTCGAACGGATTGATATGCCCACCGCAATCATCGAACGCGGCAATCGTATAGGCCGCCTTGATCTGGGCCACCGGAGCTGGCGGATCCATCGTGATGCCATTGAGCGCAATGCCGACGCCCGAGCGACCGACCGCCCCAGTGGCGTTATTTGCGAGCGGCACAGGCTCGACAGGAATCAGATAAGTGCGGGAAATGCCGCCGCCGACATAGGACATCTCTCCTTCGACGCAGTGATTGAAATATTCGGCGGGAACGTTGGGCTGGGCAGCCCCTTCGAAAGCTTCCTGCGTATCGGTTACGTAGATGTCGCCCGTTGCGGCGTCGAACAGCTGCCAGTTGCTGTCACTGTAGAAGCTGGCGAGATTGCGGATGAACTCGCCGGTCAGATCATAAGTCGATCCGCTCTCGATCCACATTCCGGCATCGCCGTCACTGATATTACGCGGACAGAAAGTGCCGACTTCATGATCGCTGGGCGCGCCAACAGTCGTGATCCGGTAACAGGTCGTAACCGTGCCGCCTGAAAGCGTGCAGCTTTCGGTCGTGATATCGGTGGCAAGTCCGGCAGCTACGAAATTTGCGGGCAGTTCCCCCTCAACTGGCGATGTGGGTGTCGGCGACACCGTGACCGTATCGGAATCGCCAGCCGTGCTATTTCCGCCGCAACCGGCTAGTGCCAGTACCATGGTGCTCGCGGCACCCGCGACGATAAGTCTTTTGGTTCGCCTGGATAACAAATTACTATCTCCCTCTTCGGTGCATTTGCCCCATGGTTGCGCGCGTGATGCGGCTGGCCAGACGGGAATGCAGCGATAGAAGTGGAAGAAACCGGCACACGAGACCATGAGCAAATCGTCCAAAATTGTCACATCAGCGATACAATTTGCTACAATTAGAGGCTCGTCATGGAATGCGCGGGGTGGCATCCCGCAATCACAGGGAAATCAAGGCTAGGGCTAGTGAGCAATCCGTCAAGAATATTGGTGGTCGACGATGACGCGGGTATTCGCGAACCGCTGCGCGATCATATCCAGCGCAATGGATATGAGTGTATCGACGCGCCCGATGCCGGTGCGGCGCGCCATCTGCTGCAAACCGAACGCATAGACCTTGTGATCCTCGACATCATGATGCCCGGTGAGGATGGCCTCAGTCTATGCCGCTTCATCCGTGAGACGATGTCCACGCCCATCATCCTCCTGACGGCCATGGCCGATGACACAGACCGGATAATCGGTCTCGAGATCGGGGCGGACGACTATGTCACCAAACCTTTCAATCCCCGCGAATTGCTGGCGCGTATCAAAGCCGTGCTTCGCCGGTCCGGCGGATCGGGGAATGACAATGCGCCCGATCGCGTCCGGTATCTGGGCGAATGGCGGGTCGACAAGATTCAGAGCGAATTGCACCACAAAAATGGGCTGATCGTCCAGCTCTCCGCCAATGAAATGGCATTGCTCACCGTGTTTCTTGATCACTCGGACGAAGTGCTGTCCCGGGATGCATTGATGGAAAAAACGCGCGGCCGTGAACAGCTGCCTTTTGAACGCAGCATCGACAATCTGATCAGTCGCCTGCGCCAGAAGATTGAAAAGGACCCGAAAAATCCGCGCCTGATCAAGACGGTATGGGGCGGCGGATACCGCCTGGCGGCAGAAGCGAACACGCATTGAAACGGTTCATTCCCAAAAGCCTGTTCGGCCAGATACTGATGCCTGCATTGGTGCTCCTGCTGATAATGCAGTCGGTCAACACGATATTCCTGATTGGGGAGCGCAGAGTGTCGCTCCGCTCGGCCAAGGTTAATGCAACCATTGAACGGTTCGTCGAGGAGGCGGCCGGCGCCGCCAATCTGTCCGATCCGGAGATCCCTGTCGTGCTGGGCAACCAGAACAGGGTCACCGGAACAGTTTTCCTGTCTGACGATCATCGCGCGACGCTATTTTCAAACGGTGCATCTCTTCCCGATGCGCAGCGACAATTGGAGGCAGCCCTCCAGGCCGCAAATATTACGGTATCAAATGTGCGTGTGGTGATCGGTCCGACCCGCAACATCCCGCCTCCGGGTCCGCGAGGTACGCATCCGCGTTCGAACGACCTTTCGGGTGTTCGCACGGACAGCCCGTTTCGGCCGCCGGCCACGCCAGAGATGATTGGCCCATCGGGCCCCGGGATGGAAGAACTGGTCATATCGGCAGAGCTGCGGCCCGGCGTGTATATCAATTCGATCACGCCCTATTATTCAGCCGAAGTGCTCAGTTTACGGGTCA
>CAJQMX010000335.1 GCA_905479515.1 uncultured Parasphingopyxis sp.
GTTTGGGCAGGAACAGCTTGAAGCATTCGCCGAATTCGTGCGCCAGCGGCTCCAGATTTGCCCCCCAGTCGCGGTCCGTGTGCAGCGCCGCTTCTTGATGCAGCGCGAGCAGCCATGCCCAGCCATAAGGCCGCTCGAACCCGCCCGAATATTCCCGCTCAAGATAGGCGAGCTCCCCCGCCACCTTCTCTTCGGACAGCATCGTATCGGCCAGCTTTTCGATATCCGCTGCAAAAGGCTCCTCGGGATAGAGCCGCCGCAGGGTGAGCAGCATCCAATAGCCATGGACACAGCTGTGCCAGTCATAGCTGCCATAGTAGATCGGGTGCAGGGCCTTGGGCGTCTGCGCATCTTCAGGGCCGTTCAGCACATGATCGAGCTTGTGCGGATATTGCTGCGTGACATGGCCAAGCGCGATGCGTGCGAATTTCGCAGCGAGTTCCGGCGTCAGCCGGGAGGTGAGATCATTGTTCATCAGAATGCCAGGAAATAGATGAGAAGGATGTTGCACGCCAACAGGGGAATTGCCGTCCATATCTGCATGCGGATAACGCTGTACTGATCCTTGAGCTCAAGCAGGGCCGCCGGAACGACGTTGAAGTTCGCCGCCATCGGCGTCATCAGCGTGCCGCAGAAACCCGCCAGCATCCCCATGGCCCCGATAATCGCCGGATTGCCGCCAAATTCCACGACAAGCACGGGGATGCCAATCGCTGCCGCCATCACCGGAAAGGCTGCGAAGGCATTGCCCATGATCATCGTGAAGAACACCATGCCGAGGCAGAAGATCAGCACCGCAACGAAAACATTATTCTCCGGGATCACGCCGCCTGCAATCTGCCCGATAACATCGCCTACGCCCGCCAGCGCAAACACGCCGCCCAGCGCGGCCAGCATCTGCGGCAGGACCGCCGCCCAGCCAATCGAGTCCATCAGCCGCCGCCCTTCCTCAACCGGTGCGAGCACCGGCGGTCTCAGCCATGCGATGCAGGCACCGAGCGCCAGCAACACGCCAATGCCGAACAGGATCAACGTCTCGCGCCGCTCTTCGAACAGCCCGGTCTCACCAAATGGCGGATAGTTATAAAGGACGGTGCCGATCACCGCCGTTAGCGGGATGATCAGCGCCGGAATGAACAGGCGGTTTCCCAACAGCTCCGAAAATTCGGTGCGTTCGGCAAGGCTGGTGGTCGGAGGATCGCTGCGGCCGAGCAGGCCCGCCCCGGCGATGCCGACGAGCGCGAGGACGAGCAGGCCATTGGCAAAATCCGACAATTGCCCGCCGAAGAAGAAGCTGCCCGACAAGAGCCCCCAAAAAGCGGCATTGCCCAACCGCTTGCCGTTGGTCGTGTCGCGCAGGCTGAGGGAGGACCAGATCGCGAAGATGATCCCGGCAAGGATATAAAGCCATTCAAGGGTGATCATTTCTGTACCCTCCCCAGACTGCGATCAAAGGCGAGCAGACGCCCGCCATGGATCAGGAAGGCACAGATCGCGGTCGGGATCGCCCAGACGGAAAGCTGAAGCGGGGTCATCGGATAGCCATAGGTTTCGAACACGCCCTGGATCAGCAGGATCGAGGCGATGGCGAAGAAAATATCCTCCCCGAAAAACAGCCCGACATTGTCGGTCGCCGCCGACATGCCGAGCACCTTTTCACGAGTCTCCTCATCCAGCTTGCCATGCGTCTTTTCCGCCGCCGCCTCGGCCATCGGCGCGACTAGCGGACGGACGGTTTGCGGATGCCCACCAATATCCTTCATGCCCAGCGCTGCCGTGATCTGGCGGAAGCCGAGATAAAGAAGGAGGAGCCGCCCCATCGTCGCGCCGCGAACGCCTTCGATCAGCGCGCGTGCGCGTTGCTGTAATCCATAGCGTTCAAGCATGCCGATAACAGGCAGGATGATCCAGGTGACGCTGATATAACGGTTGTCATTAAACGCCGCGCCAAATGCCGAAATGACCTCAACCAGCCCAAGTCCGCCAAGCACTCCGGTCGCCAGCGCCGCCAAGGTAACGACCAGCAGCGGATTGAGCTTCAGCGCAAAACCGACGACCACGACAAGGATGCCGGACAGGACCAGATACTCGCTCATTCACTTTCCCCAAATCCGCCGCCACCCGGTGTTTCGACGACAAAGACATCGCCCGGCTCCATCGCCGCTGATGCCGTCGCTGGCAGTTCTTCGGCGCTGCCATCCGTCCGCTGCACATAGTTGCGCCCGGCCTTCGCATTGCTCCCGCCAGCAATGCCCTGCGGCGGGATGCGGCGGCGATTGGCGAGCATGTTGGCCTGCATGGCCTCCAGGAATCGCACGCGGCGGATGGTCCCGTCGCCGCCTTTATGCCTGCCCTTGCCGCCCGAGCCACGCCGGATCGCAAAGCTTTCGAGCAGCACCGGCAACCGTGTTTCGAAAATCTCCGGATCGGTCAGGCGGCTGTTCGTCATATGTGTCTGCACGGCGCTGGTCCCGTCATGATCAGGGCCTGCGCCAGAGCCCCCGGCAATGGTTTCATAATATTGATGGGTTTCGTTGCCGAAGGTGAAATTGTTCATCGTGCCGGATGACGGGGCCAGCCTGCCCGTCGCAGCAAAAAGCGCGTCAGTCACGACCTGGCTCGTCTCGACATTGCCCGCGACAACCGCTGCCGGATAGCGCGGGTGGAGCATGGAGCCCTCGGGCACGATCAGCTCGATCGGCCTGAGGCAGCCGTCATTCATCGGGATCATATCGTCAATCAGGGTGCGCACGACATAGAGCGTTGCGGCGCGGGTGATCGAGTAAGGCGCGTTGAAATTGTCGGGCTGCTGATCACTGGTTCCGGTGAAATCGATTGTCGCCGAGCGCGCCTTATGATTTACGGAAATCGCGACAGACACCTGTGCGCCATTGTCCATGCCATAGGTAAACGCGCCGTCGCTCAGCTTCTCGATAAGCCGCCGCACAGCTTCTTCGGCATTGGCGAGGACATGATCCATATAGGCGGCCACGACATCGCGGCCATAGTCCCCGGCAATGCGTACCAGCTCTTCCGCGCCGCGCGTGCAGGCGGCAAGCTGCGCCTTCAGATCGGAAATGTTGCGGTCTGGGTTGCGCGCCGGCCACTCGCCTGCGCCCAGCAAGGCGCGCATTTCCGCTTCAAGGAAACGCCCCTCATCGACCATCAGGACATTGTCGAGCAGCACGCCTTCTTCGCTGATGGACCGGCTGTTCGACGGCATCGATCCCGGCGCAATTCCGCCAATATCGGCATGATGGCCGCGTGCGGCGACGAAAGCAGCGGGGTTCTCTTCTCCCGGATGGAACACGGGAATGATGACTGTAATGTCGGGCAGATGGGTGCCGCCGCGATAGGGCGCGTTCAGCACATAGGCATCGCCGGGCCGGATGCCGCGGCCGTCCGCATTGTCTCCGCGCGCCTCGATAATCGTCCGGATACTGTCTCCCATAGACCCGAGATGGACCGGGATATGCGGCGCATTGGCAATCAGCGCGCCCGATGCATCAAACAGCGCGCAGGAGAAATCGAGGCGTTCCTTGATGTTCACCGAACTGGCCGTGCTTTGCAGCGCAACGCCCATCTCCTCGGCAATCGCCATGAAGAGATTGTTGAAGATCTCGAGCATCACGGGATCGACATGGGTGCCGATGGCATGCCCCCCTTCCCGCGCCACGGCCCGGGTCAGAATCAAATTGCCATGGGCGTCCGCCTCAGCCTGCCAGCCCGGCTCGACAAAGGTCGTCGCCGTATCCTCGACAATCGTTGCTGGTCCCGCAATTGCGATGCCGGATGCAATCGAATTGCGGGAGACAACCGGGGGCGCGCCCGGCTCTGTGCCTTCAGGCTGTGGGTGCTGTAGCTCCGCAGCAACTTGCGCGTCCGCGAAACCTTTGTCGGCATGGCCAACCGCCTCCGCGACAAGCGTTTCAACGATGACATCGGCCTCGCTATCGACATAGCCATATCGGCTTTTGTGCAATGTCTCGAACGCTGCGCGCATCTGGGCCGGCTCCGCCAGCTCGATCTCGAGCGTGCTGTCGCTCCCGGCATAGCGCAAGGCCACCCGGCGGGTGATCGAAATGGCGTTCTGATCAACCCCCTGATCGCGCACATCCTTTTCGGCCTCGTCCGAAAGCGCCGCCATCGCTGGGTCAAAGTCCGTGCCAAGCGGGCGTCCAAAGGTCACTTCACGCAGCACCGTGACATCGGCAAGGCCAATACCATAGGCTGACAACACACCGGCAAGCGGATGGATCTGGACGCGCTCGATCCCCAGCCTGTCCGCGACCAGGCAGGCATGTTGCCCGCCCGCTCCGCCAAAGCATTGCAGGGTATAATGGGTGACATCATGGCCGCGCGCTATCGAGATTTTCTTGATCGCATACGCCATATTATCGACCGCTATGCGGATGAAGCCATGGGCGATTTCTTCCGGTGTCATGCGATTGCCGGTTGCCGCATCGACCTTCGCGGAAATCTCGGCAAGCTTCTCTGTGACAATGGCGGTGTCGATCGGCTCATCACCATTGGGGCCAAAGACATGGGGAAAGGCCTTGGGGTTGATCTTGCCCAGAGCCACATTGCAGTCAGTAACCGTCAAAGGCCCGCCGCGCCGATAACAGGCGGGACCGGGAACCGCGCCTGCACTGTCCGGCCCGACCCGAAACCGGCCGCCGTCAAAATCACAGATTGAGCCGCCTCCGGCTGCAACCGTATGGATTTGCAGCATCGGCGCCCGAATGCGAACGCCTGCGACCACCGTCTCGTTGGTACGCTCATATTGCCCGGAATAGTGGGACACATCGGTTGATGTCCCCCCCATATCGAAACCGATAATATGGTCATAACCGGCCTGTGCAGCCGTCTTTGCCATGCCGACAATGCCGCCTGCCGGGCCGGACAATATCGCATCCTTGCCGCGAAATGCATGGGCGTCCGCCAGCCCGCCGCTCGACTGCATGAACTGGAGCCGCGGACCATCCCCAATGCCATCAACAACCTTGTCCACATATCGGCGCAGTACCGGGGACAGGTACGCGTCCACTACTGTCGTGTCGCCACGCCCGACCAGTTTGATCAGCGGGGCGACTTCGTGGCTCACGGATATCTGCGTGAATCCGATATCGCGCGCGATCTCCGCCAGCCTCGCCTCATGGTCCTGATATTTCCAGCCATGCATCAGCAGGATGGCAATGGCCCGATAGCCGTCCGCAAACGCCGCTGCGAAACCGGCGCGCGCAGCCACTTCGTCCAGCGCTGTTTCGATGGTCCCGTCGACACGGACGCGCTCGTCAATCTCGATCACATGATCGTAGAGCTGGCTCGGCAGCACGATATGGCGCGCAAAAATGTCAGGCCGCGCCTGATAGCCAATGCGCAGCGCATCCCCGAAGCCGCGCGTCACGGCCAGCGCCACCCGCTCACCCTTGCGTTCGAGCAGCGCATTGGTGGCAACCGTCGTGCCCATCTTCACGCTGGCAATCGGGCCATCGCCATGGCGTGCCCGCAGCCGCGCAATCGCCGCAACCGCCGCATCATCATATTGTTCGGGGTTTTCGGAGAGCAATTTCTCGACATGCAGGCGGCCATCCGGCGCCAGAGCTATGACATCGGTAAATGTCCCACCGCGATCAATCGCGAAACGCCACGCCCTCTCCATCTGCGCGTTCAAACAGCCTCGCGCCGGGAATACAAGCCGTCAGGACGCATAGAGTCGGGACAGTCCGTCGAAAAATGCCGCGGAAGAGAAACGAGCGCTGGCCTGTTCGGTAGATTTGCGCGCGACTTGGTCCATCCAGACCGTGTCTGAAAGCATCGCCTGACTTTGCGAGACAAGTGCCTCAATATCGTCGGGCGGAATCAAAGCGCCTGTTTCGCCATCCAGAAATGTTTCGCCGACACCGCCAACATCAAAAGCGGCAATCGGTACGCCGGAAAACTGTGCCTCGATCAGTACGTTCGGCAGGCCTTCAGTCTTCGAGGTCATCCAGAAAATATCCATGGCCGCCAGATAGTCCGGCACATTCTCTACCTGGCCGGGCATATGGAGGGAAGTGGAGAGCCCTGCATCGGCAAAGCGCGCCGACACGGCTTCGCGCAGCGGGCCACCGCCGACCATCAGGAATTGCGCCCGCGGCTCCTGCTTAGCCAATGCAATTGCTGCATCGGCCCAAAGCAGCGGCTGCTTCACATTGGCAAAGCGCATCACCGTACCGACCACCGGTGCATCCGCAGCCAATCCGAGAGCCGCCTGGGCGGCCGCCCTATCCGGCGCGGGGGATGCCCAATCAAACCCGTTATAAAGCACGCCAAAACGTTCATCCTGAGGCACATGCCACCACTCGACATAGCCCTTCGCCGCAGCTTCGGCACAAAAGACTGTTGTTACATCACGCCGGACCCGCAGCTTCCGATAGACAGCGGGATAGGAGGCGATGGGTTCCGCACGGCCAGAACGCGGTACGCCCGGCGCATGGTGGAAATGTATGATGATCTTCGGGCAACCGGCCGCCAGCCCGGCATAAGCGGCAAGCAAGCCGGTAAGGTCGTTCCAGGCATGGATCACACATGGCCGGGACTCCCGGATATGGTCATGAAGTTTTCGCGCACGGACTTTCCAGCTTCCCGGCAAGAGCGAAAAGGGCATCCCCGCCTCCCCGTCGCGGTCCAGCAGGAAAATATCGTTTGCGCTGACCCCAGCCTCTGCCGCGTAAAAAGCCGAGGGCGCCCCGTCAGCAAAATCGAGCAGCGCCAGATCGACCCGTTCAAATCCACCGTCTTGCGAGAAATGCCGATAAGCACGCGCGAGCATCCGCTCCATCCCGCCGCAGCCCAGCGTATTGCCGACCATGAGCAACCGGTTTTCCGGTTCATAGCGCTCGACATCGACCAGACCTTGATCGAGCAGCCAATCGAACGCATTTTCCAGCGGTTCTTGATCTGCACTGGCTCCCGCAGTGTCGCGCAGCGCATCACGTTCAGGCGTCGGCACACCGAAATCAGCCGCGGAGAGAATTTCGCTATCCTCTAGCCAGCGATCACGTTCGCCAGCCAGTGTTGCAAGACGGCGGCGAATTTTGGCGCGTTCTTTGGCCCGTCCCGATCGTCCATGCGCTGCCAACAAAAGCAATCGCGCAAAGGCCGGATAGCCAAGCCCGCGATAAAGCCGCGCATCGGCAAGCGCCCTCTCCTCGCCGGGCAACGACACCGTCGAGAATTGCATAACGGCTTTGCGGAAAAGCGGATCACCTTGGTCGATACCTGCCTTGCGAAGTCCGAGAATCGCCCAATGTAGAACGGCGGGCGGAGAATATCGGTCGGTGAGCCCCTGCACATAGCCTCGAAGGGCCGCCATATCCTGCGCCTGCAACAAAGCTTCGATCTCCTGCGAGACCCGTCCGGCTTTCGTCGCGCCGAATTTTGCAAATAGGGAAGGCCGGACAGATTGGGGCGTTTCCCTAAAGTTGATTGGCGGTAACAACGCGCCAAGGGGGTGACCCTCCCGGAAACCCGCGACCGTCGCATTCCCATCCAGGACCAGGGCCGACATTGTAGGAACCAGCTTGTCTGCCGCACCAGCACCGTCACCGCCAACCGCCAGATCCTGCAAAAATTCGGGTATCTCTGCCAGTTGCCCCATCATGTGATCGACCAACCCCGGCCTATCCAGATGCAAGCCAGCCTCTGCGATGCAAGCGGCAGAGAGCTGATCATGCTCGCCGCTTCGGAAAATATCGCGCCACAACGCAATTGCGTCATGCCAGCAGCCGGTCTGGCTTGCTGCGACAGCTGCGGCGAGCGCTCCCTCTGGCGGCAGAGGCCAGCGGCCCGTCATCGGCGTCCAAATAACCGGGCAATGCGTGCCCGCCAACGGCCGGCCCAGCCCGCTGCCCGGTACAGCCGGTCGATTTCCAGCGCACTGCGCTCCGCCTGCTGCGCCAGATCGCGCTCATGCCGCGCCTTTAACGCCGTCTCCCGGCCAGCCCGCACGCGTTTTTCACTCTTCAACCGGTCAATTTCAGACCATGCAGCTGCCGTCCGTGCCCGCCACCGCGCCGCATCCTGCTCGGCCGCGCTGAGTGCAGGGTGTTCGCTTTGGGTGAGATAATAGGCACCGGCAATGAGCTTGATCTCTTCGCACTCTGCCGCGTTGAGGGCAGACGTCAGTTGCGTCTGAAGATCGGAAAGCGTGGGAATGTCCGCACTAGCCAGCGCCTTGTGGAGATAGGCCGCCTCGACCCAATGACATTCGGAAATTTGCGAAAGATCGGCCTCCTGTTCGCCAACACCAAAGGCGGTAATCGGCAACATCACGGATCGCACGGCCTGTGATTCGGAAAATTCCAGTCGTTCACACAGCAAATCGAGAGAGGGAGAAAAGTCCTCAACCGCATGAAAGGCGAATTGCAGATAGCGCGCATGTTCGCGGCCGAGTTCGGCTTGGAGCACCGTTGCAAAGGCCTGCCCATCCCCAAGATCAACGATCCGCAGGGATTCATCGCTAGAAAGCGACTCCATCGCCTGATGCGCTGCTGCATCGAGACAGAAAATGGTGGTTGGAAGGTCGCTGGCTTCCCAGTGTGGCGTGTCCTCGGCATCGTCGATTGCGGCCAGGGCTGCAGCATCGGCAAACCAGTAGCGCCGGGCGATGGGGGGTGTTGTGCTTGTCATACTGCCTCGCCAAGCAACGCCCGATGGTAAAGCGCACCATTGACCTCTGCATCGAAATGCGCCGCCGCGTGGCTTAGCGCTTGATCCCGCTCCGTACCAAAGAGATCCGGATTGTCATGCCAGCGAATTACAGCTTCGGCGATTGCCCGCGCGCTGAGATCGACAAGCGCCACGCCATCTTCGGCGTCGAAATCTTCAGCAAACAGGCAATGTGACAGGATGGCAGGAAGGCCGCAGGTCATCGCTTCCATCACGACCTGCGGAAAGCCTTCGGACCGTGCGGGCAGCAGCAACGCGTGATGATCGCGATACAGGCCGGGAAGCGCTGCATAGTCATGGAAACCGAGATAGCGCCGGTTTCCCTCTTCATGCGCCTCGAAATCGCCCGCGATAGTGAAAGTCACCCCGGGGCGTTCATCGGCAAGAATCGCGGCAGCCGCCTCAATCAGGTCGATGCCTTTTTCCTCGCTGTCACGGCCGACAAACAGAATATGGTCGCAGCGCCCGGATATCTCGGTTGGCGGCGCAAAATGCGCGCGATCCACTCCCCGGCGGCAAATCCGGATTTTGGCTGGATCGGCAACAAGAGTTTCGGCACGCGCACGCTCGGTGCCGCCCATAACGATCACCGTGCGCGCCACTTCGGCGGCGTAATGCTCTTGCGCCATCAGATTGCCGAGGAATGCCGTTCCGATCACCGGCCTCCCCTGCGCTTCCTGTACCGCGGTTTGCGTGGCGATGTCATTGCCGGCGATCCGATAGACAAAATCCACGCCTTGCGCCCGAGCAGCCCGGGCCAGCGCAAAATTGAAGCCGATCATCCGGCCGTTTAGGGTACTGACAATATCGGGTGCGAGTTCTGCAATCGTCGCGGAATAATCGGCGGCAAGTAAATCGGCCGCATCCACCCCGGCATCTTCCAGCGCGTCGATCTTTAAAAAGCGCACGCCATGGGCACTTTCCAGCTTTAGGCGATGCCTGTCATCTACAGGCGGAAGATCCCGCATCAACAGCGTTATCGTCGCCTGCTCATGCAGATCGCCAAGCAGGCTGGGATATTTATAGCTGCCGCGAATTTCCCAGTCGCGTTGGTTGTGCGCGGCATAGGCCGGTTCGAAAAAGACGATATTCTTCACGATCAGAGGCTTGTGCGGAAAAGTGGCGACGGAAACAAGCTAGAGCGAGAGTCGCTCGCGATTGTCAACGAACCAGCGCCAGCTTTCCTCCAACCCGTCACGCACCGCAATCTGCGGGTTATAGCCGAGCACGGCACGGGCGTGGCTGATATCGCACCAGGTATGGACAATCTCGCCGTCGCGGAACGGCTGATACTCGACGGCTATGTCCTGTCCGCTGATTTCTCGCAGCATGGCTATGATGGCGTTAAGCGGCGTGCCGATCCCCGTGCCAAGCTGAATCGGGCCGGTTGCCCCGGATTTCAGGGCCGCGACGATGCCATCGGAAAGATCCTGGGCGTGCACATAATCGCGGGTCTGCTCGCCATCGCCGTAGACGATCAGCGTCTCGCCTTTCAGTATCTGCTTGATAAAATGGGCCACAACGCTGCCTTTGTGCCAGGAGCGCGGGCCATAAACATTGGAAAAGCGGAGCGAAGCCGCCTTGATGCCGTAACAGGCCGAATAGGCGGAACAATAGCCTTCAACGGCGAGTTTCGAAGCCCCGTAGGGCGATGCTGGCGAAGGAATCATGCCTTCATGAACCGGCGGTTCGGCTTCTCAGATTATTGCGCCGCC
>CAJQMX010000336.1 GCA_905479515.1 uncultured Parasphingopyxis sp.
TTCGAGTGCGAGGAACAGCTCGAAACATTCGTCGAGTACTTCGGCGGGGCGGCCATCGGGCCGGTCAATCTTGTTGACGACGACGATCGGCTTCAGGCCGAGCGCCAGCGCCTTCCCGGTGACGAACTTGGTCTGCGGCATCGGGCCTTCAGCGGCATCGACAAGCAGGATAACGCCATCAACCATCGACAGGATACGCTCAACCTCGGCGCCGAAATCGGCATGGCCCGGCGTATCAACGATGTTGATATGGTTGCCGTTCCACTCGACGCTCGTGCATTTGGCGAGAATCGTGATCCCGCGCTCTTTCTCGAGCTCGTTCGAATCCATGGCCCGTTCCTCAACGCGCTCATTGTCGCGAAAAGTACCGGATTGCCGGAAAAGCTGGTCGACCAGTGTAGTCTTGCCATGATCGACATGGGCGATGATGGCCACGTTACGAAGGCCCATAGGGATTCTCTCAATTGTAAGGAGCGTCAGATTAGGGGCGGCCTATAGAGGCTTTGGTGCGCCGCAACAAGGGACTAGGGTCAGGAGCTATCCAAGAGGTGCGGATATGATGTCCGACATCTGCTGGATAAAGCCCACCGATCCAATCCCGAATGCGATCCGGCCCGCCATCACGCCAAGGAAAAGCAGGAGCACAATCGCCCAGACTGCCATGATCCCTCCCGTCATCCGCCAGCTTTTCGGCGGTAGGCCCTGAAACAGGAACATCGCGATGCCGGCAAGGTTCACACAGACAAGATTGGTCGCGAAAAGAAAAAGCGCATTGAGGCCGAGTATTTCATACCCCTTGCTGAAAAACAGGCCAGCAGCAGCAATGGGCGGCACGAGCGCGACCGCAATCATCACGCCGACCAGAGACAGGGAAGCCCCGCGGCTGAATGCAAGCACGCCAGCAGCCCCGCAAGCCAACGCCAATGTCACATCCGCAGGCGAAACGACGGACCGGTTGAATAGCTCGGGCACTGTCGGATCCACGGTGATCAGGAAACCCAGCCCATAGGTGGCTATCAGCGCCGCAAGCGCACCAACCACAAGCGTGAGCGTTGCCCGCCGCGCCATCTCTCGATTGCCGACCGTCGCGGCCAGAGCCATTCCCATGGTCGGGCCCAGCAGCGGCGCGATCACCATGGCGCCAATCACCACGGCGACCTGCCCGCTGCGCATGCCGAGCGCGGCAATCACCGCCGACAGCACAACCGTTAATAGATAGGACGGCCTGATTGCGATGCTTTCAGCGATATCATCGAAAATCTCGTCCGTGCTGATCCGGTCACGACTGAAAAAGGCTTCAAGACGCGTCGGCGGCGGCAGATCAGGACCGGGAAGCGCTGTTTCCGGCGTTTCTTCAAGCGGCGGCAAAACGGCTTCAAGCGCCGCGACGGTTGTCGAGAACCCTTCCGTCGCAGCGAAGTTTTGATCGAGTTCAGCAAGCAGGCGTTCAACATATCGCGGCTGAACGATGCAGGAGAATTTTTCGCGCCCATCCGGCACCGTCTCCTGCCAGAATCGGCGGCAATGCCGGGCGATAACCTCACGGACTTTCGCCACTTCATGGTCCGGAACAATGATATCGACAATTCGTGCAGACATGGTTCGTCGCCCTTCGTTGCGGACAGTCTAGCCGGTTGGCCGGTCAAGTCGAATAAATCCGCATGCTATCGCAAAACCGGCAAAGCGCGCTAAAGCCGCCCGATGCAACGCCTCGCATCGATCTTCATTCCCGACCGGTTCATCATCATCCTGCTCGCCATGGTTGGTGTGGCGGCCCTGTTCCCTGCGCGAGGCGCGGCGCTCGACCTGCTCGGGACGGTCTCGACGGTGTGTATCGTTACGCTGTTCTTTGTCCATGGAGCCCGGCTCAGCCGTCAGGCGGTGTTGGGCGGATTTACCCGGCTAAAGCTGCATCTGGCGATTGTCGGATTTACCTTCCTCGCCTTCCCGTTACTTGGCCTGGCGCTGACCACGCTTGCCGCTCCCTTTATCGATGCGGCCTTTATTCCGGGCATCCTGTTTTTATGCGCGCTGCCGACAACCGTCGCCTCGTCCATTGCCATGGTCTCGATGGCGCGAGGCAATATTGCGGCCTCGGTTATCGCGGCGGCGCTCTCTTCGATGCTTGGCGTGGTACTGACGCCGCTGATGTTTGCCGCTTTGCTATCCACATCCGGCGCGCCGATTGACGTTTCTGGCATCGGCAAGGTCGTGCTGATCCTTGCTTTGCCCTTTGGGGTTGGCCAGTTGTGCCGCCCCTTGGTGGGCGCATGGGTAGCAGCCCATCCGGGAATCAGCCGCTCGCTGGACAGGCTGACCATATTGCTCGCCATCTATGTTGCTCTGTCCGCCGCTGTGGGGGGCGGCCTGCTCGCCGGGCTAGGCCTGAGCCGCTTCCTCCTTTTGCTCGCAGCCATGCTCGTCTTGCTGGTGCTGGTGATTTCGGCGGCCATGCTGGCCGTAAGATTGCTCGGCTTCGACTATGGCGACGGAACCGCCCTGCTGTTCGCCGCGATGCAGAAAAGCGTGATCTCGGGAACGCCCATGGCGCGGATCCTGTTTCCGGGTGCCGAGGCCGGGCTGATCATCGTGCCCCTGCTCGTCTATTATGTGCCAATGATGACCGTGTCCGCGATCATGGCAGCACGGATGGGCGCGCGGCACGCGACCGACTAGGCGATCCAGAGCCTCAATACGAAACCCACAGCCGACACAGTCGCCACGCCCAAGGCCCATAAACCCACAAACCAGGCAAGCTTCTGCCAGAGCGGGCGCTCCTGGTTGTTACGCTTCTCAATGATAGCCGGTCTCATCGACTTTGCCGCGGAAAATCCAATAGGCCCAGACCGTATAGCCCAGTACGACCGGGACAAGAATCACCGCGCCTACCAGCATAAAGATCTGGCTTTCGCGCGGAGCGGCGGCTTCGTAGATCGAAATGCTGCCGGGCACGACATCAGGCCAGATCGAGATACCGAGCCCAATCATCGAAAGCAGGAACAGGCCGAGCGCCCAGAAGAAGGGCCGAATATCGTAACCCGATTCAAGGTCACGCCAAAGCATATAGCCCATCCCCAATACAAGCAGGGGCATCGGGATGGTGACGGCAAGGCCCGGCCATTCAAACCAGCGCACGAAATATTGCGGCTCTACAAAAGGCGTGGCGAGGCTGACCGCACCGATCATCAACAGCGTAAACGGGGTCAGCCATTTGGCAAACCGCCGCGCTTTCACACGCAGCGATCCGGTCGTTTTCATGACCAACCAGCAGGCACCAAGCAACTGATAACCGATGACCAGCGCCGCTCCGCAGAGCAGGCTGAACGGTGTCAACCAGTTCCACCATCCGCCGGCATAGGCGCGGTCCTGTACCTCGATACCCTGCAACAAGGCACCGAGCGCGATCCCCTGCGCGAGCGTTGCGACCAGCGAACCGGCGAAAAAGCTGAAGTCCCAAAAACGGCGATGACCGGGATCGCGCCAGCGAAACTCGAACGCGACACCGCGAAACACAAGCCCGAGCAACATCGCGATAAGCGGGGCATAAAGCGCGGGCAGGATCACGGCATAGGCAAGCGGGAAAGCCGCCAGCAATCCGCCGCCGCCCAGCACCAGCCAGGTCTCGTTACCATCCCAAACCGGCGCGATGCTGTTCATCGCCATGTTCCGCTCTGTCCCGACATTGAGATGCGGAAAGAGCATTCCGATCCCCAGATCGAAACCGTCCATCACCACATAGGCGGCAATGCCGATGGCTATGATCGCGGCCCAGATGATCGTGAGCATGGGATCGCTCATGGCGCGTCCTTTTCTTGGTCGGGAGACGTATCCGCATCATCCAGTTCAAGGCCCGCAGCCGGCGTAATCCCGGCGGCGCGGATCGGGATATCCCCCAGCTTTCCCCTACTATCCGCTGGCGCCTTTGACATCAGCTTGAGAATATAAACCGTTCCCGCGCCGAACACCGCAAAATAGACGATGACAAAGGCAAGCAGCGACATGCCAACGGCAGGGGCATCAATCGCGGACACCGCTTCGGAGGTGCGCAACTGGCCGTAAATCACCCAGGGCTGGCGCCCGACCTCGGTCGTGATCCAGCCTGCAATCACCGCGACAAAACCAGCCGGGCTCATCGCCAGCGCGAAACGGTGCAGCCAGCGCCAGCTGTACAGCCTGCCGCGCCAGCGTGCGAAGAGACTGAGCAGGCCAAGACCCGCCATCAAAAATCCCAGCCCGACCATGATCCGGAACGACCAGAAAACGATTCCAACCGGTGGGCGATCCTCGCGCGCAACGGAATCAAGGCCAGCCATCCCTGCATTGATGTCATGCCGCAGGATCAGCGAACCCAGCCCCGGAATCGCGACCTGATAGTGAACGGTTTCTTCCTCGCTATCGGGAATGCCGAACAGGATCAGCGGTGCGGCCCGTTCGTAACTTTCGAAATGCCCCTCCATCGCAGCGACCTTCATCGGCTGATGCTCAAGCGTGTTGAGGCCGTGCATATCGCCCGCAAAAATCTGGATCGGCGCGACAATCGCAGCCATCCACATCGCCATCGAGAACATTTTTTTCACGCCCGGCCGATCGTGGCCCTTGAGCAGATGCCAAGCCCCTACCCCGCCAACGACAAGCGCCGTCGTCAAATAGGCAGCGATCACTGTATGGACGAGGCGGTAGGGGAAACTGGGGTTGAACACGACATCCCACCAGCTGCCTGCAATCACAAATTGGCCGACCTCGTTGGTGGTAAAGCCGGTCGGTGTCTGCATCCAACTGTTCACCGAGAGAATCCAGAAGGCCGAGACCGCTGTTCCGGCGGCGACCATCAGCGTCGCCGTGAAATGCAGTTTCTTGCCGACCTTATCCATGCCGAACAGCATCACGCCGAGAAAACCTGCTTCCAGGAAAAAGGCCGTGAGCACCTCATAGGCCATTAACGGCCCGATAATCGGCCCTGCGCGATCCGAAAAAACCGCCCAGTTGGTGCCGAATTGATAGGACATAACAATGCCCGATACGACACCCATCCCGAAGGTCAGTGCAAAGATCTTCAGCCAATATTGAAAGAGGCGAAGATAGACATCGTCTTTCGTTTTCAGCCACAGCGCCTCAAGGACGGCGAGGAAACTGGCCAAGCCAATGGAAAAGGCCGGAAAAATGAAATGAATGCTGATCGTGAATGCGAATTGCATTCGCGCGAGAAGCAGGGCGAGTTCGGTATCGGCCATGGCCCGATTACCTAGCCTGAAACAACGAAGAATGCATCACCCGCAATCTTCTATCTGGGTGCAGTCAGTTGCAAGAAACGCAACCGTGTTTCACAGCCATTTGAGCTTGCGGAAAACCAGCAGCTCAATGACCAGCAAAACGGTAAGCGCCACGCAGGTAACCCAAAAGGCATCGCCGCTTTCAACCCCCGGCATTCCGCCGACATTGATGCCGAGAAGCCCAGTCAAAAAGCTGAGAGGCAGGAAGATCGCCGCAACAATCGAGAGCACATACAAGTTGCGGTTCAACTGCTCGCTGAGCCGATTGGCGATATGATCCTTAAGCACCAGTGCGCGTTCGCGGGCCACGTCGATTTCTTCGATATGGCGCTGGGTGCGATCCGCGGTTTCACGCAAGGTCAGGCTCATCTGCTGATCGAGCCAATCAGGTGGGTCTGCCATCAGCCGGTTCAGGCCCTCGCGCTGCGGAGCCAGGAACCGCCGAACACCGACAACTTCCTGCCTGAGATCACCAAGTACCTGCCGCAATTCTGACGGATCATCACGTTCCGTCCGCGCCTCGATATCGTCGATTTGATCGTCATAATCGACAACGATCCTGCCAATGCCATCTGTCAGATCATCAATCAGCTCGACATAAAGTTGGGGAAGAGACGCTGGCCCCTCTTTTCTCGTCACCAGTTTCTCGAAAAGGTTGCGCGTCGATATCAGCTTTTCCTGACGTACGGTGATCAGCCGATTGCCATCCGACCACATGTGCAGCGACACCATGTCCTCGATCTCGCTACCGGGGTTGAGGTTCACACCCCTCAGGATCGCGACAAAACCTTTCGAGCCATGAAAGACACGGGGCCGCGATTCGCTCGAAAGCATTGCGCCAGCTGTCGGTTCGGTAAGCCCGCCATCACTGCCCAACCATTGCCGGACACGTTCGGATGCGCCGTTGACGTGCAACCAGATCGGCGGGCGGCTGGCTGTCCAGCTTTCAACCGCCTCCCAGCCAACCCGCTCCGCGCCGCCATTTCCATCGAGCAAGCAGGCAAAGATCAGGCCATCCTCTTCCATGAGCGGCGCACGATCCGTCTGTTCAGTATCCATCACCCAGCTCCTATCCGAATACCGACCATCCTGTCTCTTCCATCAACGCTTCCAGCGCGACGGCACCGACCGTGGAGGTTCCGGCATCATTGAGGCCGGGTGACCAGACCGCCACGGCGCCTTCACCCGGCGCAATGGCGAGCACGCCGCCGCCCACGCCGCTTTTGCCCGGCAGGCCGATACGAAAGGCGAAGTCTCCCGAATTGTCATAATGGCCACAGCTCATCATGATCGCGTTGATCCGGCGGCAGCGCTGCGGTGTCAGGATCCGTTCTCCGGTTACCGGGTCCTCACCGTTAAACGCCAGAAACAGCGCCGCCCGGGCAAGCTGGCTACAGGACAAAGACAGCGCACAATGCCGGAAATAGGCAGACAGCACCGTCTCCACTTCATTGTCGAGATTGCCGAAGCTCGCCATGAAATAGGCAAGGCTTCGGTTGCGCGCACCGGTTTCGCTTTCTGACCTGGCCACCTCATAATCGATATCGATGCTCGGATCTTCCGCATGATCCCGCAACACACCGAGCAGCATGTTGATCGCCGCATCGGCATCGCCATTCTCGACAAGCTGATCAGTCACGACGATAGCACCCGCATTGATCAGCGGATTGCGCGGGATGCCTCTTTCCTGTTCAAGCTGAACGATCGAGTTGAACGCGGATCCCGACGGTTCACGCCCCACCCGTTCCCACAGGTCATCGCCCATTTTCTGGAGTGCGAGAGACAGGGTGAAGACTTTGGAGATGCTCTGGATGGAAAAACGCTCATCCGCATCGCCAATGGTATGGCAGCCGCCATTTTTCGTGGCGACGGCGAGACCGAATTTGTTCGGATCGACCGAGGCCAGCGCCGGAATATAGTCGGCAACTTTCCCGCGGCCACGATACGGCTCGACCTTTTCCGCAACACGCTTCAATATGCTATCGATGTCCATATCTCTTCATGCCGCCGAATAGGCGTGAAAGCCAAGGATTATCAGTCCATAGATGGGATATTGCCCCAGGTGTATTATGCGTGTAACACGGACCTTGAAAAACCCGCGTTTGGGCGGCATCTAGGGTAAATCCCGAGGAGAAGGAATCAAATATGGCCACGACACCGCCGACCGAAACGACCACCGCGACGAAAAGCGCGACCAGCCTGTCGCTTGAAGCGCCCGATCCAGTGCCGGCAGTTACGGCGGAAAAAGCCGTGGGGCTGGTTCCTGTCGATGCGGAGAAGCAGGCCAAGCATAACGAAAAAGTCGCAGGCTTTGTCGAAGAGCTTGTCGGCCTTGATGCGAACAGCCCGGAATTTGGCGAGAAGGTCGATCAGATCACGAGCATGGGCCGCAAGGAAATCGCCGATGCTGCGGGCCAGTCAAACCGTTTTCTCGATCGGCCTGTGCGCTCGATGGATGAAAATTCCGCGATCGGCACAGACCTTTCCGAGCTGCGCCGCACCGTAGAGGATCTCGATCCCGGCAAGCGCGGCGACATGACGTCCAAGCGCAAACTATTCGGCATCATACCCTGGGGCAGCAAGCTTCGCGTCTATTTCGATTCCTACAAAAGCGCGCAAAGCCATATCGCGGAAATCCTCAAGCGCCTTGCCTCGGGCAAGGATGAGCTGATCAAGGACAACGCAGCAATTGCTGTCGAACGACAGAAGCTCTGGGACGCAATGGGGCGTCTGGAAGAGATGATCTATGTTGCAAAAGCGCTGGACTCCGCTCTCGAAGACAAATCCGTTGAGCTGGAATCTGTCGATCCGGAAAAGTCGAAAGCGATCAAGGAATCCGCGCTCTTCTATGTCCGCCAGCGGACCCAGGACCTGCTGACCCAGATGGCAGTATCGGTGCAGGGCTATCTCGCGCTTGATCTGGTCAAGAAAAACAATGTCGAGCTCATCAAGGGCGTCGACCGGGCCTCAACGACCACTGTAGGTGCATTGCGCACGGCGGTTACCGTTGCTCAGGCCATGACCAACCAACGCCTCGTTCTCGGCCAGATCACCGCGCTCAATGAAACAACGGCCAATATGATCGATTCCACCGGCGAAATGCTACGCACGCAAACCGCCACGATCCACCAGCAGGCGGCGGCATCCACCATCC
>CAJQMX010000337.1 GCA_905479515.1 uncultured Parasphingopyxis sp.
GAACGCTGTCTGACCTTGATCGTAGAATTATTCTGGAGGCGATTGACAGCTGTGATGCTGCGGGCTCTGTTGAGGCGTTTATAAGCAGTCTTGAAGACCGAGGTATACCACATAAATTTTGGCTAGTTCATGGTGGAAAGCGATACCCAAGCAAAGCTATCGTTCATTGGTCGATGCGAAAACTTGGTATTGAGGCCAACGCGGGCGGGAGCGTTTGTAAATCTGCTCTAGAAGATCTGGGTTTTGTCGTTATCGATTGGCCAGCATTCCTGCGCGCTCGGGATAATTTTCTTAGGCAGATGCCAGAATTCACGAGTTTTCAGGTTAATCAAGGGGCATATTGGGAAGTAGAGCGACAATACAAAAATGAGTTAATCGATGAGGCGTGCTCTATTGTTGACGCTGAAGGAGATAATCGGTCAGTAGGGCAAAACTTGTTTCGCCTACTTGCGACCGGAGGAAACGGACGCCCCCTCAGTTGGCGGACTTTATCCGAGATCGAAAATTCTCCTGAGGAACTTTCAGATCGATTCTATTCTGTGCTCGGCATCCTAGCAAGAAACGAAACGCACGGTGAGGAAGCAATTACCGCAACCGCTCGCGAGCTTGAGGCGCTACGTGAGGCTGGTATCGCGGGAATGCGTCGAGGAGAGGTGCTTTCGATTCCGATCACAATTTGGGCAACTATACATCCTGACGAAGCAAGTTGGTTCAAAATTGCTAAAATTGAGGAGATGGGAAAACGATTTTTCGGACGCAAGTTATTTGGACAAACCGAATTCCGCGAAGAAGATCTTGCCGAATGGCTCCAGTTGATGCGCGTTCTTTTCAGTTTGTTAGACAGCGAATTTGGATGGCAACCTCTTGATTTGTTTGATGTGCAAGGCTTCGTTTGGGTCGCGTTAGGTGGCAATGAACGAGGCGAGGAGTTTCTTCATCTTTATGACGCCAAAGGCATTCAATATGAGCCTATTATGCAGTCCAACCAAGAGACAGGCAATATTGCTTACCGAATAAAAACTGGTTCGGATAACAAAACTGCGTCGTCGACTGAAACGCCAAGTCTCGAAGAGGTCGCAAAAGCTTTGTTAGTTGATAGACGACCGGTCCGCATCGCAAAAGAGGGGGAAAGTCATGCGAATTATTTGACATTTCCCGGTAAATTGGTGCGGTGGGAAATGTCGCCAACGTTGGCTGCTGCTGTAGGTCTTTTAACTGAAGGGCCTGCAGAACTGGTAAAAATATCAAAAATAATTCCAGATGAAAGACGTAATATGAATCCGACCAACCTCATTCTTTACGGCCCCCCGGGAACTGGGAAGACCTACAGCACTGCGCGCGAAGCTGTTCAGAAATGTGACGGAAGCGCAGATTATGCATCTGATAACGCAGGTCGAAAAGCATTGTTGGCGCGTTACAAAGAGTTGCGGGACGAGAAGCGCATAGCTTTCGTAACGTTCCACCAGAATTACGATTACGAGTCCTTTGTGGAGGGATTGCGGCCGGAAACTAGGGATGGGAGTGCCGGGTTTTCACTCGAACCCCAACCAGGAATTTTTAGGGAGATTTGCGCTCTTGCTGAACAGGCGATGGCGCATCCTACTTCGAGTGACGGCGTGAGCTTCGATTTTACTGGAAAACGATTTTGGAAAATGGGCCAGGGCGCTATCGGCACAGAAGATGACGTATATGACGATGCTTTGGCCCAGGGACACATAGCACTTGGCTATGGAGGGACAATTGATTGGAGCGAAGATCGTTTTGATGATTTCGAGGCAATCAAAACTGAATGGCTTGCAGCAAATCCGGAAGACCGGCGGCCCAGCAACTGGACACAAATGTGGCCATTCCGATCGGAGATGAAACAGGGAGATCTGGTAATCATTCCCTATGGCAACACCGCCTTCCGCGCTATTGGAGAGATTCAGGGCGATTACCGCTTCGATCCAGATACGGATGGGTATTATCCACACCGTCGCGACGTGCGTTGGTTGCTCGAGTTGGATGAGCCTTTACCGCTCGACACAATAATAGATGGTAATTTCTCCATGCGGACCCTTTATTCAATTCCTGCTAAGCGTATAAACCACGTCGCGCTCGGCCGGCTGATTGGATCTAGTCGCCATGAAACTCCACAAGGCAGCGAGGTTAGCACGCCAGACCAGTTCGTGCTCATTATCGACGAGATCAACCGCGCCAATATCTCGAAGGTATTCGGTGAATTGATCACTTTGATAGAGCCCGACAAGCGCCTTGGAATGGATGAAGCCCTAAAGGTGCAACTTCCCTATTCGCGCAAATCCTTCGGAGTGCCCGCCAACCTCCACATTGTAGGCACGATGAATACGGCGGATAGGTCCATCGCATTGCTAGATACAGCACTGCGAAGGCGGTTTCGATTTAAAGAGATGCCGCCGAAGCCTAATTTGCTTGTGGAAGTTGAAGGGATTAAATTGCCTGACGTTCTTTCAGCCATCAACCAGCGCATCGAATATCTGCTCGACCGGGACCACGCAATCGGCCATTCGTTCTTCATGGGAAAAGGCGGCGAAAGTCGAGCCGACATCGATGACACGATGCGGTTTAAGATCATCCCGCTGCTGCAGGAATATTTTTTCGATGACTGGAGCCGCATCCACGCCGTTTTAGGTGATGGGTTCGTAAGCTGCAGAAAAATCGATGCGCCGCCATTTCTAGCTGATAAATACGCAGTCGATGAGCGTCTCAGCTGGTCAATCCTCGACCCCTTTACTGCCGATTGCTACGATAGGCTAGTTTCCGGCAAAGAGGTTACTAATACGGAAACACATTCCGACGACCCCAGCGAATGACGCATCTGACTGTTCATGAATGGAAAAGCGTAGAAGTGGGAGCGGGGGACAAACAGTTCACTCGCACGCAGGCTGATGCGCTCCATGCCGCTGCCGGTGCACATCCGCAAGCACATGAAGGCGGCACGAACATTCTGGTCTATGGCCGCGATCGACTGATTGCCCGGCAGATGGTCGGCATAGTTGCGGCAAGCGGACCAAAAGGAGGGTGCAGCCTTGAAATTTTGCCCAAAGTTGATTCTGGTTTGCCCGAACCGGACGACAAAGAAGCCGTAGAGCAGGAACGCAAAATGGTTCGCGCAAGGCTGGTTAGAATGCTTGATGTAGCTTTGGGTTTAAAACTTGAGTTTGGAAGTAGCGCAGCCATCGCGCGACAAAACGATACTCTGCTTGAAATCCTGATCCGTCATTTCTCGGATGCTTTGTTAGCAGAGGTCCGGCGCGGATTACCGCGGCAATATCTCCAACACGAAGATGATTTACCGGCGCTGCGCGGACGGCTTGACGTGATGCGTCAGTTTACCCGCAACGCGGTGCGCCCGGACAGACTTGCCTGCCGTTATGATGAGCTGAGCTCGGATACCCCGTTAATGCGGATCATGGCAGCAGCAACCGTTTTTTTAAGGAAACACGCACGTGGTGCCGAAACACAGCGCAAGCTGGACGAACTGCGCCATATTTTTGCGCATATCCCGCAGGTGCCGGTGGCACGTTTGCCGTGGAAAGCGGTGCGGATCGATCGCACCAATCGCCGGTGGGAAAGTTTATTTTCGCTGGCAAAGCTCCTACTACAGCGTGATTACCAGACGACGCACCACGGAGTGGCCGATCCGCAAGGGCTTACTTTATTGTTTCCAATGAATGATTTATTTGAGAAATACGTAGCGGTCTTGCTGCGACGGGCGCTTTCCGGAACCGGGATTGATGTGCAGGAACAGGGTATAGGTGGACGTCTTAATTGCTTGGCAACACGGCCGGATACGCGAGTTTCTCCTTTTCTAGGCGATGTATTTCTCACCAAACCGGACATTGTATTGCGCCGTGATGGTAAGGCGATTGCGATCATCGATACTAAATGGAAGAATCTGGCCGCAGATCCTCTAGCGAAAAAGCACGGCATTTCTCAAGCTGATGTATATCAATTGATGGCATATGCGCGGCTTTATGAATGTGACCAACTGATGCTTCTCTATCCTGCTATTCCCGGAACGGAATGCGGGGAGCGAACGTCGTTCGGCATGGCTGGAGGACACGAGCGATTATCAATCGCCACCGTCGATGTATCGCGCGACGAAACGCACATTGTAGACCAATTGCGCGAATTATGCGCTTCGAAAAGGATGTCAGGGGCATTGTTAACCACACTGTAAAAGGCACAACAGCCGTCGTCGGGGGTAAAGGAATTTAAATGACCGATCTGAAGCTAGACGCTGTGATGATCTAGGCGACATTATGTCGCAAAAGAGCCAATATCGCCTATATCGTGCTAATATATAGATGATAATACATCAAATAGTGGCTGGTATGTTTATCGAGTTAGCGGTTTCAGGTTTGCCCTCGTCAGGGAAAATGGCACTTCCTGGCGTCCAGAATTCAACATAGTCAAAATGATTCCCATAATAGGATCGAGAAAGCGTTGCTCTAACTTTTTCTCGAGTGACGGGATGCTCAACGGAAAAATCGTCTGGTCCCAGATTATTCATTTCGTATCCTGGTGGCAAAAGTTGATGATTATTTACGATGTGCTGTAAGTCTCCGAGCGAAAGCGCTGGAGTGCCCATTTCAGGCATATCGTCGAGCCCCATATCATCATCGATATCCACTGTTGGAGCTTCAGTTTGATCAATCGTATTGGCAACCATAGCATCCACATCCACATGTCCACCAGCCAAAGCTATTGCACCGATTTCCTTGCTAATTGCAGATAGAATTGGCTGAAGCCCACCAACCATATCCTCAAACAAGCGTATTCTGCTTGAAAGCGCTAGGTAAACCTCTGTTTCAACCGTATCTTGGTAATGGAGGTTTATGATGCGGATGTCTTCGAAACGCTGACCTAGTCGGTCGATACGTCCAATTCGCTGTTCAACCCTCATCGGGTTCCACGGCATATCGTAATTAATTAATGAACCGCAGAACTGGAAGTTGAGACCTTCAGCAGCAGCGTCAGTGCAGAGAAGAATATCTCCTTTGCCTTCCAAAAATCGCTTCTTAATTTCCGTCCGAGATACAATTTTCCAAGTGCCGTCAGGATTTCTTATTTCTCCTCCGCGACCTGAGAAACAAATGACTTCACGACCTGTTTGGTTAGCGAGCCAATCTCTAAGCCCATCCATTGTATCTGTGTATCCGGTGAATACCATCGTTTGGTCGTAGCCATCAGATTTTAGCAGATCGAGCTCGCGCTTCAGAGTGCGCGCTTTGGTGTCGATCGGTAGTTTTTCAACATCAGTGAGAATGTCTGAAATAGCAGCGCCTTCAAACAGCCTTCTTGCTTTAGCCTCAATTTCTTGAAGTTCAGCTTCATCTGTTTCGACGCCACTCTCTTCCAGATCGAACTGATCATCAACTGGATTACGATCAAGCCTGCCCTGGAGACTATGGGAGAGAGCAGCAAAGCTCGATGACAATCGCTTGCGATATATCGTGAGGATGAATCCGATCGCGTTACGCTGACTTTGGTCTGCTTGAGCGTAGGTTTCGCGAAGGAATTCTTCGGTTCGATTATAGATGTCGCGCTCCGCCGGTTCCATCTCGATGAACCGATCAACAACGTTTCTCGTTGCAATCCTAGCAGCGAGACGGCCTTCTGCCTGATAGCGACGCAGAAGCGATCGAGTGTGCCGGGACATTAGGGCAGCAACGGGCGTCCAACGCTTCATAATGCGGACAGCCGCTTCTCGGTCGGCCGAACTAAGTCGCCGCCGCGGTATGGAGGCTTGGCCGCGCAAAGCTGCTAGAATCCGTTTTGGCTGAAGCCGCGATAGGGGTTGACCATTCGATCCACCAATCCGTCCAGCGTGTTCATCAGATATCCTGCCGTAAAATGCCTCGGTCGCTCGGAATAGATTTGAACATTCTTCAAGGCGATCGACTGGTAAACTGGATTGACTGAGCGCATCGAAATAACGTTCATATGCCTTTGCATCCCACTCCGGTGGCATTCCAAGGAGCGACAATAGATCGTATAGCTCTAAAGCGTGGGTTTGTAGCGGTGTAGCTGACATCAAAATTAAACCGCGGGCGCGATCTTTCAATTCGCGTAGCAGTCGCATGAGCATGTTCGCCTCGACACGGTTTCCAGAGCGTTTGTTTCGTGCATGATGAGCTTCGTCTATAATGGCTAAATCCCAAGACTCTGCAGAAAGAAGTTCAGGCCTGCGATCTTTTCTCCGTGCCAAATGGCTCGACATAATTACAAACGGCTCGGCTGACCATTCCTCGCGAGATACGGGTGTTTTGATTGTTGTCTGACTTACCGCATCATATCTGCACATGCAGCTGCCATCGTAAATGGGCCAGTCCAGCGCAAATTTTTCACGAAGCTCTGCCTGCCATTGAGAGCAAACATTGGCGGGGGCTAAGATAATGGCGCGGTTTAAGTGCCCTGCCATCCATGACTGGCGAATGAAAAGACCTGCTTGGACGGTTTTTCCTAATCCCACCTCATCGGCAATCAGCAATCTAGGTGAATGTTCAGTTCCTTCTCCATACATACGAAGGAAGGCCCGGCGCTGGTGTGGCCATGCTTCCATGGGGCTTGTCGCTTCTCC
>CAJQMX010000338.1 GCA_905479515.1 uncultured Parasphingopyxis sp.
GACGCTATGTCGGAATGGCGGTTGCAGGCACAGAGCCCGATGAAATGGGCATTGGTCCCGTTTTCGCAATTCCAAAGCTTCTCAAACGGTTCGGCCTCTCAATGGACGATATCGGTCTCTGGGAACTCAACGAGGCGTTCGCCGTGCAGGTCCTCTATTGCCGCGACACGCTCGGCATTCCGAACGACTTGCTCAACGTCAATGGCGGCGCGATCTCGATCGGCCATCCTTATGGCATGACGGGCGCACGCTGCACGGGCCATGCCCTGATCGAAGGCAAACGCCGCGGTGCGAAATATGTTGTCGTCACCATGTGTGTCGGCGGCGGCATGGGTGCGGCTGGGCTGTTCGAAGTTCTCTAGCCCTCGATCCAGACAAAGAAAAAGGGGCGCCGGAGAAATTCGGCGCCCCTTTTTCGTTTGGCATTAATCGTTATGTGCGACGATCCAGTCTTCCACCACCGGCGCGATCCGTTCGCGCCATTTGCGGCCGTGGAAGATGCCGTAATGGCCAACCTCCTCCGCCATATAATATTTCTTATTCTTTGCCGGGAGCTTTGATGACAGCGTTAGCGCGGCCTTTGTCTGGCCGATGCCCGAAATATCGTCGCGCTCGCCTTCAATGGCCAAAACTCCGATATCGGTGATCGCCGCAGGATCAATAAGCTTGCCCTTATGCCGATACTCACCGCGTGGAAGAGCATGGGTCTGGAACACGACATCTACGGTCTGAAGGTAGAATTCAGCAGTCATGTCACAAACCGAGCGATACTCATCGTAGAAATCCTTGGTCGCGTCGGCGCTATCGCCATCACCCTCGACCAGATGTTTGAACATCTCCCAATGGCTGATCATATGATTGCCGAGATTCATCGACATGAAACCAGCCAGTTGGAGGAATCCCGGATAAACCTTGCGGCCACCGCCAGGGTAATAAAGCGGGACCGTCGCAACAACATTCTGCTCGAACCAGGCATGGGGCCTCTGTGTCGCCAGTGTATTGACAGCCGTTGGCGCTTCACGGGTATCAATTGGCCCGCCCATCATGGTGAGCGTACGGGGCCGGTCCGGATGATTGTCAGCCGACATCAAAGCGGCAGCGGCATAGCAGGGCACGGACGGCTGGCAGACGGCAAGCATATGCGCGCCCGGCCCGATATGTTCGAGAAACTCGACCAGATAATCGATATAGGTATCAAGATCGAAAACGCCTTTTGACAAAGGCACCGTTTTTGCGTCGCGCCAATCGGTAATCCAGACATCATGGCTGGGCAGCATCCGATCGACAGTGTCACGCAGCAATGTGGCGAAATGACCCGACATTGGCGCGACGATCAGCAATTTTGGCTGGCCTGATACGCCCTCTTTCTGAAAATGCTTGAGCTGGCCGAATGGCTTGCGGGCCTCGATCTTCACGGAGACGGGAACGTCTTCGCCGTTAATCTCTACTGACTCGATCCCGAAAATCGGTTTGCCGCGCGGTGCGGAGGCGTGGGAAAAAACATCGAGAGCCGAGGCGACAACCGGCCCCATACCTGAATACGAGAGGGGGTTTGCGGGGTTTTGGAGCATTTCCACACCCCAACCCGCCATCGCGCTGGCACTGGCCAGCATCGAACGCTGCATCTCGTACATATTATAAAGCATCAAAGTCCCCATATGATCGACATCATAGTCGCGTTTGCCTGTGTTCTAGGCCCGTTTCCCTCTACGTTGCAATGCAGCATTATAAAAAGGCCGTGTTGAGCAGTATGCTCGGCACTGCTAGGCGACCCCCATGGCAGACAATGAAATCGAAACGGGCAAACCCCGGAATCTCGGCAACCTCGCGATAATCTGGCGCTTTGCGATCCGTTATCCATTTCGCATCCTGGGTGCCGCCATCTCCCTGCTGGTGGCAGCAGGCGCGACATTGGCGATTCCTGACGGTTTCAGGCGGGTTATTGATCGTGGATTCAGCGGACTGGACGCCGATATTGCCCAGTATTTCTACTATCTGCTCTTCATCGTGGTCGTGCTCGCCCTGGCGACTGCCTTGCGATTCTATTTCGTTTCCTGGCTTGGTGAACGGGTGGTGGCTGATCTGCGTGTTGCGGTGCAGCGTAATCTGCTCGCGCTCGATCCCAAATATTTTGAGGAAAACCGCCCGTCGGAAATCGCCTCACGCATGACATCGGACACATCCGTGATCGAAATGGTCGTGGGAACCACAATTTCCATAGCCCTGCGCAATCTGGTGATGGGCATTGGCGGAACCATCTATCTGTTCACCCTGTCTCCCAAGCTTGCCCTGATGATGTTGCTTGGTATCCCGCTCGCCATCGGGCCGATCGTCTTTCTCGGCAGGAAACTGCGCAACGTTTCCCGCTATAGTCAGGACCGGATCGCAGATGTCGGCGCGATGATCGCCGAAACACTTGGAGCCATGAAGATCGTTCAGGCTTTCGGGCAGGAACGCCGCGAGGCCGACCGGTTCGATGCCGCCGTACAAAGCGCATTCAATACCGCGAGGCGGCGGATCATCATCCGCTCTTTCATGACCGCAATTGTCATCACGCTCATTTTCGGTGCGATTACCCTGGTGATGTGGCAGGCGGCTTCGGATGTGATCCATGACCGTATCACGGGCGGTGCGGTCGCAGCCTTCGTCCTGACGGGCATGATTGTGGCCGGAGCCTTTGGCGCGCTGACCGAAGTATATGGTGAATTGATGCGCAGCGCTGGTGCCGCTGGCCGATTGAACGAATTGCTTCGTGAAGTTCCCGAGATCCGCGCGCCTGCCAATCCCAAACCTCTTCCCGAACCCGCTCGGGGCAGGCTTGAGTTCCAAGATGTGACGTTCCGCTATCCGACGAGGCTGGAAACGCCGGCACTGGAAGACTTTAGCCTCGCGGTCGAACCCGGTGAGCTTGTAGCGGTTGTTGGCCCGTCAGGCGCTGGAAAATCCACGCTCTTCCAACTCGTGCAGCGCTTCTATGATCCCCAGCAGGGACAAGTGATGCTGGACGGCGTGGATTTGCGTGAAGCCGATCCCGCCGCAATCCGCAAGCGGATCGCCATGGTGCCTCAGGATACGGTGATCTTTGCCGCCTCGGCCCGCGACAACCTTCGCTACAGCGAATGGGACGCAAGCGATGAGGCGCTGTGGAATGCGGCAGAGGCGGCCAATGCTGCCGAGTTTCTCCGCGAACTGCCGGAAGGGCTGGACACCTATCTGGGGGAAGGTGGCGCACGGCTTTCTGGTGGTCAGAGGCAGCGTGTCGCCATCGCCCGTGCCTTGTTGCGGGATGCCCCTCTCCTGCTGCTCGACGAGGCCACATCGGCGCTTGATGCGGAATCCGAGCAGCTTGTTCAGCAGGCTCTGGAGCGGTTGATGAAAGGCCGGACAACAATAGTCATCGCTCACAGGCTGGCCACGGTCCGATCGGCAGACCGCATCATTGTGATGGATGGGGGCCGGATCGTTGAACAGGGAACCCATGGCGCGCTTATTGACCAGTCCGGCCTATATGCCCGCCTTGCCAGCTTGCAGTTCGAAAGCAACGCCGCATAGGGGCAAGCAGCCGCTGCCCTAGCATCGGCAACCATTGGCAGGGATGCCGTAGAGCGACCATCTGGGGTCAGGATATAGGCTTATGGAAGCCTGATCTGGGTCACCGAATTATTAGCCCTTGAGCGTCTTCAGAGCTGCGGACCGCAGGAGAATGCGTGCAGTCTCCCCCATGCAAAAGAAAAGGGCGGCCCGCATTGTGCGGACCGCCCTTTCTTTATCTGAGAGATGCCAGTCTAGAACTGACGATATTGGTCGTTGCCGATAAAGCCCATATTCGTGACCTGTGCACGGCGGGTAACCGCCAGCACGTTATCGACTGTATTGTAACGCGCCTGAGCATCCGGGAACATGTGAAGTTCGGGCACAGGCGTCATCGTGACGGTGATGTCCAGATACTGACGCAGCGTCTGGGTTGTAACCGGCTCACCGTTCCAGAGGATCTGATCGGTTGGCGAGATATAGACCTCGTTCTTGATCGGATCGATGACCTCGTCCGGTGGCGGATCATCATTGGCAACCGGCAAGTCGATCTTGACCGCATGGGTCTGGATCGGAATCGTGATGATGAACATGATCAGCAGCACCAACAGGACGTCGATCAACGGCGTCGTGTTGATGTCGATCATCGGATCGTCTTCGGCGGCGGCAGGCCCTACTTTTGCACCCATGCTATACTACTCCTAAAACAATCTGACCTAGAGGCGCGCGATACCCTGGCCCGGCTCCGGCTCTGAAATAAAGCCAACGCGGGTAAAACCAGCCTGTTGCATCACGAAAATCGGACCACCGATACACCGCCACGGCGTATTCACGTCACCGCGAATATGCACTTCTGGCAGATCATCTTCGGTCATATTTTCGGCGCCGCCAAATTCTTCAACCGTGTCTTCGATATGCTGAACGGCCTGCGAAAGCATTTCACTCGAATTGACCGGGGTCATTCCCCAGAACACTTCGCAAGCCCCATCATCGCCAGCCCTGATCGACAAAGCGACATTTTCCGGCTTGGTCGTGGTCGGCAACAAGCGAACGGTTGGAAGATTAACGTCAACCGTTTGAATAACAACCGGAACCGCAATCAGAAAGATGATCAGCAACACCAACATCACATCCGTCAACGGAACGACGTTGATCTCGGAGATCGCGGAGTCGTCTTCGCCTTCTGCAGGTCCAACACTCATTCCCATGGGATCAATCCTATCCTAAACTCTTACCAAAACCGACGTATTCACGTCGTGTCCTTGTGAAGGCATGGACGGGAACGGCAATCCGTTCCCGTCCCGATACCAACTAGGACTTCGCAGCAGGCCGAGCCGCCGGAGCAGCTTTTGCGGCTGCAGCGGGAGCGGATGGCTTAACTTTGCCGTCTGACATGATGTAGCCGTGGATTTCGTTCGAGAAGGCCTGGAGCTCTTCGCTCACCTTCTTGTTGCGACGAACCATCCAGTTGTAGGCCATAACGGCAGGCACAGCCACGATAAGGCCAAGTGCCGTCATGATCAGGGCTTCACCAACCGGGCCGGCAACGGCGTCGATCGATGCCTGACCGGCAGCGCCGATCTTCACCAGGGCGCGATAGATACCAACCACCGTGCCGAACAGGCCGACGAAAGGAGCGATCGAACCAACGGTTGCGAGAACCGCAAGGCCTTCAGTGAGCTTCGAGTTGATAGCACCAACCGAACGCTGCAATGCATTGACCGTCCACTCATGGGCTTCGATCGGATCAGTCAGTTTTGTGTGGTTGTCTTGGGCAACCAGGCTGTCTTCAACGATCTGGCGATAGGCACTGTTCTTTTCGAGCTTGGCCGCGCCTTCGCGAAGGCTGTTGGCTCGCCAGAAATTTTCACGGGCGCGTTTGCCCTGCTTGAGAACTTTCTGCTGCTCAAACCATTTCGTGAAAAGGATGTACCAGGATGCGGCAGACATGATGACCAGGATTGTGAAAGTCGCCTGGGCAACGATGCCGCCTTCTTCCAGTGCCTGACGGAGACCATATGGATTTTCTGCAACGACTTCAGCTGCTTCGGTAGACATGATAAATATTCCTCTCAAATAAACTTGCTGCGATCAAATCGAACCGGAGTTCGTAAACGGTGAGATTGTTAGTTGGGAATTTCCCAACGGATAGTGCTCGAATACGTCCCTGTCGTCGGGTTGCCGGCATCGTCCAGCGCAGCCCGGAAACGTGCGCGGCGTGTCAGCTGACGGCAGGTTTCATTATCCAACCGCGAATAACCGGTTGAAGCCGTGATCGTGCAATCCGTTACGCGACCATTGGTACCGATGGTCAGGCGGAAACTTGCCGAACCCTGCTCCTCATTGCGCAATGACGCAGAAGGATAGTCGTTCGTCGTTACCCAGCGACCGGGATTCCCGCGCGGCTGCGCTGCCTGAGCCTGACTAGGCGGCGGCGGAGGCGGCGGCGGTGCGGGCGGCGGCGGCGCCGGGCGAGGTGCGACAGGCCGCGGCGCTACTGTCGGTCGTGATATCACGACTGGCGGCGGCGGCGTCACAACAACCGGCGGCGGCGGAATCGGAACATCCGGCGGCGGCGGCGGCAATTCTTCCTCAGGGGGAGGCGGTTCGTCCTCAACGTCAAAGACGGTAAGATCTTCCTGCACTGCTTGCGCAACCCTGACGGCCAATCCCGAAACGAGCGCATATGCAAGAAGCACGTGAAGGATCGCGACGGCGACAATCGCCGACAGTTTACGCGAGCTCATCTTCTGATCAGCATAAGCCATTAAACTAAGAAACTCCCTCCAAAGCCCAGCGTCCATAAAGCACCAGTTCATCTGGTTTTGCAAAAAGGACATCCAACCAACGCGAAGGCAAGGCAACCCGTGTGGTCATCGATTCACTAACGTCGACAAACACGTTACGCAACAGTTACCCGCTTGACCAGATACGATACAAGCTGCTCGCCGCGATTCAGTGGCCCGATGGAGAAATAACATGACCCGATCTGCGTGTTTTTTGATTGGCTTCGGCCTCCTCGCCATGACCGTCGATAGCGCAGAATCCCAAGAGATTCTGGTAGAATCGGAACTCAGCTATGCCGACATGGCGGACCTCTCTCTCCGCGCCCCCATTGTTGCGACTGCACGTATAGATAGAGCCCGGCGGCTCGACGAGGAACGTGCTGTCGGCGTGGCTCCCAATCATGTTCGCTTCTATGTCGAGGCAGAACTGGAAGCTCTGATTCGCAGTTCCAGTGGTGTTCCAGCACGAGTCAGCTACCTGGTTGATGTGCCGCGCGATGCCGATGGACGGCGCCCCCGCATTCGGAACCAGCAGGTTATTTTGCTCGCGGCACCCGTTCCCGGTCGGCACGGCGAACTGCAATTGATCGCGCCAGATGCGCAGATTGAATGGAGCCAGCACCGCGAACAAACGATTCGCGCGATCCTCTCTGAAGCCGCATCTGGAGACATACCGGGCACAGTGACCGGCGTGGCGAGCGCATTTAGCGTTCCCGGAACCCTTCCCGGTGAAAGTGAAACACAGATTTTTCTGGCAACCAGCGATGGTCGACCTGTGTCGCTGAGCATCCTGCGCCGGCCGAATCAGCAGCCACGATGGGGCGTTTCGCTCGGGGAAATTGTAGAGCGGGCTTCACCGCCGCCCGAGCGCAATACAGTCTTATGGTACCGTCTAGCCTGCTTCCTGCCTGACAGCCTGCCGGATGCCAGCCTAGAAAATATGGACTCTCGCCAAATATCTGTGGCGCGCGACGACTATAGACTGGTTCGTGAGGACCTCGGGGTCTGCGCGCGCAAGCGCAGTTAGCGACAGCGTCAGTAGTTCTTAGCTGAGATTCGGAAAGTCGCGCCCAAAGGCCTCCATATGCGCACCGCCGTCGACAAATATTGTCTGCCCGGTGACTGCCTCTGCCTGAGCCAGCCAGGCAACGGCATCGGCAACTTGCGCCGGAGCTGGCAGTTTCCGCAGCGGCATTGATGCCGCGGCATCCGCCAGCATCGCTTTGTCATAGGCTTGGGTCGGAATAGTAAGGCCTGGCGCCACGGCATTGATCCGAATTGCGGGAGCCAGTTCGCGCGCCAAAATACGCGTCAGCCCCTCCAGCCCCAGTTTGGAAAGCGTGTAGGAGAATTGATCACCATGCGGGTGAGCGATTCGCTGGTCGAGAATATTCACGATCGCGGCGTTTCCCTTGCGCTTAAGAGCGGCAAAAGATTTCGCGAGAATCGCCGGAGCAGCACAATTGACGGCATAGTGAGCCAGAAGCCCATCCATATCGGCGGTTGCCGGGCGGTCATCGTCAAATCGTGCGGCGCTGTTTACAAGCAAGTCGGGAGCTGAACCGAATTGATCCGCGATTGCAGGGACAAGATGTTCCACCTGGTCCGAATCGGAAAGATTCGCCGTAATCCCCTGCCACTGAACGCCAGCCTTTTCGATCGCGGCGATCAAAGCTGGTTCGGGATCGATTTCTTCGGACGCATGCAGCGCCAGCGAATAGCCTTCGCTCGCCAGGCGCATCGCAATCGCGGCGCCCAAGCGCCGGCATCCGCCAGTGACTATTGCCAGCCTCACGATTTATTCCGCACCATGGTTATGCCTATCTCCTCGCCATTTTCAGATATGGCGAGCTTCACGATTTCGATGGCAACACGCAATATCCGTTTGTCCTGCAAGAATATCGTATCGGCGATATGATCCGCAACCGCCTCAATGAGGGTGAAATGCTGATCCTTGGGCAGCGCATCTGTCATCGCATGTTTGAGGTCCATATAGTTTTTGGACCGCGACAGCGGTGTGTCCGGTGCGAATCGGTCTCCGGCTTCCATATCCGCAGCAACCGAAATGCGCAGCGGTTGCGGCAATTTGGTTTCTTCCGAATAGATGCCGGTCAATATCATGACTTCGACATCACGGACTTCGAGCCGCAGCATATCAGTTCCCAGCTCGGTCAATTGGCTTGCCATATATGATTCGCGCTTTCCTTTTGCCTGCGAACCGCTAATCGCCACGGCCCTCAAGGTAAATGGCAACGTAAATGACCAGCGGGAATCCATGACGACTCTTCAGCCCCTTTCGACGATCGCGCCCGACGCGCTTGAATCCTTGCTCGATCTGGCTTTCGGGGCGGACCGTCATGGCCGCACAGCCTATGCCGTGCGCGAAGGGACGGAGCCGGTGGACAGCCTGTCCTTTGTCGCGATGGATGGTGAAACCTTGACCGGATCGCTCCAGTGCTGGCCGATTACGCTTCTGTTTCCGGATGTCGATGCCTTGTCGCTCGTCATGGTTGGTCCGGTGGCGGTTCATCCCGATCTCCAGAATCGCGGGATCGGCAAATATATGACGCACATCGTGGCGGAGCGGCTGGACCATGCCGGCCAATCGGCGATGATGATCGGCGATCCGGATTATTATGAACCCTTCGGCTTCCGTTCAGGCCCCGCCAGCGGCTGGACTTTGCCGGGCCCCGTCGAACCGCACCGGATCTTGTTGCGCCCCGCACCCGGCAGCACATGGCCAGCCGAAGGTGTTCTGGGACCAGATCTTTTGCGCTCCGGCGAGTGAATCCCTAACTAGGCTCCATGCCCGCGCCCGCCCCACCTACCAATCTCGCCGCGCTGTCACTCGACGCCATCGCCAGCCTTGCCGAGGACAAGAGCCTTCCGCCGGTCGAGACTTGGCATCCGGAACGCGAGGGAAAGATCGCCATCCGCATCGCGCGCGACGGCACATGGTATCATGAAGGTGATCCGATCACCCGCCCCGCCCTGGTCCGGCTATTTTCAACGATCCTGCGCCGCGAAGCCGATGGTAGCCATGTCCTTGTAACCCCCGCCGAAAAGCTCGCTATCGAGGTAGAGGATGCGGCCTTTTCTGCGGTGGAGATGCAGCTGGTTGATGATCCCGTCCATGGCCAGCGGGCCATCTTCCGCCTGAATACGGGCGATATTGTCATTGCCGGCCCAGGCCATGCGCTCGCACTGCGCGGCGACGTCGAGAACGCCCTGCCCTATCTGCATGTCCGCGCTGACCTTTGGGCGCTTCTCGCGCGTCCCGTCTATTACGCGCTGATGAACCATGCGATAGAAGCCGGCGACACCCCGATCGGCATAACCAGTGACGGTGTATTTTTTCCTCTGGAATCCACAAAATGAGCCTCGTCACCCAACTCCAGAACCAACTGGACCTCTCACGCGGGCTCGATCTCCCGATATTCGCGTCGGACCTGCGCGGCGAGGATATTCTGGCGCGCGGAGAAGCGGTGGATGCTGCGGTGCTGATCCCGGTCGTCGATCGCCCGATCCCCACCGTTATCCTCACCCAGCGCACGGACGAACTGCCCAGCCATCCCGGCCAGGTGGCCTTTCCCGGTGGTAAGGTGGACCCGGAGGATGAAAATCCCGTCGCCGCTGCGCTGCGTGAAGCCGAGGAAGAGATCGCCCTGCCCCGCGATCAGGTTGAACTGGTCGGTATCACCGATCTCTATCTGACGGGCACCGGCTTCCACATCACCCCGGTCATCGGCGTTGTCCCGCCAGATATCGAGCTGGTACCGGAAGCAGGCGAAGTTGCTGCCATATTCGAAGTGCCGTTCGACCATCTGTTCGATCCGAACAATTATGAAGAGCATGAGCTGGAATGGGAGGGACGGATGCGCCGCTATTTTCAGATGTATTGGGAGGAGCGCCGCATCTGGGGCGTGACTGCCGCGATCATCATGAATCTCTCCCACCGGTTGCAGGCGGTGGCAAAATGAGACTGCCCGATTCAGCCTGGCGGCACTGGCCGGGGATGGACGCATTGCTGGAAGCGCTGGATGCCGAGCATGGCAAGGTCCGCTTTGTCGGCGGCGCGGTGCGTGACAGCCTGCTCGATATAGACGTGCAGGATGTGGACTGCGCAACGGTATTCCCGCCCGAAGAGGTTATGGCGCGGCTCAAGGCAGCGGACCTCAAGGTTGTCCCGACCGGCCTGAAACACGGCACGGTGACGGCAGTGATCGACGATGGCCGCCCCATAGAGGTGACGACTTTGCGCCGCGATGTTGCGACGGACGGCCGCCATGCGGAGGTGGAATATAGCGAGGACTGGGAGGAGGATGCCGCACGCCGTGATTTCACGATCAACGCGCTGTCCGCTGATCCGCTCTCCGGCGAGATATTCGACTATTTCGGCGGTGAAACCGATCTGGACGCCCGGCGCGTCCGCTTTATCGGCCTGCCTGCCGAGCGAATCGCTGAAGATCATCTGCGAATCCTGCGCTTTTTCCGCTTTCACGCGCGCTTTGGTGCGGGCCTGCCCAACCCGGCTGGCCTCTCGGCGGCGAAGAAACACGCCAACAGCCTGATGGCCTTATCGCGCGAGCGGATTGCCGATGAGCTATTAAAGACGCTCGCCCTGCCCGATCCATCCGAAACTCTGGGATTGATGATCGAGCATGGCATCCTCGCGCCCGTATTGCCCGAGATTGTGAACGCTGACGGGCTGGTTCGCTTGATCGCCCGCGAGAAAAAGTTCGATCAGCCAGCCGACCCCGTCCGCCGCCTCGCCTCTCTCCTGCCAGCCGAACCCGATGTCGCGGCAGCAATCGCCACGCGTCTCAAGCTATCGCGCGCGCAGCGTAGTCGCCTCGCCACCGCTGCCGCCCGTATTCCCGGCGACACAGCGCAGCCGCGCGCGCTCGGCTATCGGCTCGGCATGGAAGGCGCCATCGACCGCCTGCTGCTCTGCGTGACCAACGACACGGTCACCGGCAACGCCCTCACCCACCTCATCACCAACCCGCCCCCACGCTTCCCGCTCAAGGGCGGCGAACTGATCGCCATGGGCATGGAAGCCGGGCCGGAAGTGGCAGCGAAACTGCGCGAGATACAGGATATATGGATCGCGGAGGATTTTCCGGATGAGACGCGGGTTCGGGAGATTGCAAAGAATTGCGTCACATCGAATTAATCACCCGGCCTAATCGAACCTTTCCCCCCTCCCCACCGACTATATACCCGTAACGGGAGATATTGTGGATGGAACAGAGCGGGCGGGTCTATGATGAATTGCTCGTTCTGCATGTCCAGAATGGCGACCGGAGGGCGTTGGAGCGGCTTGCGTCGCGCTGGCAACCGCGGCTGCTGCGCTCTGCGCGGCACTTTACCGGCGATGACGAGCTGGCACGCGAAGCGGTTCAGGAATGCTGGCTCGGCATCACTGCCGGGCTGAAAAAACTGAATGATCCGGCGCGTTTCCCCGGCTGGGCCTTTACGATCCTGCGTCGCCGCTGTGCCGACCGGATCAAGGCCCATGCCAAACAGCGCCCCCGCTCGGATGAGCTGACCGAAGCCAATGCGCCGTCAATCTCCCCGCGCGGGGAGGATCAGACCGCCATTGCGCAGGCCTTTGCCGCCCTGCCCGAAGACCAGCGAATCGCCGCGACGCTCTATTTCGTCGAACGGCTCAAACTGGACGAGATTTCAACCGCGACCGGCGTGCCGCTCGGCACCGTCAAATCGCGCATCTTTACCGCTCGCAAAACCCTCAAGACCTTATTGGAAGGAGAAATATGATGACCGAAGTTGATACCAGGCTGCGCGCCGCGCTCGACGCGGACGATCAGGAATTTCTGAACGCACTCGACAGCGAACGGGGGCTGTTCGCCCAGGTTGGCGACACGCTTTCCGGCCCGCTTGGCGGCTGGGCCAAGCTGGTGTTCGTCGTGGCGTTCGTGATGGCCATGGTGATGTTCTACACCATCTACCGCGTGACGATTGCGGAAACGGATCGCGAGTTTTTCGTCTGGGCCCTTGGCGCCCTTGCCGCATTGATCTCGACCGGCATGATCAAACAATGGTTCTTCGAACGGATGAACCTGATGACCGTGCTGCGTGAGCTAAAGCGCATTGAGCTGAGGATCGCGCGGATCGAGGAGCGGGGTTAGCGAATAGTTGGCAGCAGGATCAGAGAATAGGTGGATGAGCGGCAATCGCGACAAAGCCCCCAACCGAAAAAGCGATAAGTGTGCCACCTACTCTCATTCGAGCGGCTTTTCCGATGGCTGGATCGTCTGAGTGCTCTTTGCGAACTCGCTCGGCGAACAAGACACAGGTGGCAAACAACATCCAATTGGCAATAATAATCGGCCCGACCGGTGTCTCAGGATATGAATGAGCAACGAGAGCCAATATCATCGACACGGAGATCGATGCTCCAGACAACATTCTAAATGCTATCGGAAGCTTCGCCTGCGGCATCCTAACTGAACCGGTTATCCTGAGGGAAACCCCGGGGAGGCATCCGTCCAGCCGTCCCACGATTGCCGATCCAGTCGCCAAGCTCGGTCTCGGTGCGGGTACGGCCGCTATCGCCGCCCATCGCCCAGCTCAGCCCTTCTTCGAGGTTGAAACCTATCGCGTCGGAGAGGCCGCCGTCCTTGTATTTCTGCAGCATGATGCCCTGCCCCCGCGCCATTTCGGGCAGCGCATCCAGAGCAAAGATCAGCAGTTTGCGGTTCTCGCCGATCGCCGCGACATGATCGGCATTGGCGGCAATCGGGCGGACTACAATCAACTTCGCGCCGCCCTTCACATTCGCCACAACTTTGCCCTTGCGGGTGGTGCTGACAATCTCTTCGGCGTTCGCGATAAAGCCCTTGCCCGCTGAACTGGCGAGCAGCAATTTCTCACCCGGTTCGACCTTCAACAGACCCGCAATCTCCGCGCCATCCTCGATATCAACCATGGAGCGCACCGGCTCGCCAAAGCCGCGCGCACCGGGAAGCTTGTCCCCGCCCAGCGTATAGATACGGCCATCATCCACGGCGAGCAGCAGCTTGTCCGTCGTCTGGGCGTGGAAATCAAAGGCCGGGCCGTCGCCTTCCTTATATTTCAGCTTGGCGAGACCGGCGGCATCGATATGGCCCTTCATCGCGCGGGTCCAGCCGCGCTCCGACATGACAACCGTGATCGGCTCTTTCTCGATCATCGCTTCGAGCGGAATTTCGCGCGCCGGAGCCGCTTCTTCCAGGAAGGTGCGGCGGCGGCCAAGTTCGGTATCCGCGCCATAGCGTTTGAGCAGAGCGGCCAGATCTTTCTTCATCCGCGTTTTCTGCCGGGCATTAGAGTTGATCAGCTTGTCCAGCTCTTCACGTTCAGCCAGCAAATCTTCGCGTTCCTGGCGCAGCTCCATCTCTTCCAGCTTGCGCAAGTTGCGGAGCCGCATGTTGAGGATGGCTTCGGCCTGGCGGTCGTTCAGTGTGAACTCCGCCATCATTGTCTGTTTGGGCTCATCCTCATAGCGGATGATTTCAATGATCCGGTCCAGATTGAGGTACGCAACGATATAGCCATCGAGCAGCTCGACCCGGTCATCGATCTTGCCGAGGCGGAATTCCGAACGGCGGACAAGCACGATGAACTGATGCTCGAGCCATTCGCTGAGCACTTCCTTCAGGCTCATCACGCGCGGCGTGCGCTTGGCGTCGAGGACATTGAGGTTGAGCGAAACGCGCGTCTCCAGCTCTGTCAGCCGGAACAGCGAATCCATCAACACATCAGGCTCTACCGTGCGGCTACGCGGTTCCAGCACGATGCGGATCTGCTCGTCACTCTCATCGCGAACATCGGCAAGGATCGGCAACTTCTTGTCGGCGATCAGCGAGGCGATCGCCTCGATCAGCTTGGATTTTGCGACCTGAAACGGGATTTCGGTGATCACCGCTTCCCATGTCCCGCGGCCCAGATCTTCCTGATGCCAGCGTGCCCGGACGCGGAAGGCACCGCGCCCCGTCCGGTAAGCCTCGGCAATCGCGTCCTTGCTGTCGACAAGTATCCCGCCTGTCGGCAGGTCCGGGCCCTGGACGAACTCCATAAGCTCGGCATCTTCGGCTTTCGGATTGTCGATCAGATGGGTCGCGGCATCGATCAGTTCGGCGGCATTGTGCGGCGGGATCGATGTCGCCATGCCCACGGCGATACCGCTCGATCCATTGGCCAGCAGGTTCGGGAACAGACCGGGGAAAATCTCCGGTTCTTCTTCTTCGCCGTTATATGTGGGTCGGAAATCGACGGTGCCTTCATTCAGGCCATCCATCAGATCCATCGCGGCATGGGTCAAGCGCGCTTCGGTATAGCGCATGGCGGCCGCGTTATCGCCGTCGATATTGCCGAAATTGCCCTGCCCGTCGACGAGCGGATAGCGCATCGCAAAAGGCTGGGCGAGCCGGACCATCGCGTCATAGACGCTCTGATCACCATGCGGATGATATTTGCCGATCACATCGCCAACGACGCGCGCGCACTTCTTATAGCCATTGGCCGGATCGAGCTTGAGCAGCCGCATGGCCCAAAGCAGGCGGCGGTGCACCGGCTTCAGCCCATCGCGCAGATCAGGCAGCGAGCGCGCCGTGATCGTCGACAGCGCATAGACCAGATAGCGCTCGGAGATAGCCTCATCGAACGGCGCATCGACAATCCGGTCAAAGGGATCGTCTGAATCGGAAGGGTCAACGGTATCGACAGTCATCGCAGGCGGATTAGCAGCGGGATACGCGAGCGGCGAGAGGGCTTTCCACAGTTTCCGACCGATAGGCTTGCCGTGCGATCATTCCGAAATGGATCAGCTTGCCAGCCTATTCGCATGAGGCCGCGTTATAGTTTCAGCGCAATTTTGCAAAAGGGGCGGACAATGATCATAGGCAAAGCAATCAGGCTGATGACTATTGCCAGTCTCGCGGTTTCTGTTCCATCCTCGGCGTTTTTTCAGACATCAGCCGAAGACACCCGCAAGGCGGAAGAATTGGACGCCGAAGCAGCCCGGCTGGTCGCGCAGGCGGAGAATCTCAGGACCCAGGCGCAGCAGGCCCGCATCGCCGCTGCCAGGGCCCAAATTGCAGCAGAAACGGAAGCCCTGCGCCAAGGCGCCAACGCTCGTGCGGAGTTGGCGCGTCATGGCGAAAGCGTACCTCCGCAACCTGGCGTCAATTCCAGCCAACCCGAAGCCGTCAAAGACGATGCGGGCAATCCGCTTAGCGGATTCGGGCTTGGCGCGGGGATCGCCTATGTTTTCGATACGGGCAGGAATGACAGGATTGCCGAAGCCGACCTCGTCGGTGATGATAGAATCGTGCGGGTCAGGCGACTCGAAAATGCCTCGGCGCGGCTTATCGTCGAAACCCATTATTTCTTCACGCCGTGCGGTGAATTTCTCGGCATGGCGCGGCTCGGCCTGACCAATGAATGCGACCGCAATAAGGGCCCCGGCAATTCCTCCCGATATCGCCGCACCGGCGAAGCAAATTGGGGCATCGGTCCGTTCATCGCCGTCCAGCCCGATTCCAGCAATATCATAGACGCAATCGGGGCCGGCCTCATGATTGGTCTGAGGCGACCCGGAAGCGATAATCAGAGCTTCAATTTCGGCATTGGCTATCTGGTTGATGTCAATGCGCAGATCCTTGGCGAGGGCATCGTTGCCAACGAGCCTCTGCCCGAAGATGAAGACGGCATCCGGTTTCAGGACCGCGCCCAAGGGGGGGTCATGCTGATCACCTCCTATACGTTCTAACTCAACGACATTTTCGGACGATCACAGGCCCGGGAGAGTTTCGCTCAGCTCCAACCGGCGAACCGGAAAATTCCACAGCTCATTCCAGATGACGGGCTGTTCTGGACCCTGATTTGACCCCAAAACAGAAACCTCCTCGTGTCGCTTTTAGCATAAGCTTATAGCGGCCGAGGAGGCTGGGCGGGAAGCTATGGCTCCCGTCAATGTCGCCCGGGCATTTATCCCCGGGTGGTGCGACTCGTATAGCATAGTTTTGGGTTGATTGCAGCATTCATCCAAGCGTGCCGTAACGGAAATCGCCTTCCGACTAGCGAAACACGACCGTCCGTGTGCCATTCACGAGCAGCCGGCGTTCGCCAACCCATTTCACTGCACGCGCCAGCACCTGAGCTTCGATATCCCGACCGATCCGGATCATGTCATCGACGCTGGCTCGATGATCGACGCGCTCCACAGCCTGTTCGATAATCGGTCCCTCGTCGAGATCGGCGGTTACGAAATGTGCGGTCGCCCCGATCAGCTTCACACCGCGCTCATAGGCCCGGTGATAGGGCCGTGCGCCTTTGAAGCCCGGCAGGAAGCTGTGATGGATATTGATGCAGCGCCCGGTGAGCTGCTCGACCAGCGCCTCAGACAAGACCTGCATATAGCGGGCGAGCACCAGCGTGCGGGCGCCAGCCTCTTCCATGATGGTCAGCATCTGCTGTTCCTGGGCCTCGCGATCATCATCGGTTACCGGCAGATAATGAAAGGGCACGCCGTGCCATTCGGTGAGCGCGCGGCAGCTTTCATGGTTCGAAACCACCCCGGCAATTTCGACCGGCAGCGCGCCCGTCTTCCAGCGGTGCAGCAGGTCATTCAGGCAATGGCTGGCCTTTGAAACGGCGATCACGATTTTCGGATGCACATCGCTCCGACCCATGCGCCAATCAAGATCATGGCGATCTGCGACCTCGCCAAAAGCCGATTTGAGCTGTGCGGTATCGGCCGGAAATTTCGGCCCGGCATCCTTGAACTCGACCCGCATGAAAAAGCGATTGGCCTCAAGATCGGCATATTGCTGGCTATCGAGAATGAACCCGTCATGCTCCGCAAGGAAACCCGTGACGGCGGCGACAAGCCCTACCCGGTCCTCGGCTGTCAACGTCAATATATGGCTTGCCATTGGCTATCCTGTTGCAAGGGTTTTTCGGGAGAAAGCGCGGATGCCGTTCCTTTCGCCGGCGCGTTCCAATTGCAAGCCCTCATTCATTTTCTTCGCCGCAAAAGAGATAATGAAACGGCCTATAGGTCCGCATCTGCAACGCTTTATCGACAAAAAAGCACTTTTCATCGTATTTGATACGTTATAACACGCACCTTCCACTGATGGAGGAGTGCCTTATGCGTAGCTTTCTAAAATCAACATCCGCCCTGGCGGCAATCGGAATTCTTGCGATATCCTGTTCCGAAAGTTCCCCCGAATACGCCGAAGAAGCGGCTTATGAAGATTATGGCGTGGAAGCCGCCGAAGCCGAAGCCGCCCCGGGCGCTGGTGGTCCCAATATTGCGGTGACCGCCGCCCCGGGTGTCGCGTTCAATTATCGCTATGCGTTCCGGCTGCAGAACAACCAGATCGCATCGATTCAAGAGCAACATGCCGCCGCTTGCGAAGAACTGGGTATCGATCGCTGCCGGATTACAGGCATGCGCTATCGTCTGGTCAACGAGACGGATGTCTCCGCCATGCTCGAATTCAAGCTCGACCCGGCCATCGCCCGTTCCTTTGGCCGTGATGCGGGCGTACTCGTTACCGATGCCGAGGGTATGCTGGTCGATGCGGAGATTAGCGGTGTCGACGAGGGTGCCAATATCGCACGGGCACAGCGGGACAGCGCGAACATCGCCGATACGATTGCCGAGCTCGAAGCGCAGCTCGCAACCCCGGGCTTGCCGGAAGGCGAGCGAGTGCTGCTGACCCAACAACTTGAGCGCCTTCGCCAGGCCGGACAGGCAACCCGGGAGCGCATTGCCAATAGCGAAGAATCGCTCGCGACCACGCCGATGACCTTCACTTATGGATCAGGTGATATCATTCCGGGCTTCGACAGCCGCACACCGATGCGCGAAGCCTTCCGTGACAGCGGATCGCTGTTCTTCGGAACCATCGCCTTCTTCGTGATCGCGCTGGGTGCGATCATTCCATGGCTGCTGCTGATCCTGCTGATCGGGGCGCTTGTCCGCGTCATCCGTCCGATCTGGCGGCAATATTTCGGCAACAAGGATCAGATGGAAGAGAAGGTCGAGTAAACCAACACACTAACCGAAACGGTATCGGAGCTGGAGCAGTCTGCCTCAGCTCCGATACCAGTCGGCATCAGGCAAGGTCACACCGTCGCGTTCATTGTCCCAGATGATGTGCATGATCCACCAGCGTGCGCCGTCCCAGAATAGCTGGATCATGTTCATGCCGCGAAACAGCAGCGTCCCGCCTTCCTGTGCATCGCGCGCCTCATATTCGCTGAACGCCTGGGCGATATTTCCAAACTGGAAGAGTTTTCGGTTGGTTTCGATTTCGTAGAAATGCTGGTCGGCGAGCAGCGGGATCGTCGCTTCGCGAAA
>CAJQMX010000339.1 GCA_905479515.1 uncultured Parasphingopyxis sp.
TCCCCAATGAAAACGCCATCCGCAGACTGGTGGGAGCGATCCTCATGGAACAGACCGAGGAATGGGCCGTGCAGAGAGCACGCTACATGACGCTGGAAACCCTCGCGCCAGTCTGCGATAACCCCCTGGTCAGCCTGCCTGCAGCACAGGTCAGCTGACCAGCTCAGCCCGCCCAAGACCGGCAGGCCAATGACGAGCTACACCACTTGCTGGGACACGATCCTGGAAAGGTAGTCATCCCTGAAAATAAGCGACTTGAAAACTGGACTTCTCCGGCGTTGATTATCGACGGAGTCGAGAATGAAGAAATCGCGATTCACAGACGCGCATATCCTTGCGAACTGGAGCTGAATTTGTAGATCAAGCCGAGGAAACGCCTGGTTCGGGAAGTTCCGGGCCCCTGGCGGTTCTGGAGCGGCCGAACGAAATGTGGTCGATGGACTTCATGGCCGACCAACTCGGCGATGGCTGGTCCTTCCGGACGCTAAATGTCCTCGAGGACTTTTACCGCGAAGGCCTTGGTATCGAAGTAGACTTCTCCCTGCCTGCAGCCCGTGTCGTTCACATGCTTGAGCAAATCATTGAAGGGCTCGGAAAGCCGATGGGCATGCGCGTGGACAACGGGGCCGAAAAATATCAGTGGCAAGCTGCAGACCTGGGCAGCAAAGCGCGGCATTGGCATCTTCTGCATCCAGCCTGGCAAGCCGCAGCAGTATGCCTATGTCGAGCGCTACAATCGGACCGTTCGGCAGGAATGGCCAGGACGGTTCATCTTCAATACGATCGAGAACGTCAAGGAACACGCTACGCGGTGGCTCTGGATTTACAACAATCAGCGCCCGGACATGGGCATCGGCGGGATTACCCCGCCATGGAACTGAAACTTTCTGCGTAAAGTTCAGGAACCTGGCAGCTTAAAAATAGGATGATTACCGTTCACCACGCTCATTCCGCGCTTGGGATTAGCTTTTCTAGACATCGACGGAAATCTCTAAGATCTTTCTCGTCGAAATCTGCAAATAACTCAGCGGCCGCACGTCTTCCGGCCCGATCAATTTTGGACTGCCGGGAGACTGCCAATCTAGAAGGCACAATCCTCCACACACGACGATCATCGCTGTCCGCGACCCGGGATACATATCCACTTCGCTCCAACTGGTCTATCAGAGACCCGACAGAAGCTCGCCCCAGCTCCAATATCTCGGCTAACTCGGTTTGCGTAGGGTTAGAAAGCCGAAAAACATACAGCATCGCTCTCCATTGAGCCCGCGTGAGTTCCAAGGATGCCATATCCATATCAAATCGACGCCGAAGCACGCGCGTAACACGGCTTATCAGAAAAGCCAGCTCAACTCGCTCATCGCTCCAGAAATCATTGTCAGCGAATCTCAGAATTTTCTCTTGGGGCATTCCAACCAAACCTAGCCATGGTGTCAAAAGTTCACTCTGGCTTTGTGCAGCTCGAAATTCAACCGCTATATTCAAAGCAGGAAAAAAGTGCCGGCTAGATTAATCTAGCCAGCAAGTCTACCGAAACTGCGGAATGTAGGAGGAGGCCTTCCTGACGATGTGATACTTTCCTCACTTCGTCAGGGCGACTGGTTTGACATTCCACCGCTCAGACAAGCCGCAGGCACTCGTGCTACCGGCTGTTGCCAACCCTAATACACGAAATTTCCGCACGGGTCCATACTGTATGCAAGCAAACGGACTTTTGCCGACCCCTCATCGGCCTCCCGACGGCCCATTTGCTTGCATATGGTATGCATTCATACAATGTGACCTGATATCCATTTGGTCCCGCATTTGAATGGAGAGTCTGTCGCAACGGAGACAGACAATGCGCAAAAGCAAATTCACTAAGGAACAGATCATCGCGATCCTGGCTGAACAGGAACGAGGCGTGGCAACCGCAGACGTGTGCCGGCGTCATGGTGTCAGCTCGGCCAACTTCTATATCTATGGACGGCTCTCCCGGTGCAAGCGATTTGAGTCCTGATCGAACCGGTATTGGATGCCAACATCTACTGGCAACGACCCGCAACGTGACGGCATCGCCTCGTGCCCAGACGCACATGCCCTTGCGCTTCTCCACCATCCGGACATGCTTCCGCCGGGCGGCATGGCGAAGGGCCTGGACGACCTTGAAGACGACCGAATTGCGCAGCGTGGCATCCGTCGCGTCAAGTCGGCGCTCGATCATCACCCGCTCAGCGAGATCCCGGGTTGTGAGTTCGCCATCGACCTCAAGATGGCGCACACAGATATCGGTGAACAGCCGGATCGACGCATTTATATGAGCCAGGTCTTGCTTCGCCTGCGCGATCTGAGCCTGGTACGCCGTGATCCGCCCGTGGATCTCGGCGCGCTTGTCCTTCACGCACACCTTGGGTGTGCCTGCGCCTCCCAAAGGGAGAGAATGCTTCTGAGCGCAGTTAAAAAAGCTAATGGCTGATCGAGCATCAAATGGTGGCGCGCCTCAGGTACGGCGATTATCGGAATGTCACCGCCCCCTAGCTCGCGGATGTAGTCAGCCGAGTCCCTGGTGAAGAGCTGACTCTTTCCGCCATGAACGATGATCTTGCGGCCCGGCGCATTCACGAGTCGATGGCCGATTGTGAGCCATTCGTCGGACTTATTGCTTCGTCGGAATACCTCGGGTGAGAACTTCCATGTCCAACCGTCTCCGTCGCGTCGCATTGAATGATACGCCATGTAATCTAGGAGGAACGGCTCGCCGACTGGCTGGGGCGGAGAAAGGACGTATCTTTTGCGCGCCTCTTCATAGCTCGCATAGAGCCGGTTGGGCTTGTCAGGATCACCTGATCCCGGGCTTGAGCGGCGATGGTTCCAGTATTGATCGAGGAGCTCGGCTCGCATGACCATCAGATCGCAAATCACGACGCCGGAGAAAGCATCGGGCGACAGGGTCACGGCTGTCAGCGCTGCGCCCGCGCCGAAACTGTGCGCGATGATGGTGGGTTTGTGGCCATCTGTAAACAGATCGAGTGCCTCGGCAATCTCATCAAACTCGCGCCCCCTTGCCGCGGGATCGGCTTGCCCGCGCATCTCCGTGTCGCCCATGCCGGCGAGATCGAACGCCACCACGTCGTAATCTTCCGCGAGAAACGGAGCGATGAAGGCAAAGCAACGGGCGTGGGAGAGAAAGCCATGTGTCATAAGCACTTTCGGCTTTTTCCGGTCGCCCCAGCGGAAGTAGTGCGTCCTGGCACCGTCGATCTCAACATAACCTTCTTCGCGCGGCACCTTGAGGGCCGACACAAACCATTCCGGCAGATGCGAACCATCGCCGGCCCAGACAGGGTCGATGTCGTCGGGAAAATCTCCAATCTTGGACAATACGTTCATTTCGTTAAGTGTTCCTTGCTAGTGGGTTTGTCGATCACGAAGCCGCGATACTCCTCGTTCGCTACATCTTCGCAGAGTGCGACATAGCCAGACACGCTTGGAAAATTGATCAGTTGACGCTTCTTGCCCGGGATGTTTGCGCCCATGTACCAAGAATCCGCTTCGGGAAAGAGCGTCATCGCGCCTGCTTGGGCAACCATTTCGGTCCAGCCCGTTTCAGCTGCCGGATCGGCTTCGAAAAGATCGACACCATTTTCCCGCATCCAGACCAGAAAGTCGCAGATCCAGTCACCCTGTATCTCTGCGCTGGTCGGGCCGTTTGAGAAACCCGACGGGCTGAGTGGCCCGTATGTGAACAGCATATTGGGAAAGCCAGACACCGCCATTCCCAGATAGGCGCGTACTCTGTCTTCCCACGCATGGGACAGTGATAGGCTGTTCGTCCCCCTGATGTTCATATCGATCAGCCCGCCGCGCCCGGCATCGAAGCCGGTGGCGAAAACGATGAGGTCGCATTCCATCTCGCCGTCTTTGGTCGTAATAGCGTGCGGTCCGATCCGGATGATCGGAGTTGCCTTGAGATCGACCAGCGCGACATTGTCTTGCGCGAAAATTTCGTAATATCCCTGTTCAAGCGAAGGCCGCTTCGTGCCGAATGGATGCGGCGGTTCGGATGGGGCGAGTTTCTCGGCCAGATTGGGATCGGCGATCCTTGCGCGAACCTTGTCGCGCCAGAAATCGTAGGCGTGCCGGTTGGCTTCGCGGTTGGTAAGCAAGTCAGCGAAGTTGTGATACCAGAACCTGAGGCCGCCCTGTTGCCACAGATCTTCAAAGTGCGCGGTGCGCGCTTTCTCGTCAACTTCGAGCGCCGATACGTCTAGCGATTGGCATTCGAATCCTCCGCTCGTCTGCTTGCGCGTTTCGAAGATCGCGGCATAGCCCTTCTTGTCCCGTTCCTGGTCTTCTGCCGAAAGCTTCTTCTGCTGCATAGGCAGCGCCAGGATTGGTGTTCTTTGATAGAGGGTCAGCTTCGATGCGGACTTGGCCGCTTCTTGCGCGACTTGCACACCGCTTGCACCGGTGCCGATCAAGGCAACCTTACGTCCGCTGAGATCGACACCCTGCTGCGGCCAGCGCGCCGTGTGAAACCATTGGCCTTCGAAATCCTCAAGGCCGGGAAAATTGGGGACATACGGCTTTGATGCGAAACCAAGAGCGGGCAACAGGAACCGTGTCGAAACAGTTTTGTCGCTGTCGAGTTGCAGACGCCATTGCTTCGTCTCCTTCTCATAGTGCGCGCCTTTGACCCCAGACCCCATGCGCATCATGGGCCAAAGGTCGAGCGTATCGCAAACATGCCGGAAATACGCTCTGAGCTCTTCCCAACCGGGAAATCGCTCGCTCCAGGCCCATGATTTCCACACTTCAGGTATAGAGTACTCGTAAAGCGGAACCTGTGAATCCACTCGTGCGCCTGGATAGCAATTCCAGTACCAGATGCCGCCGGGCTGGGCCGCAGCATCCACCAGCAACACGTTGAATCCAGCGTCACGCAACTTGTGGAGCAGGTATATCCCGCTGAAGCCGGCACCGACGATTACAACGTCGTAATCAGGAGACTCCCGATGGCTCACGGTGCGACCGTCAAACGTTCGGCGATTGCTTTCGCCGTTGCATAGTCGGCCTTGCCGTTGGATGCACGCAGGGGTTTTTCCGTCGGATGTATGGCCTTGGGCGTTTTGTATCCTGCCAGTTGATCGCGCACATGGTCCTTGACAGCTTGCTCGTCGAACGGGACGCCGTGGTTGAGGTGGACGACGGCCGTGACGGCCTGGCCCCATTTTTCATCCGTTACACCTACGACCAGCGCTTCACCGATGGCGGGATGGGTCTTGAGCACTTCCTCGACTTCTTCTGGGTATACCTTCTCGCCAGCAGTGTTGATGCATACGCTGCCGCGGCCTAGCAGGGTAAGGCTTTCATCGGCCTCTACCCGGCACCAGTCACCCGGAATCGAATAACGCACGCCATCGATTGTGCGGAATGTCTTGGCGGATTTTTCGGGATCTTTGTAATATCCCATGGGGATGGCCCCCTTGCGGGCGATAAAGCCAGGCACGCCGCTTCCTGGTTCGACTTTCTGGTCGTTTTCGTCGAAGACATCGCAGAATTCGCCAATCCCGAATTTCGCGGTGTTCGTACCGCCCTGAGCAGTCGTGACGGAGAGGCCGAAGCCGAGCCCTTCGGAGGCGCCGAAACTATCCATCAGCACGATTTGGGGAATATGCTTGCATAGACCGGCCTTAATCTCCTTGCTCCACATCACGCCGGACGAGATTATGGAGACGAGGCTCCTGGTATCCCAGCGGCCCGGGTTTTCTTCGAGCGCGCGAAGCATTGGCTTAGCAAAGGCATCGCCCACAATTGCGATGCTTTCCACCTGGTGCTTTTCGACCGTTTCCCACAATTCTGAAGCTTCGAAGGAAGGGGCCGTCAGCGTGACGATCGCGCCGCCCGACATGAGCGCACCTATCGCGGTGATGAAGCCCGTCCCGTGCATGAGCGGGCAGGAGGAGAGAGTGCGCCTGCCGGGCCCCTCTTTCTCGATCAGCGCAACATTTTCTTCCAGCGTCTGCGGAACCGGGCCAAGTAACTTCTGCGCGTCCAACTGGGCCTTGCGCATGTCGTCGTGCCGCCACATCACGCCTTTCGGCATCCCGGTCGTGCCGCCGGTATAGATGAAGAGCAAATCGTCGGGTGAGCGTTCGATGCCGAGCGCCGATCCGTCCCCTTTTCCCGCCAGCGTCTCATAGGGACTCGCAAAAGACGCGATTTCGGAAGGGTCGCCAATTTCGACGAAAGTGTGAACCTTCTCGAGCCTATCCTTGAGTTCGACGATACATTCGCGAAACTCCGAACTGTAAACAATCACTTCGCTGTCAGAATCGTGGAAAATGTAGAAAACTTCTTCGGCGCGATAGCGGTAATTGATGTTCACATGAGTCAAGCGCCCCTTAAAACAAGCCGCCATCAGCTCGCCATATTCGGGTCGGTTGCGCATGTAGAAGGCCACCTTGGCACCATCGCACGCTCCGCGTTGACGCAATGCGCGCGCGATATTATTCGAACGCGCGGACATTTCGGGCCAAGTGACGATCCGGTCGCCGTGTATCAGCGCCGGAGCGTCCTGAGGCATGGCGGGCTCGACTGCGTCGAGAATGTCACCGAGGTTCCAGTCGATCATGTTCCTTCTCCCTTCCGGACGGGACAGCCAGTCTCGCAGGCCCCCGCAATGAGTGTATTACGCGGCCTTGATCCAGCCTTGCAGTGCTGCCGCCTCGGCCCGCACCGTTTCGGGTCCTCCAAGCACCTGCCGGTCGAATCCAATGCGTTTGAACCAGTAATGCAGACCGATCAGGTCCGTGAATCCCATCCCGCCATGCACTTCGGTGGAAGTGCGGGCGACAAAGCGATGGACTTCGCCGGTGTGTGATTTCGCGTGGCAGGCGACGAGCGATACATCCTCCGGCATCGCGCCAAAGGCGTGAGCTGCATACCAGACAAGCGAGCGGCATGGTTCATGACGTGCGGCCATCTCTGCGCACATGTGCTTCACTGCTTGGAAACTGCCGATAAGACGACCGAACTGTTCGCGCTGTCCAGAATAATCGACAGCTTTTTCGATCATGGCCTGGCCTGCGCCAAGGCTGTCAGCGGCCAAGATCACACGGCCCGCATCGCGCAAACGGGCCGTGGTCGTTCCGTTGTCGTCGGCAAGCAGTTCTGCCTCGGTCCCTCCGAAACGCAATTCTCCGACGCTGCGGGTACGATCAATGGTAGTCAGCGGGATTGTCTCCAGCCTGAATGCATCGGCTGCAGCGAGGTGCAGCCTGCCACCTGCGTCTGCTACAATGTAAGCGTCGGCACCCTCGAAATCCAGGCAGAACAGGGCGGTGCCGTTGAGCCTCCCATCGGCAGAGGAAACGACCGCACCGTCGCGCGCCTCGATCGTCTCGGAAATCGCGACAGCTATACGCGCTTCGCCACTCGCGATCTTCGGCAGCCATTGGGCCTTTTGCTCCTCGCTGCCTGCCTCGCTCAGCGCGATAGGCGCCAGAACATGACTGGCGAGAAAAGGTACTGGCGCGACCGCATAGGCGAGCTGTTCCGCAACTATGGCAGCGTCGAGAAGGGTCATGCCGAGGCCGCCATGCTCTTCCGGTACCAGCATCCCGGGAATTCCCAGGTCCTGCACGGCGCGGAGCACTTTGTCGCTAAGCGGATTGTCACGCTCGGCACATTCGCGGACATGATCGAGCGGGCAGGTATCCGCAAGACACCGCGCAACCGCATCGCGCAACATCTGCTGGTCCTGAGAAAGTCCGAAATCCATTAGGCTGATCCCTGTTTGTGACGCGGCATGTCTGCGGTTGCTTTCGCCGCATCCGAAATCTTCGCCAGCTTCGGTTCGCGCGGCATTTCGAGGCCACGTTCAGCGAT
>CAJQMX010000340.1 GCA_905479515.1 uncultured Parasphingopyxis sp.
GATCGTGCAGATATGTGACCCCGAAAGCGGCGCGCCATTGGCGGATGGCGAAACAGGCGAGATCGTCGTCACCTCGTGCCAAGCCGATTGGCCGATGATCCGGTTCGGCACCGGCGACAGTGCCTATGCGCTGGAAAGCGGAGCGGATGGTCGGGTCACGCGGCTTTCGGCGATACAAGGCAGGGTTGGCGCAGCGGTAAAGGTGCGCGAGATTTTCGTCTATCCCCGGGCAATAGAAGAGGTAGTCATCGCGACACCTGGCGTTTCAGCTGCACAGGCTGTGGTCACGCGAGAGAACGACCGCGATATGCTATGCTTGCGCATTGTATTGGACGACAACGGCGACAAACCGGCCACTGAGGCCGCCGCAAAAGAGGCGTTTCAGATGACTGCCCGCATCCGCGCCGACAAGGTGGAGTTCGTTGATAAGCTTCCCGAAGGTGCAGAATTGATTGTCAATCGCAAGGATATGTGACCGGGTTCATAGAGAACGCGATGACTGGTCGTCACCGGGTCAGCTATCATGGTATTGCGCCACAAAACTTGTGACGCCATTATCCGCCTCGCACCAGACCTTGCCACTATTCTTGTCTCCAGCATGAAATAGCGAGATCGAGCTTCCTGCTGTAACCGGCGCCAGGCCGCGAAAAGAAAAGCGGCGGGGTGGTTTGCCGACGATTTTCGCAGCTAAGTTGAGCAACCACGTTGCCTGCAATGGACCATGCACAACAATGCCGGGATAACCTTCGGTGTTGCACGCATAGCCCTGATCATAATGAATACGGTGAGAATTGAAGGTCAGAGCCGAGTAGCGAAACAACAATATTGGGTCAGGTGTCAGCTTTCCCATTAGGGTGCCCCGGACGGTATCGGTCAGCGATGCCGGCTTGGACGTGATCGGTTTGCCTGTCTTTGGAAAATCCCGGAAAACGAAATCCTGACGCTCAGATATGCACAGGCGATCCTGCGAGAAAAATTCCTGATCGATCGTAACAAAGAACAGAGGTCCGCTTTTCCCATTTTTGGCGACGACATCCGAAACTTTCGAAATCCGGATCACCGACATATCTGTAGAAAGTTCCTGGTAGTGGATGATCTCACCCCCAGCCCACATTCGGGCAGGAAGCGGCACAGGCGGCAAAAAAATCACCTTTCAGGGCATGACCGTCCTCTGACAGTTTGCCTGTATGCGCCGCCGACACATTCGTACACCACTGAATACCCAATGGGGCACCATCCCCTCCAAGCCACAGGAGCGGATCAAGTGTGGCGTGAAACCTATCGACGAGCGAGCTCGTCAAATAATCGCTCACCGTTTCGGAGTTTCCGATCCAGGTTTTGAGAGAGGATACGTCAATTTCTTCGGTCATGGCTCAAAAAGACCTCGGCATTCCGAGGATATGCTCGCCGACATAAGACAGGATCAGATTGGTTGAGATCGGCGCAACCTGATACAGCCGAGTTTCGCGGAACTTGCGTTCGATATCGTATTCGCGGGCAAAGCCAAAGCCGCCATGGGTCTGGATGCAGGCATTAGCCGCTTCCCAAGAGGCGTCGGCGCCCAGCAGCTTGGCCATATTAGCCTGCGCGCCGCAATCCTCGCCTGCATCAAAGCGCTTGCACGCTTCAAACCGCATCAGATTAGCGGCCTCGATGGCGATGTAGGATTTCGAAATCGGGAACTGAACGCCCTGATTTTGCCCGATAGGGCGATCGAAAACCACCCGCTCACAGGCATAGTCGCGCGCCTTTTCCACGAACCAATAGCCATCGCCAATACATTCCGCGGCAATCAACGTGCGCTCGGCATTCAGCCCATCAAGGATGTGATGAAACCCGCGCCCCTCTTCGCCGATCAGGTTTTCAGCCGGAATTTCGAGGTTGTCGAAAAATACTTCGTTGGTTTCGTGGCCCACCAGATTGGCGATCGGCTGGATCTCCATCCCGTTACCGATGGCATCTTTCAAATCGACGATAAAAATCGACATGCCTTGTGACTTGCGCCTGACCTCGGCCAGCGGCGTGGTGCGTGCCAGCAGGATCATCAGGTCGGAATGCTGCAATCGGCTGATCCAGACCTTCTGACCGTTGATCATATATCGGTCGTTCTTTTTTACAGCGGTGGTTTTCATTTTGGTTGTATCGGTACCCGTTGTTGGTTCGGTCACCGCCATGGATTGCAGCCTAAGTTTTCCCGAGGCGATGCCCGGCAGATATTGCTGCTTTTGGATATCCGACCCGTGCCGTAACAAGGTACCCATATTGTACATCTGCCCGTGACAATGCCCAGCATTGCCACCTGATCTGTTGATCTCTTCCATCACGATACTGGCCTCGGTCAGGCCAAGACCGGAGCCGCCGAATTCCTCGGGGATCATTGCCGCCAGCCAACCAGCCTTGGTCAGGGCATCGACGAATTCTTCGGGATAGGTTTCTGCGGCACCATGTTTGCGGTGATACTCGGGGGGGAACTCGGCACAAAGCGCACTTATCGCGTCGCGCAGATCATTATGGGAATCGGGAGCTGAGGTTTTCACTGTGGTTACACTCCATTTTTCGGATCGGCGGTTGCGTCTGGCACTGTCCCCGGCGCGAATTCTTCGAGTATTTGTTGAGTATGTTCGCCAAGACGCGGCACTGGGGCCATCTGTGGCTTCCAACCCTGTCCGCTGGCCGGGGTCAACGCGGGCATAGCACCCGCTGGCGTGTCGATCTGCTGCCAGCGTCCACGCGCGGCCAATTGCGGATGTGCCCATAGCCCAGCCATATCGCGCACTTCGGCAGTGGCGATCCCGGCGCGTTCCAGCCGCGCCAGCGCCTCGGACGTGGTAAGCTTGGGCAACACCTCGGCAATCACCTCGGCGATTACATCACGATGATCGGCGCGACCATAACTGCCGACAAACCGGGAATCAAACGCCATATCGGGGCGCTCCAGCACTTGCTCGCAAAACGCCTTCCATTCGCGGTCATTCTGCAGCCCGAACAGCACTTGGCCATCCAAGGTCTCGAACGGACCATAGGGGTAGATCGTGGCGTGTCCGGCACCCGTGCGGGGCGGTGGCGGAGCGCCATCAAAGGCATAATACATCGGATAGCCCATCCATTCGGCCATCGCTTCGAGCATCGAGATTTCGATATGATCGCCGGTCCCGGTCTTTGCGCGCATCAAAAGCGCGGACAGGATCGAATGATAGGCGGTAACCCCGGAGCAGATATCAGCGATAGAGATGCCGGATTTTACGGGCGTGTCGGGGGTGCCGGTGATCGACAGAAATCCGGCCTCGGCCTGAATGAGTAAATCATATGCCTTGCGCCCATCATAAGGCCCGCCCGGGCCAAAGCCGGAGATTGAACACGTGATCAGCCGTGGGTTTTCTTTGCGCAGTTGCGCCTCACCCAGACCCAACCGTTCGGCCGCGCCGGGCGCAAGATTTTGTACAAACACATCTGCGCGCGCTAGAATGGATTTCAGCGTGGCGATCGCGTCCGGGGATTTCAGATCAAGCGCCAGGCTTTCCTTGGATCTGTTGCCCCAGATGAAATAGCTGCTTTCGCCGTGAATGCGGGTGTCGTAACTGCGCGCGAAGTCGCCGCCATCGGGGCGCTCGACCTTGATCACTCGTGCGCCCTGATCGCCCAGGAGCCGCGTGCAATAGGGTGCGGAAACCGCCTGTTCCAGGCTGACCACCAGAATATCGTCCAGTGGCCGCATCCCGGCACTATCCTCCTGCGGCGAAGGCATCAGGCACCACCCGGGCAGCTGGTTTCCAGAATTTCCTCTTCCACGCGCTGCCAGATATCATAGGAAATCGGGTTCTCGCTTTCCTCAAGGATATGGCCGACCAGCCCGATGGCGCGTGCCATCACGCCAAAGCCGCGCACGATTTTCCAAGGGAATCCGAATTCGCAGCAAATCGCACCAATCGCGCCGGTGGCATTGATCGGCAGCATCTTGCCCGACCGCGCCTCGGCCTCGATCTGAAT
>CAJQMX010000341.1 GCA_905479515.1 uncultured Parasphingopyxis sp.
ACCGCCCCCGTTGTTTCCGTTGCCGGCCTCGGATTGGCGCAGAAGGCGCAGAAACCTTCGCTAGGTGACGTTCTGACCGTGGCGACAAAGTCGGTCGGTAGCGCGCTCGGGATTGGCAAGGACGACAAGCAGGACAAGGCCTTCATTCAAAAGCCGAAGTCACTAGATTGCAACGCTCTGGTTACCGCCGCGATGCAATAGCAGCTGGCCCTGATGGATATCGTCGAGCTGTATAGGAAGCAGAAGGAACAACCCTCTTTCATCAAAAAGCTTGATGGGTTTCGGGCCATGTTTAGCCGCTTTCATTGCTGTGTCGGTCAATGCCATTTGGGGGCCACTCCTTTTGGCCCATATATCAATGGCTCGAACGTGACCCCCAAGAGACCGTGATTGCACACGAACACAGGCGGACGCCAACGGTCATTTAAGGAGTATTTTTAGCAATTTTACGGGGATTTTGCAAGCTTTGACGAACACTTGCGAACGTATATCTGGTGCCAGAAGAGGAAATCAGCGTGCAGCTTAAGTTTCTGTTTTAATTAAGAAATTTGGTCACATTGTGGTGTGTTGCCAGTGTCGATACCTTCGGACCAAACCGGCTTGGCGGTGCCGGTCCTGAAATTTCTTTTCGCACAAGAGAGGCTTTATGTCCACCATGATTCGCTAAGGTCCATGTTCAACCGATTTGCCACTTCGAGTCCGTAATGTCGCTCCTTCTATGCAATTTAGTATTGGTTGCTTACCTAGATTTCTGTGGGGTTACTGGCCTTGGCAGTAGATTGATATCACAGACATAGGCCTTCGAATCCGTAGCAATCGTTGGGAGTTTTCGCCGGATTGTGATTGACTTTCTCTGAGGTGCTTTATGATCGAAGAAATACGGATGCAAGGTACGTTGAGATATTTTCCTGGGCACTATTGACATCGAACAATTCATAGCTAATATGTTCGATTATGGAACATTTTACTCCTCCCTGTTCACCTGTGCAGTTTGCCGCGCAAGAAGGTCGTTTGCGTAAAGAGCTGGAACAATGGGCGATTGACCAAGTTGAAATGCATGATGATCCAGTGATTACAGGTATACCGTCGGGAACAGGAGGATCAGTGATGGACCTGGGTAATCCAATACCCTCTAAGCGAGTGCTTGAAGCGAGCGCGATCACAGAAGAAGTAGTCGGTTTCAGAATACCGCCCGCTATTATCGATAAAGGAGGCTATGAGAATGCGGCACAATTCGTGGATAGAATCATGTCTGGATTAAAAAAGGTTGTAGATGGTGAAATCAAGATCAAAGCTCCAAAGGTTAAAAAAATGAAGCAGGTGACTGCATGAGCGATAAAAACTCCAGCCGCGAGGCACTTGGTCAGAGATTAAAGAATGCCCGCGAATACCTCGGTCTCAGCCAGGAAGATGCGGGGAAGGTCCTCAATCTGACAAGAACCGCTATAACCAAGATTGAGAATGGTGCTCGTAAGGTAGATGCAATCGAATTGGCTGGCTTTGCTAAACTCTATCGTCAGCCGCTATCGACGCTGTCCGGTGAGGAAGAGGCCGCCCCGCTAACGGAGAAGGTTATGGCATTGGCAAGGACCGCTTCGGATCTATCGTCGAAAGATCAGGAAGCACTCGTCAAATTTGCCGATTTCCTCCGCGGAAAGCCACCAGAGGAGTAAGCTAGTGGCAAGGAACCGCTTCGATAAGGCGCGCATGGAAGGCATCGACGCAGCGATGTCACTACAACGCAAACTGAACCTCCGCGAACGCGTTGAAGGTGGCGAGAAGGGATATGTAGACGTCTTCGAGATAATCGAAGAGCTTGAGATACCATTCGCTTTTGTCGAGCTCGATAACGCCTTGGGTTTTTGCTTGCCCCATCCACAAAGCGGTATTGTTGTTACTACAAATAAAAAATGCAGCCATCATAGGCAACGATTTACTGCTGCACATGAGTTGGGTCACGCGATCATGGAGCATGAAGGTAGTGTTGACACCGAGATCCTAATGCGGGGTGGCCAAACGGCTACCAGTGGTGAATTGAAAGAAGTCGAAGCTGAATCTTTCGCAGCTGAGTTACTTCTTCCGAAGTGGTTATTAGTACATCATATGCGCCGCCAAGGCTGGACGGTTGCAAGACATATGCCGAACCCTGAAATCGTCTATCAACTAGCACTACGCGTTTCGGCAAGTTTTGAGGCAACTTGCTGGAGTCTGTTCGGAAATAAGCTTCTCCCAAATCGTACAACGCTGGATGAACTAATTCGCGCCGGAAGGCGGCTCGCCGCTGTTAAAGAAGCCACCCTGACTCCATTCGAAGCAAAGGTGGGGCACGGAAATGCTTGGCGGTTCAGCTCCCGCGACAACGGTGGCCGTTTTCCATCGCAAACCACCGATTTCCTGAGGATTGATCTCGAGGAAAATATTGGGGGAGGCTATGTGTGGGGTCTAGACGGCTTAGAGAGAGCCGGATTCGAACTGAAATTTGACGGGTATCCGGAAACGTCAACAGATAACATCGGAGGACCAAGTAACCGGCGATTGGTGCTTGCTCCGCCAGCGGGGCATGACATCGAATTGATGCTGAGCGAGCAACGACCCTGGCTTAGCAAGCTTAAACCTTCACAGGTCTTTGGAATAACACTAGATGTTCTCGGACCAGAAAAGGCAGGGATGTCGAGAGCTCGGCGTGTGATGCTTGGCTTAGATCCTGTAAGATGAGTATTGTCGACCTCAAAACAAAAATGCCGGGGGTGATAGACCAAGGCCCTCGGCCGACATGTTTGGCCTGTGCGGCAAGTGATGCTCACCAAATCCATTACGCTGAGATACCGTCCCTCTCTGTAGAGGCACTTTTCCATGGCTGCGCTGCCAATGATCGAGAAGCCCCCATAACAGGCACGACCGTTGAGAGAATTGCGACGGTATTGGCTGATCAAGGACAGCCAGAAGCTTCGGTCTGGCCTTATCTGAGCGAGCAACCACATCATAGCGAATGGCAACCACCGGAAACGGACAGTGAGTTTTTCTTTGGGAAAACAACTTTGATCAAACCGACTTTCACTGCGATCCAGGAAGAACTAAAAAAAGGCCGTCCTGTGATAATCAGTATTAGGGTACGCGATTCACTCTTGGGTTGCGTGCCAGATACGATTCTTCTGTCCGATTGCGGAGGCGTTGTGCGCGGCCTGCATGCTGTTTTAGTCGTTGGTTTGAATATGGCCGGCTCCGGTACCCTTTGCATTAGAAACAGTTGGGGAATCGAATGGGGCGACAACGGTCATACTAATATCGGTCGAGATTATTTGGAAGCGAACGTGTGCGTCGCTGCAATAGTATCCGAAATGGAGAAACACTGATGGCAAAGCTAATATGTGCTGAAGGTTTAACTGAAGCTTGGTTAGCGGCTGCGGAATTCCTTTCAATGCAACCAAAGCAGGAATGCGTTAGTCTCTTCCTCTCAATCGAAAATCCCACGGCAGTAAGTAAGGCTGACAAAGCTGCAATGAAAATCGTTGAAGATTTCCAGTTAGCTCATGGTCGGCAGCCACTTGATACCGTTGCAGACACAATTTTTCCTAAGAGCCATTACAAAAGTGGTGGATTGACAGGAGTGATGGAAGATTATCCTTCTGCAATGGAAGAGTTACGCCACGGGCGTGATGAACTGAGCGGAAAATGGGGCACTTATGCACTTCGAATGCTTAGCCAACCGATGGCCGACGGAACAAATGCAAACCAGCTAGAGCGAACACTCTACAAACTGGCTAAGGACAACAAAAAAGCCTGTTTCGAGCTGAGCCCCGGACCTGTGTTGGTGGATGTGAGTACACCTGAAAACGTGGCCGAAATGACCACTTACGATGTCGGGGCCGACAAAAACAAGTTTCAGGGATTAGCTTGCTTAAGCCACCTCAGTTTCACGCGAGAAAGTCCAGGTGGCAAACTCCATTTGAATGCGACCTACCGCTCCCATTACTATCTTGAACGCGCTCTGGGTAATCTCATAGGACTTGCAGGACTTCTCGCGTTTGTTGCCGAGGAAAGTGAACATGAGATTGGCTCGCTTGCAATAAATTCTACCTTCGCGAAACTCGAATCAGGAAAATTTGGAGGCAAGGCCGTTGTCGCAAGTCTGCTCAAAGATGTGCGAAATCTGTATGAGACTTGAGTTCGTTAAAAATCGTTTTATAAAAGGCAGTATAATGTTGCTACAAAAAACCACCCTCCTGGATCTGCAAAAGGCCCAGAATAAACATGACACGGAATATCATCCAGATATTATCGCGCTAGGTACGATTGGGCGACTGAAGCACATGGCGTTACATAATGCGAAATATGCTGCTCGGTTTGCGGCAGCCAGTGCTGAGGATGACGAAAATCTATTTATCAAGACGCTGACCGATAGCTTCATCATTGGGCTTTCAACTGCCAACACCTTGACTCAAAATTTAGAAAAACAAATTGTAGATGGCGGCAACCCAACTTCTCCCACCTCTAACAGTCGTGAATTTTGTCTCGAGTATTTACAGGTGGTTGGCAAAATGGCCAAAGCGTGTGAGTCCATCGATCACCTGGAAGACTACCCATTCCGATCTGAAATCAGTAAAGCAAACGTATCGCTTGTGACATTGCTTCTTGATGAGGCGCTGTCCCGCAATTTCGATATTGCGAAGGCCTATGCCGATCGGATCGAGAATGTTGAAAAATATTCCGGCTTTGCAATTTTCTCTCTCGACACTTCCGACTAATGACATTTTGGAGCGCTGCGACATTACGCAGGAGAATTTACAAAGAAAAACTGATAAGTGATTATAGGAAAAGCCGAATAGGTCTTGCCAATTACACCTTGCGGATGGGGTCCCAAGCATATGTGAGTCCCGAAAAACGGGTAACCGGTGCGGGTGATCGACCAATTACGCTGCTCAGTGAATGTGTGAATTGCACGATCCCACCAGGTCAGTTCGGCTTTCTTTTGACTGAAGAAACGGTCAGAGTTCCTCACGACGCGATTGCATTCATCTCGGTTCGCGCACGCTTTAAGTTCATGGGCTTGGTGAACGTGTCGGGATTTCACGTCGATCCGGGATGGAATGACAAATTGATTTTTGCCGTTTTTAACGGAGGGCCTTCACCGGTTACTGTTTCTCGCGGCCAAGACCTTTTCCACATATGGTTCGCCAATCTAGACGATGACGCTGAAGACGTGGATCCAAAGCATCTCGAAGAGGGAGGTATCGGGTCGGACGTTGTAAATGGATTAGGCGATCAGCTCGTATCTATGGTCTCATTGGAAAAGCGCGTTCAGGACATTGAGGTTGCCCAGTCTAAGATAATGTCCGGAAACCAGATCAAAATTGCTTTGTGGATTGCGTTCGCAGCAGCAGCAATTACGGTGGCAGTGAACATGTTTATGTCGAGTGACGATAAACCGACTGTACTTTTGGATCAACGAAGCGATCTTACAATACCGAGTGAACCGCAAATTTCAGATGACAACACTGCAACCGAGAGTGATTCAACGGCTCCTGAATCAGCAAACGACGATCCAGGCTAAAGATCAATAGTGTCGTCTGAAATTGAAAAATATGGGCTTCAGCCTACCGAGGTTTATAATAGCTATTGGGAATTTGCTTCAAAACGACAAGCGATGCATCGAGCTAGGATAGCGCAAGCCAACTCTCCAGCTACAGATGATCCAATTTTACTGAACTACAGGTTCACAAATACATACAGGGTGCTTGATCGAGTGAGTCAGTATCTGATCTCCGACGTTCAACGCTGCAATAACAGCGAGTATAGTAAGGCTGACGCAGTGTTTCGAACGCTGCTTTTCAAAATCTTTAACAGAATCGATACTTGGGAATTTCTCAATGCTGAGATAGGCCAACCTCGCGCAGAATCTTTCGATTTTGAAGCTGCATCGCGCGTCTTATCTGCTCGGATGAAGAGTAAAAGCCCCATTTATTCCGCAGCTTACATCATGCCGTCACCCAATCTTGGTTTTGGCCGTAAGCATGACAATCATCTACGCCTGCTGCGAAACCTCGTTTCGGACGGCGGCACTGGCGTTCTACTAGAATGCAAAACACTTGAAGATCTCTACCGAGTATTGAAGGAGCTGCCAGGCCTTGGCCCGTTTCTCGCATTCCAATTTGCAGTTGATCTTGGATATTCGAGCCAATTTGCTGTGTCAGAAACCGACTTTGTCGTCGCAGGGCCAGGAGCACGTGATGGGATAGCAAAATGCTTTACGAACTGGCGTGATTACACACCAGAACAGATTATCATGCTTGTGTATAAAGTTCAGGAAGCTGAATTTGCAGCGCGTAAAATTCGTTTCGACGGTCTGGGAGGGAGACTACTGCAACCAATTGACTGCCAGAATCTATTTTGCGAAGTTTCAAAATATGCGCGGATTGCTCATCCTGACATTCAGGGTGTGGATGGTCGAATACGTATAAAGCAACGGTATACTCCAAGGTCTGTTCCATTGCCTGATCCGGTTTTCCCCACTCATTGGAATGTTAAGAATTATGCCTGACTGCGAACCTAAGATAGCGGAATGACCATTCTGGGTATTGGTGCAGATATTTGTATAGTCAGATCGTTCGCGAACATAATCGAGAAACGTCCGAACTACCCGCGGCAGTTTTGTAACGAGCAGGAACTAGACGCGCTCTCCAACAGCGAAACTCTGATCGACGATGCCATTTGTATATTTTCGATAAAAGAAGCCGTCGGTAAGGCTTTCGATACCGGTTTGGTCGAAACGTTCTGGTTTGATGACATTCAAGTCGATCTGCGTTCTAAGAGCGAACCCGCTGTTTTGATCGACGAGAACGCTTTACAGTCTGCAAAATTAGGAGTCCCAGCTGAAGATGTCAGGCTGCACGTGACTTACAATCCAAATCCTGAATTTGTGACATCGTTTTGCATGCTTCAAGCTCCGGCTTTCATTTAAAAATTTCAAATGAATGCTTGATAGGGTCAAAGATTGAACTCCCCAAAACCTCAAAATTTTGGGGGACAATAATCACTGGAACGTAACTGCCGAGTTGGGAACAAAAAGGGCTCACCGTACGCAATGTAGATTGCAGGAATGAATGAAAAACAGCAGAAAACCAGCAAAAATACTTCCCCAAATATTCGATTGAGTTTCTTAGGGTCTGCGATACTTTCAGATAAGGTTGACCGATCTACACGTGATCAAATGCTGCTTCCAAAAATCCGCGCTGCCGTTGCGCGAACACTACCTCAGCACTATGACACGCTAAGGGAAATCGCGAAGAAGCATGGGTTTCCTTATAATGGCGAATTACGCCGTGCCGATTATCAAGCACTTTATGATGTTGTTGAGAAATTTGGTGATGGGTCTGAATGGGAACAAGTTGAGTAATTTATTCACTTTGGCTCGCTTGGAAGAGACCAATCGTGGCCTGTTCTTTCTTTCAGTCTTTTGATAACCTTTTCCAATTTTTCTGCTATCAGATGGTCGAGGAAATCCACTAATTCCTGCCACTTTGGATCTCCACCTATATGGTATCCGAGTGTCAGTTGAAAGCTAACCTCAAAGCAATTGTTTTGAAACCCTATTTCCATAGCATTCGACACAGAATCATGTATTTCATTATGAGCAAATCGTTTATTTCTTAGGCCGATAATATTGTCATGCACCTCGCGAAATTCTGCTGGCAAGGAATCTCGTGAAAAGCCGCTTCCACTTCCACCTTGCTGCAATCGCGTATAGGTCACAACAAATGCAGTTGTGAGCATTTCAAGCTCCAAGATTGCATCCATATCCGCAGCGAACCGGTATTCAAAAAGACGTTTCTGAATGTGCTTGAGTGCCACCAGCGAAGATAGCGAATTCGAGATTTTGGAAAGCTGCGAAAGTTCTTTATCTACTGTTTTAAAGATGGCGCGACCATCATCCGCCATGGTTTGTAACTGATCTCTCCATTCTTTCGGCAGAAATTGAAACGCCTCTTCTGGCACCACATAATACTCTTCAGTCTGGTCCTCTGCTTCTGTTGAAAGGCTATTCATACAATCTCCGAGGAAGGCTCGATACGAGGGGAACCTTGAGCGCAGATCGTAACGTCTGCCTCGCCGCGCCAAACACCAATTTCGGGCTTCGGGCCTTCCGCTGCCAAAATCTCAATCTCAATTTGCTGCGGCGCTATATTGTCGCCATCGAGTTGAATCAGCAATCGATATGCCCCAGCCTCGCCGAGTAGTTGCTGGTATTCTACTGGCAGGCTTTTTATTTCTCGAAATAGCCAGACATGGCCGTGAGTGCGAACGCCCCCGATCCAAATTCGCCTTGTTTCATTTGGCGCGAGGTCAACAACTAGATTGGCCTCGGGATTCTCTTTCTCCCATGGAAGGGCGATAGGTGACACAACGCGCAGTTCATTTTCGTCATTTTCAAGCACTTTAGTCATCGACATCAGGCGCGCTCGACAACCTGTTGCTTTTGTTTCCCCGGTGTTGGTGCATGTTAAGGTAACGACATCTAGCTCCCAACCGGAAATGACCGTTTGGCGGGTGCCGCCCAGCGTTTCCGATGTATGTCCTCTTTGACTAATAGTTTGAATGACTGGCGGCTCAGGCAGGGTCAGACTGAGCGCTGGTTTGCGTGCGGATTCAAGCGCGGCGCGTTTCATTTGTTCATCTCGAAACAGGAGATAGGGGGAAACAAACAGCCGAACGAGTATTATACTCAGGAAAATTACAATGAAAAATCCAGCGGGTATGCCTTGTAGAGATTCCCTGATGGCTGGGACTGGTTTGACAAACAGCAAGATCACCGCAAGGACTAATGCGACACTGCTTGTCCAGCCTTCAACACGCTTAAACCAACCTGTAAAAGCGCGCTTTAGACATGAGCCATAGAATTTCATTAAGCCTCTAATCATCAGCCATTACATTAATGATTCATTGGAATTTGTATAGCGTTGGTAGAATTAAATCTGCTCATTTGAGAGATAACTTCCAGGCATCCGGGCGGGCTTTCGTGAACCGAGCCAACTAAAGCAGTCTCGGCCCTTCGGGCGTCAATCCCTGATGCTAGTCTTAGGACTTCGTCCTCGGCGCACTTCGATAAAAATAGAGCGCAGATAATATAACGTTGTCGGCTCCCCCTGAAGGTCGCCCCCAACAAAGCAATATTATTGCCCCGATTTACCCCTCCGTTTGCACACCTCCTGTTCGCCACGTGGCAAGGGTTTCCGCTTTTTATTTTTGTGCATCTCGATCTGGATTTCAATCTTTCTGTTCGTTGCAGTGCTCGTATCACTTGGCCTCATGGGATAATACCAGTGTCCGCTTTCGGGATATAGCAGTCACCAGCAATTGCTCGTCTCAATGACTGCTACCCACCCAATAATTGCTATTCGACTGGACAATTTTAGATTTCCGCTGAGACAATTCGATTATACTCTCAGCATCGATTTCAGAATTCCGAATGGCCATCCAAAAAACCACAATTGCAATTTGTATCAGGAAATCAATCGATAGCTGGCAATAGTCCAAAAAGCACATCCCCTTTCATGACATAAACCAGCCCCTGTCCGGATGGTGCCTGGACAGCAACCCGCGCATCTACAGGGCCGTGTTGCACCGCTACGCGCTGCTGCCCGCACCACCCCTTCGAGCGAGGTTTCCCTCATTGTCATTCGGTGCTCTCCAGACCCCATCCGGACCTTTCGGGGCTTAGTCAAAGGGATGGTCCCTTGGACGAACAAATTAGCTTCGAAAGGTATTATCAAATGAAAAACACAGTCACACTCGTCGGCTTCGTAGGTAACGATCCAGAGGTTCGCGAAACCAAGTCAGATGCAACTATTACAAACATCTCTTTAGCGAAACGCGCACGTTCAAAGACAGTGAAGGCGAACGTCAGCAAGATACCGAATGGCATCGGATTACCTGCTTCAACGGTATCGGACAATGCGTTGCCGAACATGTCACCAAAGGTGCCATGATAATGGTTACAGGACGCATCCA
>CAJQMX010000342.1 GCA_905479515.1 uncultured Parasphingopyxis sp.
ATCGAGATGGACATAGTCGAGGCCGAAGCGCTTGATCTCGTGATCGATGGCGCGGGCGACGATATCGCGGGGGGCGAGCTCTTCGCGGGAATCGAATTCCGGCATGAAGCGATGGCCGGGATCGGGCGCATCCTGCGGTAGCTTCAGATGCCCGCCTTCGCCGCGCACGGCCTCGGTTATCAGGAAGTTCTTGACCTCCAGATTATAGAGGCAGGTCGGATGGAACTGCATGAATTCCATGTTGGAAATGCTGCATCCGGCGCGCCAGGCCATGGCGATGCCGTCTCCGGTTGCGCCGCGCGGCGCGGTCGAGAACAGATAGGTGCGGCCTGCGCCGCCAGTGGCGAGGATCGTCGCGCGCGCGGAAAAGGCTTCGACATGGCCGCTCGCCTTGTTGAAGGCATAGGCGCCCCAGATATGATCGGTGCCGGTTGGCTCCTCGCAGTGCCGGTCGGTGATCAGATCGACCGCGACCATATCGGGCAGCATCGTGATATTGGGGTTGGCCTCGGCGGCGCGCTCCAGCGCGACCTGCACGGCCCAGCCGGTGGCATCGTCGACATGGACAATGCGGCGATGGCTATGCCCGCCCTCGCGCGTCAGATGAAGATCGCCATCATCCTCGACATTGAAAGGCACGCCAAGCTCGACAAGATTGGCGATCGCGCGCGGCGCATTCTCGACGACGAATTCCACCGTTTCGCGGCGGTTCAGGCCTGCGCCCGCATCCATCGTGTCGTCGATATGGCTTTCGAAGGTATCGCCGGGTTCCAGAACGGCCGCAATCCCGCCCTGTGCCCAGGCCGTAGACCCGCCCGAGATCGCGCCCTTGGCGAGCACCAGAACCTTGAACTTTTCGGCCAGTGTAATGGCGGCGGTCAGCCCGGCGGCTCCCGAACCGATGATGAGGATGTCATGGTCGGCCATTATGTCTCCCCTCCCGCTTGCGGGAGGGGTTGGGGGTGGGCCTGAAATGCGCTCTCGATCACCATAAGCGCCCCTTCGACATTCTCGAGAATATCGGTGTTGCTGATTCGAAGCACCGTCAGTCCTTTCGATTCTAGATAGCGTGTCCGCCGCTGGTCTTCTGCTTGTCGTGCATCGTGCGAAAAGCCGTCGAGTTCGACGACAAGATTTTCAGCTCGGCATAGAAAATCGACGAAATATGGGCCGATGGGCATCTGCCGGCTGAACTTTCGGCCAGAGAGCTGGCGCTTGCTCAGATAATTCCAAAGTTCGCGCTCTGCTGGCGTCGCACTGTTGCGAAGCTTGCGGGCACGCTCAGTGTCACGGGGTTGGAACTGGCCCACCCCTAGCCCCTCCCGCAAGCGGGAGGGGGATTTTCGTGTCCTCCCGAACGCGTCACGCCGCGTCCCGGGTCAGGTTGAGGAACACATCTTCAAGATCGGCTTCGCGCGTCGTGACGTCGATAATCGTATGGCCGGCCTCGCCAAGCGCCGTGAGCACTTCGCCTGCATTCACCTTGTCCTTGCGGTAGGTGATCGTCATCGTGTTGGAATTGATCTGTTCGATTTTCTCAAAGCAGCTTTTGTCGGGCATGGCCGTGATGTCCTGTTCGACCGTCACGACAACCGCCTTTTCCTGCGCCATATTCACCAGCTCGCGGGTTGGCTTGTCGGCGATCAGCTTGCCGTGATTGATGATCGCGATCCGGTCGCACAGTTCCTCGGCTTCTTCGAGATAATGCGTAGTGAGCACGACGGTCACACCGCCAGCATGCAGTTCGCGGACATAATCCCAGAGCTGACGACGCAAATCGATATCAACGCCAGCGGTCGGTTCATCAAGGATGAGCACGGGCGGCGTATGGACCATCGCCTTGGCAACCATCAGACGGCGCTTCATTCCGCCCGAAAGTGTGCGGGCATAGGCATCGGCCTTGTCCTCAAGACGGACCGCCTTGAGCAATTCCATCGTGCGACGGTTCTTCTTCGAAATGCCGTAGAGACCGGCCTGGATATCAAGCGTCTCGGCGGGCGTGAAGAAGGGATCGAACATGATCTCCTGATTGACGATGCCGATGCTCGCCTTGGCGTTGCGCGGATCCTGGTCGATATCGAACCCCCAGATCGAGGCCGAACCTTCGGTCTTGTTCACCAGCCCGGCAAGGATGTTGATCAACGTCGATTTGCCAGCGCCATTTGGCCCAAGCAGGCCGAAAATCGAGCCGCGCGGGATCGTCAGATTGACGGCATCGAGTGCGCGAACATCGCCCTCATAGATTTTGGTGACATTTTCGACATGAATAGCTGCATCGGTCATGCGCCCGCGCATAGCCTGTCGCGCGGGCGGCGCAAAGCATCTGCCCGCCTGTTTATGCTTTGTGGCCTATTAACCATCCTTGTTCGGCCAGTATTCTCTATTTTCGGCGATAGCAGTCGTCAGGGGGAATATCACAATGAAAACTACTCACTTTGGGCGCCGAACGGCGCTCTTCGCTGCGGCATTGACTGTGCTGACGGCGTCACCGGCTTATGCTGCAACAACAGATGCTACAGCTGAATCCGAAATTCTGCAGCCTTTGACCTTAACCCAGATCTCCGTTCTCGATTTTGGCTCGATCGTCCCGAGCAATGTCGCGGGGCGCGTCAATATCCGGCGCAATGACGGGGTGTGCGTGGCGCAAGGCGGCGCGATGATCGTCGGCACCGGGTGCCAGCGCGGCGAGTTCCTGATCACCGGGGCGTCGCGTGAACCTATCAGCGTCGTTACCGCTGCCGCGCCGATAACATTGTCCCGTTCAGGCGGCGGCGCAACGATGACGATGGACCGCGTGCGGATCAACGGCGGCGTCAACAAACGGCTGAATGCAGCGGGTGAGCGCACCTTCTACGTCAGTGGGCGGTTGCGCGTCGGCGCCAACCAGGCCGAAGGCGTTTATGACGGAACGTTCAACGTCACCGTCGATTATCGCTGATCCCATACACTCTGACAGTATAAAGAGCGCTATGCGATATGCCCCCCGGCCAACATCGCATAGCGCTCTTTTACCATATGTATGAGACGGAGATCCGCCTGAAAGCAGTCCGGTCTCAAAAACGGAGACCAGAAACCAGTCCTAGAAATAGGTGACGGTTATCTCGAAGTCGCCTTCATACACACCAGGTGCCTGATTGGCACCGACCTGCAATCTGCCCCCCACGCGCAGATCAAGCAGGCCAGCGCCGCTCAGATACCGGTAAACCGGGCCGTTTAGCGTCAGCTGCGTGACATTCATGCTGCCTCCGCCGCCGACCCGATCGAGAACCGGAAGAGGGCCGCGCGTTACATAAATATACTGCCGCGGCCCTCCATAGGTCCAAAATTGGGCGGCCTGCCCCCCCGAACCGGCCGCCGTGACACCGCCCGTTACCGAGCGAGCGTCATTAGTTGGATCGATGACCACCGTCCCGGCCGTGGCCCCGGACAATAGTGCACCAAATTCGAGATCGCTTGTGTTGACCAATGAAAGCGGCGTCACGATGACGGCTTCAGAGTCACCGGTTACGTCAGCGGCAAGCGCTGTTCCGGTGTAGCTCAAGGCCATAACTGGAGCCATGATGGCCCATAACGTTTCGCGTTTCATAAATCCCCCCGGATCTGAAAAAATGCTTTTGGCCGAACATACTCAAGATCAGGTCAAGTCTTATGGTTAACAAGGCGGTAACAAACAGATCGGGGTGAAGCCTTTGTTAAGGGTGTTCCACAGGGAAGCTTTAAGGCGTGCGGGCGTAATGACTCCACATGACATGGAAAACACTCTCCGGCTTCTGGCACAAGATTGCCCGCGAATTTTCGGCTTCTGCCGTTCTGGCGGCGCGTATCTTCCAGTCGGGCCCGGCCTGACCTTCAGCGGCGCCCATGGCGAAATCATGAAAACCAAGCGATCCAGTCTTTCCCGGCAGTTCATGCGCGGTATATTGGCGGCGGGCGCCCTTCTGACGGGCAGCCTCGGTTCTGTGGCGGCCTGTGCCGCTGACGAGACCGGCCAGTCCGATGCGAAAATTCTGTCGATGGCGGGGCTCGTCAACCTTGATGATCTGGCATTCGGGTCGCTGATTCCCGGCGCATCGGGCGGCAGCGTAACCATCAATCCCGCCAATGGCGCACGTGCGACAACCGGTTCGGTTGTCGGGGCCGCCAGCACCTATCACCCCGCCCGCTTTCGGGCGAACGGCAGCCCCAATGTGCTGGCGCTGATAGCGCTCCCAACGTCAGCCACGATCACCAATCAGAATGGCCCGGGCACGATGACGGTCAACAATTTCAATGTCGATGGCGCGGCGCAGATTCTCTTCGTCGGCCTGGCGGTCAATCTCGGCCCCACGGGTGTCCGTGATCTGGATTTCGGCGCGCGGCTCAATGTCGGTGCGAATCAGGAGCCGGGCAGCTATGAAGGCACTTTCAACGTCACGGTAATCTATCTCTAAACGCCGTGGCCGATTGATTAGGTCGAGGCGCTTTGCTAAGCGCGCGACACAATGATTGATCAACCTGAAACCCTCCGTGTCAGCCAGTCCCGCGTTGCTTGCGATGGCGCTGATGACATTCCGGGCGGGGCCGCACTCGGTCATCCGCGCGTCTGGCTGGATATCGACGAAGCCGGCTTTGTCGATTGTGGCTATTGTGATCGCCGCTTTGTGCTGATTGGCGGGCCGGCAGATACCGTTTCCGGCGAAAATCAGTCGGATGAGGGTGTATCCGCGGCATAATCGCCTTATATCGGGAAGCATGATAACAGCTTCCGACCCCCGCTCCTTCCTCTACCGTCCCGATGCTCTCGATCCTGATCGCGCGCAAACGCTTGCGGCGGAGATCCTGAAAACCGCCGATGATGGCGAACTTTACCTGCAATATAGCGCGAGCGAGGCCTTCGCCTTTGACGATGGCCGCCTGAAGACCGCCGATTACAGCACCGAGGCAGGCTTTGGCCTGCGCGGCGTATCGGGTGAGACCACGGCCTTTGCCCATGCCAATGAGATCAGCGAAGCCGCGATCCTCCGGGCGGGTGAAACGATGCGTCTGCTTGATCCGTCAAATCAGCCGCGCCAGGCGCCGCCGCGCCCCACCAACCGGCATCTCTATACCGATAGCGATCCGCTCACCCTTGTGCCCTTTGCCGAAAAGGTTGCGCTGTGTCAGCAGATTGATGCGGCCGCCCGGGCGCGTGATCCGCGCGTTGTGCAGGTTACGGCGGGGATTTCGGGGTCGTGGAGCGTGGTCGAGATTGTTCGCCCCGATGGCTATGTGGCTACCGATATCCGTCCGCTGGTGCGCCTGAATGTGTCGATCGTTGTCGAGGAAAATGGCCGCCGCGAAACCGGCTTTTTCGGCATGGGCGGGCGCTATCTTTACGAGCGCCTGTTTGAGCCGGCCAACTGGAACCGCGCGATAGACGAGGCGCTGGCTCAGGCCGTTGTCAATCTGGGGTCGGAGCCTGCACCGGCCGGCGAAATGCAGGTCGTGCTCGGCCCTGGCTGGCCCGGCGTGTTGCTGCATGAAGCAATCGGCCACGGCCTGGAAGGCGATTTCAACCGCAAGGGTACGTCCGCCTTTTCCGGGCGGATTGGTGAGCGCGTTGCCGCGCCCGGCGTTACAGTCGTCGATGATGGATCGATAACGGATCGCCGTGGTTCGCTCTCCATCGATGATGAGGGCACGCCGACTCAGGAAACGGTGCTGATCGAAGACGGTATTCTCGCCGGTTATATGCAGGACCGGATGAACGCCCGGCTGATGGGCGCTCCTGCCACCGGCAACGGTCGCCGTGAAAGCTTCGCCCATGCGCCGATGCCGCGGATGACGAACACCTTCATGCGCGCCGGCAATGATGATCCGGAAGAGATTATGAGCCGGGTGAAGGACGGCATCTTCGCCAAAAGCTTCGGCGGCGGTCAGGTTGATATCACTAGCGGCAAGTTCGTGTTCAGCTGCACCGAGGCGTATCGGGTGAAGAACGGCAAGATCGGCGCACCGATCAAGGGCGCAACCCTGATCGGCGACGGCCCGACCGTCCTCACCAAGGTCTCGGCAATCGGCAATGATCTGGAACTCGACGAAGGCATCGGCATTTGCGGCAAGGCGGGTCAGTCTATCCCGGCGGGCGTAGGTCAGCCGACCCTGCTGGTGGATGGGCTCACCGTGGGCGGTACAGCAACTGGATGACCGGAGCGCGTTGGCAGGAGGCGGTGCTGGATTTCTGGTTCGACGAGATCGGCGAACAGGGTTGGTGGCGGCATTCTGACACAACGGACGCAATGATCGCAGAGCGGTTCGGAGACGTGAGGGCCTCGGCGAAGGGAAAGCGTGCCGAAGCGTTCCTTGGGAGCGCGAATGAAGCGCTCGCCGCCGTCATTCTGTTCGATCAGTTTTCCCGCAATCTTTTTCGGGGCCAGGCGGAAGCCTTTGCCACCGACGGGCTGGCGCGCTCCATAGCGGACGGTGCCATTGATCGTGGGTACGACAAGGATATGACTGCCGAGCGCCGACAATTCCTCTATATGCCGTTCATGCACAGTGAGGACATTGGGGACCAAGACCGGTCGCTGGCGCTATTCAAGTCGCTCGATAGTGATGGCGCGCTCAAATATGCATATGACCATCATGAGCTTATCGAACGCTTCGGTCGTTTCCCGCACCGCAACGCAGCGCTTGGCCGCGAGACGGCACCGGAAGAAAAAGAGGCTGTCGAGAAGGGCAGCGACTGGTAGAGTCCGCACGAAAGGTACACCCGATGTCAGAATTTTTCGATGCACTGACCGACAAGCATATCGCCTTTGTCGAGAAGCAGCCGATGTTCTTTGTCGCAACCGCCGCGTCCGAGGGCCGGATCAACCTTTCGCCCAAGGGGTATGATGCGTTTCGCATCCTTTCACCGGGCCATGTCGCCTATCTCGATCTTGGCGGCTCAGGGAATGAAACCCATGCGCACCTCACCGCCGATGGCCGGATCACCATCATGTTCTGTGCGTTTGAGAATCCGGCATTGATCCTCCGCATCTATGGCCGCGGCGTTCCGGTGTTGCCGCAGGATGCGGGCTGGAGCGCCCTTGCCGCGCATTTCGAGATCCTGCCGGGCACCCGCCAGATTTTCGATATTTCCGTCGAATCGGTACAGACGAGCTGCGGCTGGGGCGTGCCGATGATGGAGTTGGTCAACGATCGCGAAACGCTCAAAAAATATCACGCCCAGGCCGATCCCGATTCGTGGAAAGAGAAAACACAGGAACGAACGCGCAGCATAGACGGTCTGCCGACCCGGGCGACCGAACGCTATTTCGGGGTGGATGCATAGCCATGGCACTTGTGGAACTCGGCCGGTTTTCGAACGGCGTTGAAGCATCGATCATTCGCGGGCGGCTGGCGTCCGATGGAATCGAGGCCCATTGTTTCGACGCTGGCATGAATATCGCGGAAAGCGTCGGCATCATGATTCCGGTGCGGCTGATGGTCGATGAGGCGGATCTCGAAGCGGCGCGCACGATAATCCGGGAGGCAGAAGCCCAATGACGATCGCGCTTGCCCTTGGCGGCGGTGCCGGGCTCGGTTGGGCGCATATCGGCGTGCTGCGTGAGCTGGAAGCGGCGGGTATCGAAATCAATGCGCTCGCTGGCACATCAATCGGCGGTGTGGCGTCCATCGCCTTTGCCTCGGGCCGCCTCGAAATATTGGAAGAGCTTGCCCATTCGGCCTCTTCAGTGCGCTCGGTCGTCCGCTATCTGGGGCTGAACTGGCGTCCCGGCTCGGTGCTGAGTGGCAAGGCTATCGCAAAATTGCTTGATACGCATCTTGGTGACCTGACCTTCGAGTCGCTTTCGGTCCCGACGGCGGTTGTTGCCGCCGATCTGCTGAGCGGAGAGGCGGTGATTCTCGATAATGGCCCGGTTTGCGATGCGATTCATGCGACAATCGCCCTTCCCGGCATTTTTCAGCCCGTGATGCGTGACGGACGCATTCTGTCGGATGGCGGCGCGGTGATGCCCGTGCCAGTTCTGCCGCTAAGGGCCATGGCAGCCGGGCGCCCCATCGTCGCGATCAACCTGCAGGGGGATTACCCGGCGCGCCGCAAGGCGGTCGGGATCAGTGATGCAGAAAACCCAAGGCTTACAACGCTTTCGGTGGTCCGCAGTGCAACCGGATTGATGCTCTCCCAACTGACGCGCCTGTCGCTGGACCGCGACCCGCCGGACCTCGAACTGGCGCTTCCGGTCGGCCATATCGACACCTCCAATTTCACACGCGCGGAAGACCTGATTGCGATCGGGCGCCGAGCGGCGATCGAGGCAATGCCGGAAATAGAGCGGCTGGCTCAGTCCTGATATAAAACTTTTTTTGCAGGCCGTGCTTCTCGGAAAACGGGGATTTCGGCCTATAATTGTAATTTAATTACAAGAAAATCCAGCTTCTTATTGCTTTTACTATTTGACAGCTATGTTGCATTGCAGCAATCTAGTCGTGAACAGGGAGGTAATATGAAACTCATTATAGCTATCATCAAACCATTCAAACTGGATGAGGTCCGCGAGGCCTTGTCCGATGTGGGTGTTCAGGGGATGACCGCGATCGAGGTAAAAGGCTTTGGCCGGCAAAAAGGTCAAACCGAGGTTTACCGCGGTGCGGAATATGCCACGAACATGGTTCCCAAGATTCGGATCGAAACTGTCGTGAGCGATGATCTTGCGCCGCGTGTCGTCGAAACCATCGCGGCTGCCGCGAATACGGACTCGATCGGAGACGGCAAGATATTCACGCTTGATGTTGGTGCTGCACTGCGAATTCGCACCGGCGAAACCGACGACACGGCTCTGTAAAGGGGATTATGATGCGCTTACTTACGAAAATTTCTGCTATGACGGTGGCGGCCATCGCCGCCGCGCCCGCTTGGGCACAAGACGCCGCTGAAGCCGCCGAAGAGGTGGCTGTAGCCGTTCCCAACCCCGGCAATAACGCCTGGATGATGACCGCGACGATCCTCGTCCTGCTCATGATCCTCCCCGGCCTCGCCCTTTTCTATGGCGGCCTTACCCGAACGAAGAACATGCTCTCCACGATGACGCAAGTCGGCGCCGTTTCGGCAATGGCGATGCTTATCTGGGTTATCTACGGCTACAGCACGGCCTTTGGGCCAGAGGGCAATGCCTTTTTCAGCTGGGGCAATCTGTTCCTCGCGCAAACCACGCCAGACAGTACGGCGGCGACCTTCTCTGACGAGGTGATCTCCGAATATGTCTTCATCTCGTTCCAGATGACCTTCGCGGCCATCACGGCGGCTCTTGTGCTCGGCGCTCTTGTCGAACGCGTGAAGTTTGCGGCGGTGATGCTGTTTACGGCCATCTGGCTCACGATCGTCTATTTCCCAATCGCGCATATGGTTTGGGCAGGCGGCGGCTTCCTCTTTGAAATGGGCGCTCTCGACTTTGCCGGCGGCACCGTGGTTCACATCAATGCCGGTGTATCGGCGCTGGTTGCTGCGATGATCTTCGGCAAGCGTACCGGCTATCCCAAGGAACCAATGGCTCCGCATTCACTGACGATGACGATGATCGGCACGGGTCTGCTCTGGGTTGGTTGGTTCGGCTTTAACGCTGGCTCCGAACTCGAAGCTGACGGCACGGCGGGTCTTGCGATGATCAACACCTTTGTCGCCACGGCATCGGCAGGCCTCTTCTGGATGCTCGCTGAAGCGGTCAACGGCAAGAAAGCATCGGCACTCGGCCTCTGCTCCGGCATCATCGCCGGTCTGGTTGCGGTCACACCGGCTGCGGGCAACTCTGGTCCGTTCGGCGCGATCTGCCTTGGCGCTGTCGCCTCGATCGTTTGCTACTATGCGGTTGCGTTCCTCAAGCCGAAGCTCGGTTATGACGACTCGCTCGATGCCTTCGGCATTCACGGCATTGGCGGCATGGTTGGCGCAATCGGCACCGGCATTGTCTACCAGCCGATCTTTGGTGGCCCCGGTGACGGTTCGGTAGCCATGGGCGCTCAGGTCTGGATCCAGATCATCGCTGTTGTTGTCGCGATTGCCTGGGCCGCTGTCGGTACCGCCATCGCAGCCACCATCGCCAAACTGGTTACCGGCGGTCGGGTGAGTGAAGAGGCTGAACGCGAAGGCCTCGATCTCGCCGAACATGGTGAGCGTGCCTACAACTATTAAGAAATTCGTTCCCGCGAATAACTGGGCCGGTGGAGCAATCCGCCGGCCCATTTTTTTAGAGGCAGTTGCCTTGGGAACAGGCTGCAACGAGCATGGCAGAAGGGCTCAAAATAATCAGCATGAGCACAAGGCTACAGCATGGAAGCAAGAATTGACGCTTCCGAACCGCGAGCACTGAAATCACTGTCCAGATACTGAAAGCGGACCAAAAGAGTATCCACGTTCCATTCCCTGCACTACCGAGAGGGAGCAGCAAGGCATCGGAAAAGTCGAATAGGCTGTAGATCGCCACGGCCAGAAAAAGAGTCGTCGCAAGGGCAAGGGAAACTTCGCCAGCTCGAATACCCATTACTGGGAATCATCCTCCCGCCACCGCGCCCTGATCGTATCGCTGGTATCGCGCGACCCGTCATGGCTCCAGCCAGGCGGGCGGATCATATAATTAAGCTTGTTGCGCAGCCCCGGCACGGTGAACACATCCTTCGCAATGCCGATCCATTCATGGAAGGCCGCCCATAACAGGTTGAAGCTGCCGAGGTTCCTGATGATGCCGTACCGCGGCCTGTCCTCGTCTAGCTCGGCGGTGAAGGTGCCGAACATCTTGTCCCAGATAATGAAAACCCCGGCATAATTCCTGTCGAGATAGCGCGGGTTCGTCGCATGATGGACGCGGTGGTGCGAGGGCGTGTTGAAGATCGCCTCAAACCAGCGCGGCATCCGGCCAATCGTCTCGGTATGGATCCAGAATTGATAGACCAGGTTCACGCCGCTCACGAAAATCAGCATCTCGACCGGAAAGCCGATCAGGATGAGCGGCAGGCTGAAGACGAAGGAGAGGCTGAAGAATCCGGTCCAGGTCTGCCTGAGCGCGGTCGAGAGATTATAATGCTGGCTCGTATGGTGGATGACATGGCTTGCCCAGAACCAGCGGACCCGGTGGGCGGCGCGGTGAAACACATAATAGGCCAGATCGTCGAGCAGAAAGGCGACGATCCACGCCCACCAGACATAGCCGATATCGAACAGACGAAACTGGTACAGCCAGACTGATAGCGCGATGACAGTCGCGCCGGTCAGCGCGCCGGCGACCGTGCTGCCGGTTCCCAGCAATAGGGAGGTCAGCGTGTCCTTGGCCTCATAGCGGCTGGGATCGAACCGCCGGGCAACCAGCATCTCGATCAGCACGAGGATGATAAAGGCGGGAACCGCGACCTGGGTCGGGCTTGGCAGTTCGGGCATGTTAGGGCCTCCCCAGTCGCGCGGACCAGCTATTCGCTTCGGCTTCGCCCAGGATCAGCGCCGTATCGCCGAACATCGCATCGCCGGTTGCAATCGTCAGCGTATCGCCGATCTGGGTGGCCGTAGGCGGTGCCCTGAAAACCCGGGCGGCAATCTGCGCGCCGTGGGGACGCAGCAGAACCACCTCTCCGCTTTCCCCCAGCACCAGCGCCGCGCGTCCGTCCCTGTCGAGCGCAATATCCTTCGGGCGAAAACCGCTATGCGCCTCGCGGGCATGCTGCGCCGCCGCTTCGGGGCTTTCGATCCGGGGCTCTTTGCCGAGCTTCAGCAGCCAGGCGATACCGGCCAGAACCAGCACCGCAGCGATTGAGCCGAGAAGGACGGTCAGAGTCATTTTGCCGCAGCAAAGGCATCCATGATCGATCGGATCGGGGAGACATCATAGCCTGCGCCCGCCGCTGCTTGCGCGATGGTTTCCGGATCGCGCCCGGCATCCGCCTCGGCCAGCGCCCATAACAGGGTCGAACGGGTGCCCGAACGGCAGAAGGCCAGCGTCTTGCCGTCATTGGCATCGAGCGCCGTGCGCATCATCTCTACCTGCGGCACGGAAAAACCCGCATGGGTTACCGGAATCGCGACATAATCCATCCCCGCTTCGCGCGCAGCAGCGGCAATCTCCGCCC
>CAJQMX010000343.1 GCA_905479515.1 uncultured Parasphingopyxis sp.
GAGTTTCCCGGTTGCGAAATAATCGAGGAAGAAAAGAGGCTCCGCGCCCTGAACAATCAGATCATTGACGCACATGGCGACAAGATCGATTCCGATTCTGTCATGCCGGTCATGATCAATGGCCAGTTTTACCTTGGTCCCGACACCGTCGTTCGCGGCCACGAGCAGGGGATCGGAATAGCCCGCCGCCTTAAGGTCGAAAAAGCCTCCAAAGCCGCCAAGGTCTGCGTCTGCGCCCGGTCTGGCGGTTGCCCGCGCAAGGGGTGCAATTGCTTTGACAAGGGCGTTGCCAGCGGCGATTGAGACCCCGGCTTTTTCGTAGCTATACGGTTCGTTAGAATTGTGCTTGGCGTTCATGTTTATAGCGACTAGCCACATCGCTCTTGGATTTCCACGGCCAAGTCGCCAAAAGGCCCACAATGCAGTTTGTAACCCGTAATCTGAAAGCGCTTATCGCACTCGTTTTGCTCGCCATTGGTGCGGCAGGCGTTGTGCTCGCTCAGCAGGAGCAGCCGCAAAACCCACGCGAATTCGGATTTGATTCGGCTGCGAGCTACGAAGTGACCGGTATTTTCGTCGATGTCTCGGGAGAGAATGCTGAGGATGCCCGGCGTATTGCATGGGAACGGGCGCAGCGCGAAGGCTGGAGAATGCTCTACGCCAGAGTGAATGGCGGCGCAGCAGCACAGGTGCCCAACCTCAGCGATGCATCGCTGAGTGCCGTTGTCACCGGGATCATTGTCGAAGAGGAACAGATCGGCCCCACACGCTATGTCGCGCGGCTCGGCGTCATGTTCGATCGGGCGCGAGTAAGCCGTTATCTTGGCGTTTCTGGCATAATCCGGCGCTCTCCGCCGATGCTGATCCTGCCGGTGCAATGGGTCGGCAGCACGCCAATGAGCTTTGAGGATCGCACGCCCTGGCAGCGCGCATGGCTGCGTTTTCGTTCCAGCGAAAGCCCGATAGATTATGTCCGGGCAAGCGCGACCGGCCCTACATCAATGCTGTTGACGGTCGGCCAATCTGGGCGGCCAGGGCGCGGCTGGTGGCGGTTCCTGCTCGATTCCTACGGGGCTGCCGATGTGGTTATTCCCGTCGTGCATCTTCAATATTCCTATCCGGGCGGCCCTATCTATGGGCGTTTTGTCGCCTATCACGGTCCGGACCGGCGCAAGATCGCGCAATTCTCCCTGCGTGTCCGCAACTCGGATAACCTTGATCAATTGCTTGATGAGGGCGCGCGGCGAATCGACGCCGCCTATGCCGAAGCGCTCGCCGATGGTCGATTGCGCCCCGATCCCTCGTTGAATTTCGAATTTGGGCTTGATGAAGAAGCGCTGGAAGAAGCTCTGGATGAGCTGCAGGAAAGCGTTGCCGTCGACAGGCGCCCCGACACCGAATCGGTCAACACCGAACAGGCAACATCAACAGGACGCTACACGATCCGGGTTGTTACACCCGATGCCAACTCCGTCCGTTCCAGCGAGGCAGCCGTTCGCGGCACACCTGGCGTGCGCGGGGCGACAACGTCCAGCCTTGCCATTGGCGGCGTATCGCTGATGGAGGTCAGCTATATTGGCGATCTCGATACTTTGGCATCGGCCCTTTCTGCCCGTGGTTTCCAGGTCCAGCGTGGCACGGGCACATTGCAGATCAGTCGAGGCGCACCTCAGGGGTCTGATACGCCAGAAGGTCAATGAGCCAGATTGCCCTGCCGCTCGACTGGCCGGTATCGGCGGATGACAGCGCCTTCATCGTCGATTCGAGCAATAGCGAAGCCGTCAAACATCTTGAGCACTGGTCACTATGGCCGGTGCGAACGAGCCTCCTCACCGGTCCGCGCAAATCCGGTCGATCCAGTCTTGGCCGCTTATTTGCCAGCAAGAGCGGAGGCGATGTCATCGACGATGCGGATCTTGCCGAGGAAGAAGCCCTGTTCCACGCTTGGAATGGCGCGCAGGCGAGCCAGAGGCCGCTGTTGATCATTGCAGACGAACCGCCGCCGCGCTGGGAAATCACGTTGCCCGATCTGCGAACCAGAATCGCTGCGACTCCCAAAATCCGGATTTCCGAGCCCAGCGATCAACTGATCGAAGCGCGGTTGCACCATCATTTCGCCGCTCAGGGGATGGTGGTTCCGCAAAATGCGATCGAATATCTGCTCAAGCGCATGGATCGTAGCCATTATACACTGCACCATCTCATCGAAACGCTGGACCGAATGGCATTTGAACGACGGAGCCGGATCACGCTCGGGCTGGTGCGTGATGCAATGACGGACCTCGGTTTCATCGACCTGTAACGTTGGAGCGTCTAAAGGGTTGATATGGACGATTATAATCCCGATCATATTACCGAAGATTTCTCCCACGAAGTTGAAGTCGAGCCGGGAACGGAAGACCGCTATTTCAACCGCGAGTTGAGCTGGCTCAGTTTTAACGAACGGGTGCTCGAAGAAGCCAGAAACGAAGCGCATCCCTTGCTTGAACGGCTACGCTTCCTCTCGATTTCGGGGAACAACCTCGACGAATTTTTCATGGTCAGGGTCGCCGGTCTGAAAGGTCAGCAACTGGTCGGTATAGAGATGCGGTCAGCCGATGGCATGACGCCAGGGCAACAGCTCGCAGCCGTCTCTGAGCGCGCCAATGCCTTGATGGTGGAACAACAGGAGGTTTGGTCGGAGCTGCGTGCCGCACTGGCCGAAGCCGAAATTTTCGTGCTTTCGGATGGCGAGATTTCAGGAGAAACGGAAACATGGCTGTCGGACCATTTTTACAGCCACATTTTTCCGGTCCTGACGCCGCAGGCGCTTGACCCGGCCCATCCGTTTCCCTTCATCCCCAATAAGGGTTTCAGCCTTGTTTTCGATCTGGTGCGGGAGGTTGATGACGCGCCGATCCGCGAGTTGCTGATGGTTCCCACCACGCTGCCACGCTTTGTCCGTCTGCCCGGAGAAATCGCCCGTTATGTGGCGATTGAAACAATTATCCGGCGCTTCACCCATATCCTGTTCCCCGGATATTTCGTGAAAGGACACGGAGCCTTCCGGATTATCCGGGACAGCGATATCGAGGTTGAGGAAGAGGCTGAAGATCTGGTTCGCTATTTCCGTAGTGCGATCAAACGCCGCCGCCGAGGCCGGGTTATCCGGCTGAAGCTTGAGGCCGATATTCCTGATGACATGGAAGCGGTGATCCGCCGGGAAATGGGCGGCGATGACAGTATCGTCGCCGAAAGCAGCGGGTTTCTGGGCGTCGCGGATCTCGAACAATTGGTTGAAGAAGACCGGCCTGATCTGAAATTTCCGCCCTTCAGCCCGCGTTTCCCCGAGCGTATTCGTGAACATGGCGGTGATTGTTTCGCGGCGATCAAAACCAAGGACATTGTTGTCCATCACCCCTACGAATCTTTTGACGTTGTTGTCGCTCTGCTCAAGCAAGCCGCCGACGATCCCGATGTCGTGGCCATCAAGCAGACGCTGTACCGTGCCGGCAAGCAATCAGCCGTCATCCGTGCACTGATCGATGCGGCGGAGGCCGGTAAGTCGGTTACGGCTGTTGTCGAGCTCAAGGCGCGGTTTGACGAAGAGCAGAATCTGCTTTGGGCGAACGCGCTGGAGCGGGCAGGGGTGCAGGTCGTTTATGGCTTCATCGAGTGGAAAACCCATGCGAAGGTGACAATGGTCGTCCGCAAGGAAGAAGATAGCTATCGCACCTACTGCCATTTCGGAACGGGCAATTACCATCCCGTAACCGCCAAGATTTATACCGATCTCAGTTTCTTCACCGCTGATCCTCGTGCGGGCCGTGATGCCGCGCAGCTGTTCAATTACATTACGGGATATGTGCAGCCGAAGAATCTTGAGCTGATCTCCATGTCGCCGCGCGATATGCGCAACGATCTGGTCGCGATTTCCGCATCGATCAGCGCGA
>CAJQMX010000344.1 GCA_905479515.1 uncultured Parasphingopyxis sp.
ACCGCGCCGCGCCAGATAGCTCAGCACCGGGATCAGGTCTGGCCAGCCCAGCGTCTTGCCGCAGCCATCGCATCGCGAACGGCCCTGTGATGCGGCCTCTCCCGATGGCCAGCGCAATGCCAGCGTCGCCAGATAGCTGCCGATGATGAGCCCAAGCAGCGCCCCGAAACCCGCACGCCATTCGGGCGGCAAATTTTCAAAACTCGCGAGAAGCGCGCTCACTTAAAGCTGGTGCCTAATCGACACGCTCGTCTTCCTCGACGCCGAACAGATGTGCGACCTGGACAAATCCGCTGCGCCCACGCACGTCTATTTCGCACCAGCCGCGCCGACATGTGCGCACCCGCCCGACAACGCCCGGCTCCGCCTGATACCGGATTCGCGCGCTGGTTTGCGGTGCTTCGCGCATCGGCCGGATATCGCCGATAATCATGGCCGTGCGGTCTGCGCTCAACAGATTGACGAGCATCCAGCCCTGGGTGCCATCGGGATCCTCAATCTTGCGCCAATTCTCATACACTTCGACCACCCGCACAGGTAGCCCGGCACGCTGATACAGCCAGCTGATCGGGAAGTTGCGGCCCGGCCCGGTCCGCATCCGGGCCTGTCCTGCAGAAATCGAAGCCCAATAGGGTGTTTCCCGTTCCTGGGCCGCAGCACCATCGGGAACCGACAGCAAAGTTGCGCCGATCACCAGAATCACCAGTCGAAAAATACTGTGCATTTCCTGCACCGTCCCCTTTTCCATTGCCCGTTCCCGTCTCTAGGCCAAGCGTTGGCCAAGCTTCAACCCGCGATCCGCTTGACGCGTCGCCAAACAGGCTGCAATTCACTGCGCGATGCCTCAGATTGAACGCCCCAAGACCATTGTCACGCGAAAGCTGCCCACCCAGGTGGAAGCGCGCATGGCGGAATTGTTTGATGCTGAATTCAATGCCGATGACACGCCAATGTCCACCGATGCGCTGAAAGATGCGGTCGCGCGGGCCGATGTCCTCGTGCCCACAGTGACCGATGATATCACGGCCGATGTGCTGGCCAGCGCCGGGCCACAGCTGAAACTGATCGCCAATTTCGGGGTCGGCGTCGATCATATCGATCTTGCTGCGGCGCGCGCGCGGGAGATTCCCGTTACCAATACACCGGGCGTTCTGACCGAAGACACGGCGGATATGGTGATGGGGCTGATCATCTCTGTCCCACGGCGGCTGGCAGAAGGCGAAAAATTTGTCCGGGCCGGAAAATGGAAAGGCTGGGCGCCAACCGGCATGCTCGGCCACCGGGTGAACGGGAAAAAGCTCGGCATTATCGGGATGGGCAGGATCGGCCAGGCGATTGCCCGGCGTGCCAGCGGCTTTGGCATCGCGATCGACTATCACAACCGGCACAGGCTGCCGGAAGCCGTTGAGCAGACTTTGGGCGCCACCTGGCGCGGTGATCTGGACGATATGCTGGCCGATATCGATATTCTCTCGATCAACTGCCCCTATACCGCCGAGACCCATCATCTTCTCAACGAGAAACGGCTCAAGCTGCTCGGCAGGGACGTCTATGTCATCAACGCTGCGCGCGGCGAGATTATCGATGAAGAGGCGCTGACGGACGCCTTGGAAAATGGCGCAATTGCGGGCGCCGGGCTCGATGTTTACGAGAATGAGCCGCATATCGGCGAACGGCTTCTCGCACTCGATAATGTCGTGCTGCTGCCGCATCTTGGCTCGGCGACCTTTGAAGGGCGTGAGGCCATGGGTGACAAGGTGATCGCGAATATCCGCATCTGGGCGGACGGCCACAGGCCGCCGGACCAGGTGCTTGAAGGCTGGGCATAACTGACCGAAGAAAATTCGGCTTCACTAAAAGGGAAACGATGATGAGCAGGCTTTTGAAGGGACTGGCAACCGCCGCAACGGCTGCGATGGCCGCCGGACCATTGGCCGCCCAGCCCGGTTTCCCCCTTGCCCCTGTCGTCGTCAATTCCGGCGACACAGCCTGGATATTGACCGCCAGCGCGCTCGTGCTGCTGATGACGCTTCCCGGGCTTGTGCTGTTTTATGGCGGGCTCGTCCGCACCAAGAATTTCCTCTCCGTCGGCATGCATATTTTCGGCATTTGCTGCCTCACATCGCTGATCTGGGTGGCCATCGGGTATAGCCTGGTCTTTAGCGAAGGCGGCAATTTCATCGGCGGCACCGGGCTTGCGATGCTTTCCGGGCTTGGCGAAGTTTTTCCCGGCACGACCATTCCCGAATCCAGTTTCGTCCTGTTCCAGATGACCTTCGCCATCATCACCCCGGCGCTGATGGTCGGCGCATGGGTCGAGCGGGCACGGTTCGGCTGGGTCATGGTGTTTTCGGCGCTCTGGATGCTGCTCGTCTATATTCCCGTAGCGCATTGGATGTGGGGCGGCGGCTGGCTGGCCCAGCTCGGCGCGCTCGATTTCGCAGGCGGCATTGTCGTCCACACAACGGCAGGCATTTCGGCGCTGGTGATCGCCATCCTGCTCGGTCGCCGCGAAGGCTTTCCCAAGAAAATGATCCCGCCGCACGGCGCAGCCCTCACCATGACGGGCGCAGCCTTGCTCTGGGTCGGCTGGTTCGGCTTTAACGGCGGATCTGGGCTAACTGCGGATTTTGGCGCAGGCTCGGCAATTCTCAACACCCATCTTGCCGCCAGCGCCGCTGCGCTGACATGGGCGGCCATCGAGAAGATTCGCTTCGGCAAATCCACCGGTATCGGCATCGCGACTGGCGTCATCGCCGGCCTTGCGACGATAACCCCCGCTGCGAATGTCGTCAGCCCGGGCAGTGCGTTGCTGCTGGGCCTGATGGCCGCGATTGTCTGTTTTGCCGGTGTCGGCCTTATCAAACGCCGCTTCGCGATTGACGATTCGCTTGATGTATTTGCTGTCCACGGCGTTGGCGGGATGCTCGGCGCTTTGATGCTCGCTGTCCTGATGGCCCCGACTTTGGGCGGAACAGGCTTTGCACCGGGTATCACGATGACCAGCCAATTGGTCGCACAGCTGATCGCAATCGGGGTTGTCGCGCTCTGGTCACTGGTGGCGACAGCCGGGCTTGCCTGGATTGTCGGCCTGGTCTTCCCGATGCGTGCGACAAAAGAGCAAGAGCAGGAAGGCCTCGACCTGTCGCAACATGGCGAAAAGGCTTGGGACTGGGAATAGACTGTCCCGCCTAGCCCTACGGCTGCCTACAAACCTGCCAATTGACGGGATTGCCCGCTGAACCGGCGCCTATCGCCGATTTGCCTGCAGCCCTAGTCGCCGGTCTGAATACGGTCGACCAACTGCTTCACCGTCGGCACGAATCCGTTCGAATAGAAGGGATCGAGCTTGAAGTTGAAGGCATTATGGCCGGCAAACATCAGATTATGCTCCATCGGCCCGCCATGCGCGATATCCTGCAGCGTTTTCTGGATGCAGAATGAGCGCGGATCGGCCAGCCTGCCGGTCGTGTAATTATCCTTGTCTTTCCAGGACGAGAATTGGCACTGGCTGAGGCAGCCCATGCAATCGGCCTGGTCTTTGCGGATCAGGGCGGCTTCCTCGGCAGTCACGAAAACCAGCGTGTTGTCCGGCGTTTTCAGCGCCATTGCGAAACCCAGAGCATCCCATTCGCGCGCGCGCAGCAAATCGCCGCGCGTCACCCAGAAATTCTTGCCTTTGACACCAACATCCAGTTGATATTGGTGATCGCCGGCTGCTTCGAGCGAAAAGGCGATCTGCCGTTCAGACCGCGACTCAAGATTCTTCAGGAAGTCATTGCGAACCGCAGACGAATAGAATCCCGTCGGCGAAAATTTGTGGAGCAGGATATCGCCCTCATCGAGCGTCATCAGCCGGTCTTTCCAAGCCTGGGGAATGGGGCTTTCCTGGGTCAGAAGCGGCCGCGTGCCGAACTGAAAAGTGATCTGCCCGAGTTCGGGATTGTTGATCCAGTGATCCCAGTCTCGCAGATACCAGACGCCGCCAGCCATCACGATCGGTACCGTGTCTGCAATACCCTCTGCCCGCATGACATCCCGCAATTCCTTGACGCGCGGATAGGGATCTTCGGGATTGAGCGGATCTTCGGCATTGGAGAGGCCATTATGCCCGCCCGCTTTCCACGGATCCTCATAAACCACCGCTCCAAGCCATTCAGCGGCTTTTGAATAGGCGCGTTTCCACAGCGCGCGGAAGGCGCGGGCGGAGCTGATAATCGGCAGATAATGGACCTGATAGGAGGCTGCGATCTCGGAAAGCTTGTAGGGCATGCCTGCGCCGCAGGTTACGCCCGCAACAAGGCCCTTGGTCTTTTCAAGCACACCGTGGAGCACTTCCTGCGCGCCGCCCATTTCCCACAACACGTTGATGTTGATCGCGCCCTTGCCGCTGGCGATATCAAACGCGCGGCGAACCTGCTCAATGGCTCCGTCAATCGCATATTGGACCAGCTCTTCATGACGGTCGATGCGCCGTTTGCCGTGATAAATCTGCGGGATAACCCGGCCTTCAGCGTCATAATTGTCTGCATTAACCGCCGACACGGTGCCGATGCCGCCTGCGGCCGCCCATGCGCCGGAACTCATACTATTCGTCGCGGCAACACCCTTGCCACCTTCGATCAACGGCAGAACTTCGCGCCCGCCATAATTGATCGTATCTAAACCCTTGAACATATACTCTCCGACCCGGTTTAGCCCATCATATAGGGACATTTGGGCAGCGATGCGACCATTTTACTCAGGCTGTGAATAATCCTGCGCGGCCAAGCGCTTCCTCGTAAAGCGCTGCATATTCGCCAACCATCTGGCCTTCATCATAGTCTGATATCGCTTTTTCGCGGTTGGCCACACCGATTGTTGCGCGAAAAGACCCATCTTCCACCAGCTTTTTCAAGGCGCCAGCCAAATCCATATCGCCCAGCGCAATAAGCGACCGATTCTCTGCGCTCACCATGGTTTCGACATCGCCAACCCTGGGTGACGCCACCGGAAGACCCGCCGCCATCGCCTCTATGACGGAAATCGGAAACTGTTCGCTGCGTGATGACAGCGCAAATATGTCGAAATGGCCGATATAACGCCAGGGTTGGTCGAGAAAACCGGCCAGCAGAACCCGTTGCGGGATACCGCAGGCCAGCGCCTCCGCCTCGATCGCGCCGCGTTCCGGCCCCTCTCCGGCGATCACGAGCCGCACATTGGGCGGCAGCTCTGCAACCGCGCGCACCAGGCGCGGCAAATCCTTCACCTCCCGCAAGCCGGCAATCGTCCCGATCACAATATCTCCGGGCTGCCGTACAAGGCCTGGGATTGCATTAGGCTCTGGCGGCCCAGCATAGCGCGACACCGGAATGCCGTTTGCAATCTGCTGCACCCGCGCCTCAGGCTGCTTCCATGCCGAGCGCGCAATCTCATGGAGCCGGTCCGAGGGGACGACCAGCGCGTGCAACGTTGGAAAGGCAAGCCGCCGATAGATATTGCGCTTCGGCTTCAGCCGGTCCGCTTCATCGGCATTGAACCCATCCTCATGATGGATGATCGGCGGCAATCCAGAGCCGAACAGCCGGTGCGTCATCACCCCGTCCATCGATCCCCAATTATAGCTGAGAATCAGATCGAACTGCCGCATATAGCGGGCAAGCGCGCGGTATCGTCTCAATCCCGGCTTGCCGACCAGCGACGGTGCGTCCTGCGGAAAATCGACGGCGATATCGGAATCAATCGCGTCACGCGCGCCCAAAGCCTCGGGCATGGCGCTGAGGATCGTATGCCGCGCCCGATCACCGAACGCATTCATCAGCCGTACCGCCCGGGCCTCCTTCCCGCCCAGCGAGAATGTCGAATGGAGATGCAGGATTTTCGCAGGTTCGCTCACGCCTGAACACGCTCCAGCAGCCGATCAATCGCCGCTTCGGCCTCCGGCTCGTTCAGGATCGGCGCATGGCCGACATCGGGAACCGTCACCATTTCGAGATCAGGTTTGCGCCGCTTCATCTCGTTCGCGGTGGCTTCGGACAGAATTTCGGAATGGCCGCCGCGTACCAGCGTCGTCGGAATATCCTTCAGGCCGGCATAGGCCGTCCACATGTCAAACCCCGCTTCGCCGCCCGGCACGCGGAAGGGCTCGGCAATGCGCATGTCATAATCATAGCCGATCCGGCCCGAAGACTGCAGCTTGCAGAGCCGCTTCGCCATCGCGAGAAAGTCTGCCAGTTCCCAATTGGGGTAGGTATCGCCAAAGCCCGATTGCAGCGCCCGCGCGGCATGGAGCCAGGTCGGGAAATTGCCGCCTTTGCCGACATAGCCGCGGATACGCTCCACGCCCTCGTCTTCGATCACCGGCCCGATATCGTTGAGCAGCACGCCAGCCATCCGCTCGGGATGCGTCGCCGCCTGCAGCATGGCTATGATCCCCCCAAGGGATGTGCCGAAGGCTATGTAGCGATTGATGTTCCGGTCTTTCAGAAACGCCTCGACGTCCTGAACATAGGTTAACGGCACATAGGTCATCGGATCGGACGCATAGGCGCTTTCACCACGTCCGCGCATTTCCAGCACATAGACCTGCCAATCCCCGGCAAGCCGCTCTGCGACAGGCTCCCAGTCCCGCGCATTGCGGGTCAGCCCATGCAGACACAGGATCGGCGGTTTGCCGGTCGGTTCGCCATAGGCGCGGTAATGCAGCCGCAAACCATCATTCGACCACCAAACTCCATCCGTATAGTCTGCCACGCTTGCGCTCTCCCGTTCCTTCCCCCCATATCGGGCCATGACGATTTTGCCGCAAGCTTCAACTTACAGCCCCGAAACTGCCATCCATGAACTGGGCGGGGATTTTTATGATCCGGTCGAGGCGGCGGACTTCCCGCAGACCCTGCTCAGATTCCGCAATGATCGCTGGGCGGAGACCGTCGGGCTTGCCGCATTGAGCGAAGAGGAATGGATCAGCCATTTTGGCCGTTTCGCACCGCTGCAAGGTTCGCTCCCTTCACCGCTCGCCCTGCGCTATCATGGCCACCAGTTTCGCAGCTACAATCCCGAGATCGGAGACGGCCGGGGTTTTCTCTTCGCCCAGATGCGCGACGGGATAGGGCGGCTCATGGATCTTGGCACCAAAGGCTCAGGCCAGACACCCTATAGCCGGTTCGGGGATGGACGGCTCACGCTGAAAGGCGGGGTGCGTGAAATACTCGCGACCGAGATGTTGGAGGCGCTGGGCGTTGAAACCTCCAAAACCTTCTCGCTGATCGAAACCGGTGAAGCCCTGGAACGCAATGATGAACCCTCGCCTACCCGCTCCGCCGTCATGGTCCGGCTCAGCCATGGCCATATCCGGATCGGCAGTTTTCAGCGGCTCGCAACCTTGCGCGAACCGGAAAACATGCAAAAGCTCACCGCCTATTGCCTCAAACATTATTTTGGCGAGGAAGCCGGAGAGGATGCGCCGGAAAGGCTGCTCGCCCATGTCGTGGCGGGCGGCGCGAAACTCGCCGCCTCCTATATGGCGGCCGGCTTTGTTCACGGCGTCCTCAACAGCGACAATATCGCGATCACCACCGAAAGCTTCGATTATGGCCCGTGGCGCTTCACGCCGAAATGGGAGCCCGGATTCACCGCCGCCTATTTTGACCAGACCAGTCTCTACGCCTTTGCCCGCCAGGCTGAGGCGATCCATTGGGATATCGCCCAGCTCGCCGTCTCGCTGCGCCTGATCGAGGAAGCCGAGCCGCTGATTTCAATCATTGAAGGGTTTGGGCCGCTTTATCAGGACGCGTTTCGTGAAAAGATGCTGGCCCGGCTCGGCGTGCCCTCACGCGGGGTCAAAGACGATATCGCGCTGTTGACGCTGATCGAGCAGGCTTTGCGTAACAGCGACATTACCATCGACCGCTTTTTCTTTGACTGGCGCGGCGGACAGCGACGGGCACCCTCTGCGGCAGATCCGATCTATGAGAATGCGCATTTCACGGCATTGGAGCCAGCCATAGCGGCCTATGCCTCCGGGCAACCCAGCCATGCCTATTGGTCGGACGCCGAACCCTGTTCGATGCATATCGAGGAAGTGGAGGCTATCTGGGCGCGAATCGACGAGGCCGATGACTGGGGACCGCTTAATGACAAAGTCGATGCGATACGGCGCATGGGGGAGGCGCTGCGCGGAGATAAAACCTAGCCTTATCGTGTCTTGCCTGCCATCTTCTCTCCGGGCAATATTAGCCCCTGTTTTTGATTGAGATATCCGTGACCAACACCATCATTTCCACCAATCCGGCAACCGGTGAAGCAATCTGGCAAGCGCCTGTCGGCGATGCCGATGCCGAGGTTATGGCCGCGCGCGGCGGATGGGCAGAATGGGCGGCGCGCTCCAACACGTACCGGATCGAAACGCTGCGCCGTTTTGCGAATATCATGCGCGGCAAGAAGGATGAGTTTGCCGCGCTGATTTCCCGCGAGACAGGCAAACCGCTCTGGGAGACGGCCACCGAGATCGACGCTGTCATTAACAAGGTCGATATTTCGGCCGACGCCTATTTCGAACGCACGCCCTCTCGCAACAAACAGGGTGAAATGAGTGAGCAGAATGCATTGCGGCACAAGCCGCATGGCGTGCTCGCCGTGCTCGGTCCGTTCAATTTTCCGGCGCACCTGCCCAATGGCCATATCATTCCCGCCCTGATTGCGGGCAACGCCATCGTCTTCAAGCCATCGGAAAAGACGCCCGCAACCGGCGAATTCCTGGTCCGCTGCTATCATGAAGCCGGTGTGCCAGAAAATGTCGTGCGCCTGCTTATCGGCGGCCCTGAACAGGGCAAGGAGCTGGCCGGGCATGACGGCATTGATGGCCTGCTTTTCACCGGATCGGTGCGCGGCGGACTTGCCCTGCACAAGCAGTTCGGGCCGCGGCCTGACAAGATCCTTGCGCTGGAACTCGGCGGCAATAACCCGCTCATCGTGTGGGATTCGCCCGATGTCTATGCCTCGGCGACAATCGCCGTGCAGTCCGCCTATATGACCGCAGGCCAGCGCTGCACGGCAGCCCGGCGACTGATCGTTGAAGATGGCAAGCATGAAGAGCTGATCGACACGATCCGCAAGATCATCGATCGCATCATTGTCGGCCCGCCCGATGCGAACCCCGCACCCTTTATGGGCTGCGTGATCGACAACCAATCGGCCGAAGCGGTGACGGACGGTTTTCTCGACCTGATGATGAAGGGCGGAAATCCAATTTCCCATCTCCGGCGTATTGATGATGACCAACCGTTTCTCACACCCGGCCTGATCGATGTAACCGCTGTAGAGAACCGGTCGGACGAAGAGATTTTCGGCCCGCTGCTGCAGATTATCCGCGTGCCCGATTTCGCCAGCGCCATTGCCGAGGCGAATAACACGCGCTTTGGCCTGTCGGCCTCGCTGCTGAGCGGCTCACCGGAACTCTATAGCCGTTTCTGGGGCAATATTCGCGCCGGGATCGTCAACTGGAACAAGCCTACCAACGGCGCATCCTCCGCTTCCCCCTTTGGCGGGATCGGCATGTCGGGCAATCACCGGCCCAGTGCCTATTACGCGGCCGACTATTGCGCCTATCCGGTGGCCTCTGCTGAGGCCCCCTCCGTGCGCGCCGCGATCAGCGTCGGGCTGAAAGACCCCAACGATTAAACTCTCGCGGCTGCGAAAGCTGAGCTAAACCCGGGACAAGCAACGATGCTTTGTTCGCGGGCAGCGATTTGCCCATGTTGCATGCATGGAAAATTCGACCCCTGACTCGGTTGGCAAATCAGCCAACACAACAGGACGCGTATTGCTCGTCGGCGCAGGCCCCGGAGACCCGGACCTGCTGACGCTGCGCGCCGCAAAGGCCATCGCGACCGCCGATATCGTCGTGCATGACGGGCTCGTCGATGCGCGCATCCTCGCCATGATCCCCGCCGATACGCCGCGCATTTCCGTGGCCAAGAAGCGCAGCCGCCACACCGTGCCGCAACCCGGCATCAACGCGCTGCTGGTGGAAAAAGCATCGGAAGGCCTGACCGTCCTTCGCCTGAAAGGTGGAGACCCCTTTATTTTCGGACGTGGCGGCGAAGAAGCCGAAACGCTCCGCAAGGCCGGAATCGAGGTAGAAATCGTGCCCGGTATTTCTGCCGCACTTGGCGCTGCCGCGGAGGCTGCGCTCCCCCTCACCCATCGCGAGGCGTCGAGTGCGGTTACTTTTGTCGCGGGCCAGTGCAAGGGCCTGACCGACCAGAACTGGTCGGGCCTTGCCGGTAAGGGCCGGACTCTCGTCATCTATATGGGAGTCGCTACGGCGGCGGACATAGCGGACAAGCTGATGGAAGACGGTGTTTCTCCGGCAATGCCGGTCGCGATCATCGAACGCGCCACGCTGCCGGGAGCGCGGGCCATGCGCAGCCTGCTCGCCGATCTCGGCGATCTCGTCGCGCGTGAACAGGTCGAAAGCCCGGCCATTATCATTGTTGGCGATGTCGTTGACCGATCCCTCGCACAGGACCGGCTGCTGGCATTCGCAGAAACTGCAGGAAGCAACGCATGAAAATTCTTACCGGCAATGCGCTGAAGAGCGGCGATGTCGTTTGGTGGACCGGCTATAACTGGTCGCGCCATGTCTCCGACGCGATCGAAGTGGGCGACAATGTCGACCAGATTCTCGCACGGGAGATAGCCGCCCGCACAGTGAATGACGGCTATGTCATCGATGCCGAACGCACCGAAAGCGGCATCCTGCCAGCGCATATCAAAGACAAAATCCGTGCCACCGGGCCAACCGTGCGCACCGACCTCAAACTCGCGCCGCCAGATCCGGCCGCCGGAAACTGGGTAATCTGAAATGTATCAATATGATCAATATGACCAACAGATGGTCGACACGCGCGTTGACGAATTTCGCGATCAGGTAGAGCGCCGCATTGCGGGCAAGATCACCGAGGATCAGTTCAAGCCGCTTCGGCTCAAGAACGGCCTCTATCTGCAGCTTCATGCCTATATGCTGCGCGTCGCCATTCCCTATGGCACGCTGAACAGCCGTCAGGTGCGGATGCTTGCGCATATCGCCCGCACATATGATCGCGGTTATGGGCATTTCACGACCCGTCAGAATATTCAGTATAACTGGATCAAGCTGGAAGAGGCACCGGACATTCTCGCCGACCTCGCCACCGTAGAGATGCACGCCATCCAGACCAGCGGCGAAAGCATCCGCAATGTTTCATCGGACCAATATGCCGGTGCGACTGCCGATGAAGTTGCCGATCCGCGGCCCTGGGCTGAACTGATCCGTCAGGCGACAACCGTGCACCCCGAATTCAGCTATCTGCCGCGCAAGTTCAAATTCGCTGTGACCGCAGCCGATGAAGATCGCGCGGCAATCCGGCTGCATGATATCGGGCTGAAGCTGATCAAGAATGCCGAGGGCGAGCTTGGTTTCGAAGTCTATATTGGCGGCGGCATGGGGCGAACGCCGTTTGTTGCGCCGCTGATCCGCCCCTTCCTGCCCGCCGATCACCTGATCAGCTATTGTGAAGCCGCCTTGCGTGTCTGGAACCGCTGGGGCCGCCGCGACAATATTCACAAACAACGGATCAAGATCCTTGTCCATGATCTGGGTGCCGAAGAATTCACCCGCCAGGTCGAGGAAGAA
>CAJQMX010000345.1 GCA_905479515.1 uncultured Parasphingopyxis sp.
GCCGCGTTCGAATGTTTCTTGAACTCGATCCGCGAGATTGCGCGGCAATGAACTTCGTCGGGTCCATCGGCGAGGCGAAGGGTGCGGATGCCGGAATAAACCCGCGCAAGGCCGAAGTCGGTCGAAACGCCGGCGCCGCCATGGGCCTGAATCGCGTCGTCGATGACCTTAAGCGCAACGCGCGGCGCCGCGACCTTGATCATCGCGATTTCCTGTTGCGCAGCCTTGTTGCCGACCGTGTCCATCATCCATGCGGCTTTGAGCGTCAGAAGCCGCGCCATCTCGATGTCGATGCGCGCTTCGGCGACGCGCTGCTCCCAGATTGAATGTTTGTAGATCGGTTTGCCGAAAGCCTCGCGGGTCAAAAGGCGCTTCACCATTTTCTCAAGGGCGACTTCCGCCGCGCCGATGGTGCGCATGCAGTGATGGATGCGGCCCGGCCCCAAGCGCCCTTGCGCGATTTCAAAGCCGCGCCCCTCGCCGAGGATCAGGTTTTCCTTCGGTACGCGCACATTATCGAGCTCGACTTCCATATGGCCGTGCGGCGCGTCGTCATAACCGAAGACCGGAAGGTGGCGCAGGATTTTCACCCCCGGCGCATCGGCGGGCACAAGGATCTGCGATTGCTGTTTATGGCGTTCGGCATTCTTGTCGGTCTTGCCCATGACGATGAAGATTTTACAGCGCGGATCGCCGGCGCCGGACGACCACCATTTGCGGCCATTGATGACATAGTCATCGCCGTCGGCGGTGATCTCGGTTTCGATATTGGTGGCGTCGGAGGAGGCGACGCGCGGCTCGGTCATCAAAAAGGCGGAGCGGATTTTACCGTCGAGCAGCGGCATCAGCCACTGCTCCTGCTGCGCGGGGCTCCCGTATTTCATCAGCACTTCCATATTGCCGGTGTCGGGCGCGGCGCAGTTGAACACTTCCGGCGCGATGTGGCAGCGGCCGGTCAGTTCCGCGATCGGCGCATAGTCTGCGTTGGAAAGGCCGGGGCCGAATTTCGGGTCCGGATGGAACATGTTCCACAGACCTTCGGCTTTGGCCTTTTCTTTCAGCTCTTCGATAATCGGCGGGACTTTCCAGCGGCCTTCGCCGGGACCAAATTCCGTATGCTGACGTTCATAGGTTTCATCGCCTTCATAGACATATTTGTCCATAAAGTCGGAAACGCGTTTCAGATAATCCTTGCAACGGTCGGAATAGGCGAAATCCATGACGGCGGTCCTTTTTCATACGCATTATGTTTGGCGCGCATGATAGCGCTCGCGCCGCTGAGGGAAAGCTGCAAACGCAGTTAGCGCCGGGCTTTGAAAAAGGACCGCAGCATGTCGCCTGATTCATCGGCGAACGGCCCGGCGACCACTTCCGGGCGCCAGTGACAGGTGGGCTGTTCAAAATATCTGGGTCCATGCCAGACGGCGCCGCCCTTGGGGTCGGAGGCGGCGATGACGAGGCGTTTGATGCGGGCGATGGAGATCGCCCCGGCGCACATGGCGCAGGGCTCAAGCGTCACATAAAGGGTCGCGCCGGTGAGGCGATAATTGCCCAGCTTTTCGGCGGCGGCGCGAAGCGCGCGAATTTCAGCATGGCCCGTGGGGTCATGCGTTGCGATGGGGGCGTTCCCGGCGGCGGCGAGGATCGCGCCCTCAGCGCTCACCAGGACCGCGCCGATGGGCGCTTCGCCCGCCTCGGCGGCCTTGCGCGCCTCATCCAGCGCGCGGCCCATCAACGTCTCATCCGTCTCCATGGCCCGCCTTGTAGCGGGCGGCATGCGGCTGCGCCAGTTTCGCCTTTTTCCTTTTCGCCGATAATGTGCTACCGGCGCGCCTCATTCAGAAAGACCGCTCCATGGCCGACCTTAAAGACACTGATGGCGAACGCATCGCGAAGTTTCTCGCCCGCGCCGGCGTCGCTTCGCGCCGGGACGCCGAAAAGCTCATCGAACAGGGGATTGTCACCGTTGACGGCAAGACCCTGACGACGCCCGCCTTCAAGGTGACGCCGGAGATGGACATCCGCATTGACGGGACCCGGGTCGGCAAGCCGGAAAAGACCCGGCTCTGGCGCTATCACAAACCCGACGGTCTGGTGACGACCCATAAAGACCCGCAAGGGCGCCCGACGGTTTTCGAAGCGCTCGCCGGGCGTTTGCCCCGTGTCATCTCTGTGGGGCGGCTCGACCTCACCACCGAGGGGCTGTTGCTGGTGACCAATTCGGGCGCGCTCGCCAGAAGGCTTGAGCTGCCGTCGACGGGCTGGGCACGGCGCTATCGCGTGCGCGCCCATGGCCGCGTGACGCAAAACAAGCTGGATAGTCTGAAAGACGGCGTCGAGATCGACGGCGTTCAATATGGGCCCGTGCGCGCGACGCTGGACCAGGTGCAGGGCGGCAATGTCTGGATCACGCTGTCGATCAATGAGGGCAAGAACCGCGAAGTCAGAAACCTGATGCGCCATCTCGACCTGCAGGTGAACCGCTTGATCCGCGTCGCCTATGGGCCGTTTCAACTGGGCAAGCTCGGTAAGGACGAGATTGAAGAGGTGCCCGGCAAGCAGTTGAAAGAACAGCTCGGTGCGAAGATTTGCGAAGAGGTCGGGCTCTGACATTTCCGCGCCGGCGCCATGCGAGGCTTGACACATCATCGTCCTGGCAGGTTAATTTTGAAATCGCGATTGCTTCAGGGGCGGCGGCGGGTTGCTGGCGTAGGCGGGGAAATACATGTTTGATGACAGGAAGCTGACGACGCTTCAAAGCTATCAATGCTTTGAGCCGGTCGAACATCTTGGTTTTGGCGCGGAGACGAAAGCCTCCTATCTCGATCCCACTGGCGGGGTGTGGTCGATCCCGACGGCGATGGCGGCGCTGTTCGACGGCGTCAGAAAGCTTGATCAGCACGGCAAGAGACTG
>CAJQMX010000346.1 GCA_905479515.1 uncultured Parasphingopyxis sp.
CTTTTGCATCCAGTTTCTGCGCGCCCTTCAGGTCCACCTGCTTGAAATAATCCTCAACCTCTTCGACCACCTCGACAACGCGCCACAGGCGCAGGTCGCCGGTTTCGGTGTCGATCTTGGCGCGAATATCATTCTCGGCACCGTAACGGGCACGGGCGGCACGCTGGATCGCGTCTTCCATCGCCTCGATGACGATCGCCTTGTCGATGATCTTCTCGCGCGCCACGGCATCGGCAATGGCAAGCAGTTCAGCTTTGTTGGCGGAAATGGCAGAGGCCATATGGGTTATCCTTCTTCCTTGATCGTTTCCGCACCTTCAGTCGAAAGCGGAGCGGTTTCTGCGATGAGTTTGTCGGTCAAGACCAGCTTGGCCGAGTGAATATTCTTGAAATCGAAAACATGATCGTCCTTGCCGGCAACGGCGGCGTGAATCGCTTCGCCTTCCCGGCCCGTGATAACACCCTTGAACTGTTTCTTGCCCATAACCGGTTCGATCAAATTGACCCGAGCCTCATGCCCGGCCCAGTCATCAAAATCGGTCAGGCGGGTGAGCGGACGATCAATACCCGGCGATGATACTTCGAGCCGATATGCGTCTTCGATCGGATCCTTTTCGTCGAGCATTTCGGAAAGCGCGCGGGAAATCGCGGCGCAATCTTCGATAACCAGCTGGCGCGTATCCTCGCGCTCGGCCATCACCTGCAACACGGGGCCATCATCGCCGCCCATCATCTTGACGCGCACGAGCACAAAGCCGAGCTTTTCGACTTCGGGTTCGATCATCTGCGTCAATGCGGCAATATCCGCCATGCGTTCTCCATACCATAATATGTCTCACCCTGCCGACCCGGAGCCCCGGGCCAGCCTCTGCAACGTTACCGATGTAGAGATAGGCAGGAGCTATATAGGCAGGGCTTGTGCAGGGGGCAAGTGAAACCATAAGGATGGTTCTAACGTACTGGATAGAACCAGACCCTTTAGCGGAGATCCACAATGCGAACCTTGTTGACCAGCCTATCTGTCTTGGCGCTCATCGCCTGCAGCGCTTCGGATGATGTGTCCGCGCAGACCGGAGATTCGGTAATCGCTGCGGCGACCGAGACATTCTCGGTCGAAGAGGTCGCAACGTTCAATGAGCCATGGGCGATGACCTTCCTGCCGGATGGCCGGGCGCTGATCACCGAACAGAGCGGGACGATGCGCTTGTGGAGCCCCGATCAGCCGACGGTCGCGGTCGGAGGTATTCCAGAGGTGGACTATGGCGGGCAGGGCGGCCTTGGCGATGTCGTCCTCCATCCGGACTTTGCAGAGAACGGGTTTGTCTATTTCAGCTATGTTGAAGCCGGGGACGGCGATACGCGCGGCGCGGTTGTTGCGCGGGGCATATTGGTTGTGGCGGGCGACGACAGCGCGAGCCTTAACGATGTGGAAGTGATCTGGCGGCAGGCGCCCAAAGTTACCGGGCGCGGGCATTTCAGCCACCGGATCGCCTTTTCGCCTGATGGACAATATCTGTTCATCGCGAGCGGAGACCGGCAGAAGATGGAGCCTGCGCAGGATATCGAGAATAATCTCGGATCGATAGTCCGGCTCGATCCCGATGGCGGGATCGTGTCCAACCCTCTGGTTGGCGGTGGTGAGGTGACTGCGCAAATCTGGTCCTATGGTCATCGTAATATCCTTGGCCTGGCCTTTGATGGCGAAGGGCGGCTTTGGGATATTGAGCATGGCCCGGCTGGCGGCGACGAACTGAATTTAATCGAGCCAGGCGCCAATTATGGCTGGCCGCTCGTTTCCAATGGCGAGCATTATGATGGCACGCCGATTCCCGATCATGACACGGATGCCAGCTTCCGCGCCCCCGCGGCCTGGTGGACGCCGGTCATCGCGCCGGGCGGAATGATTTTCTACACGGGCGACATGTTTCCGGAACTGACGGGCGATTTTCTCATTGCCGGTCTTTCCAGCAATGCGATCACCCATGTCGAGATCGATGGCGATACAGCGCGCGAGGTGGGCCGCTTCACCTTCGACAACCGGATCCGCGAAGTGGAACAGGGGCCGGATGGAACGATCTGGATCCTGGAGGATGGCGAAGAGGGCCGGATGATCCGTTTGACGGCAGGCGGTTGATGCCTGCCTTCGTCCAAGTTGCAGAATATCATCGCGATCTTGGCGCGAGCCTGGACCGCATGTTCGAAAATGCGCTGGATTGGGAGCATCTGCCCCATGTCCATGCGCGGACGTTTGACAATATTGCGATTATCGAGGAACGGGCCAGCGGTTGGCGCGCCAATGTTGGCATGGTGGGCGGCGGCGAGCTGACGATCGATCTGGAACTTGAGCGCGATATCGGGCGCTGGACGACCGACAGTTTTGCCGGTGATACGCTGATCGGCCGGATTGTCACCGATGCTACTGCGAATGGTCTTGATGGCTGCCGCGTTGATATTGCGTTCCAGCTGCCCGAAGCCGATCCGGCGCAGCGTGAAGGGTTCGCGGCCTATTATCCGGCGCTGTACGCCATGCTTTATGACGAAGACGAAGAGATGATGATCGCGCGTGCTGAAGCGATTGCACGCGGGCCTGCGGCATTGGCCGAACGGCGAACCGTTGCGCTGGCAGATGGCAGAGAGGCTCCCGTGCCGCTTTATTGCCCGCATCTGGGCCTGCCGCTGGATGCTGAACCGGACGAGGATGGCACGATCACCTGCCCCTGGCACGGCTATCGCTTCGATATTGCGAGCGGAAAATGCGTCAGCGGCGCGGCGTGCAACTGGGCCGTATAGCGCTACCAGCTTTTGCCGTCGGGATAACGGGTTTCGACCCCGTCGAGAAAATCCTCTGCAAAAAGGCGGGCGTTGATGCCCATGCGCGGATGGGGGCCGTCTTCTCGCGGAACCCAATGCGTGGTGGTTCCGCATGTCGGGCAATGGTGGGTGACGAGCGCGGCTGGCGACAGATCGGTGCGAACATAGCCCCTCGTTTCTCCTGAAATCTCGACCTCGTTTGACGCGTAGTAGACCCAGAGCGCGCCAAGGCTGCGGCACAGGCTGCAATTACAAGAATTCACATAGTCAGGCGCGCGAGTGACCGTAACGCGCACTTTGCCGCAATGGCACTGGCCGGAGATGGGTTCGGCGCTCATGCTTTCAGATACCGGAAATACCAGACTTCATGCCCCTTTTTCCGGGCTTTGCGTTCATAACGGGTTTCCGGCCAGTCTGCCGGGCGGACAAGGAAATCGGAAGGGGTTTCCACCTGCCAGGCGAAATCCTTGCGCTGCCGCATGATCATCATCGCCCAGCGGCAATAAACAGGATGGTCGCTTCCCAGCCGGAATTCGCCGCCTGGTTTCAGCTTGGCGGAGATCATGTCGAGCGGCCCATGATTGATCATCCGACGCTTGGCGTGGCGTGCTTTGCGCCACGGATCGGGGTGGAGCAGGTAAAGCCGCTCCAGCGAACCATCGGGCAGCCGCTCCAGCGCATCGAGCGCGTCGCCCATATGGATGCGGATGTTGGAGAGATTGCGGTCGCGAATATGGCCAAGCGCGCCGACCACGCCGGTCTCATAATGCTCGCAGCCGATAAAACCGATCTCGGGCCGGGCTTCTGCCTGTGCCGCGAGATGTTCTCCCGAGCCGAACCCGATCTCGAATTCAAGCGGACGCGAATCGCCAAACAGGATTTGTGCATCGAGCGGGCCATCCTCCGGCACGGCGATTTCGGGCAGCATGGTCTCCAGCATTTCCTGCTGGCCCGCGCGCAGCCTGTGCCCTTTGGAGCGGCCATAGAGGCGGCGGATGATGGCGGGATCGGCGGCCATCAGCTTGTAAACAATCCGCTATGCTGATCGCGCAGCTTGGCTTTCTGCACCTTGCCCATCGCATTGCGGGGCAGGGTGTCGGCAAAGAGGATCTGGCGCGGCTGTTTGAACCGGGCGAGCCCGTCCGACAGAGCCGAGAGAATTGCGGTCTCATCAAGCGCCGCATTTTCGCGCACCACCACGGCCACCACGGCTTCTCCAAGATCAGGGTGCGGGACACCGATCACGGCGCTTTCGGTCACGCCGGGAACCGCGTCGAGCACGAGCTCAATTTCCTTGGGATAGATGTTGAGCCCGCCTGCAATGATCAGATCCTTCGCCCGGCCGACAATCGCGACCCGTCCCTCGGCGTCCATTGTCGCGATATCGCCGGTGATGAAATAGCCGTCGGGGCGCATTTCCTCCGCAGTCTTGTCCGGCTTTTTCCAATAGCCCTGAAAGAGATTGGGGCCTGTGATCTCGAGTATTCCGGGCGTGCCGCTTTCCACTTCTGCGCCATTTTCATCAGCAACGCGCGCCGATACGCCGGACAGCGGAAAGCCGACCGTGCCGGGGATGCGCTCCCCGTCATAAGGATTGGAGGTGATCATGCCCGCTTCCGTCATCCCATAGCGTTCCAGGATATGGTGTCCGGTTTTTGCTTCGAACTCGGCGAAAGTCGCTTCGAGCAGCGGGGCCGAGCCGCTTATGAACAGGCGCATATTCGCGGATGTTTCGCGGGTCAGGCCGGGATGCGCGGCGAGGCGCACATAAAAGGTCGGCACGCCCATCAGCACCGTGGCATGCGGCATATCGGCCAATATACTGTCTGCATTGAAAGCAGCGTGAAAGCGGATGGTCGATCCGCCGAGCAACGCCAGATGCAGCGCCACGAAAAGCCCGTGAACATGATAGATGGGCAGCGCGTGGATCAGCACATCATCGGCCTGCCAGTGCCAATAGTCTTGCAGGACGCGCGCATTGGAGGCGAGATTGTCATGGCTGAGCATCGCGCCCTTGGAGAGGCCTGTCGTGCCGGATGTGTAGAGGATTGCGGCAAGGTCATTCGGCGCCCGTTCAACCGTTTCGAACGGTACGGTCGAAGCCATCGCTTCATGTTCAGCCAGACTGCCATGCCCCTCGGCATCAAGCGTGACGAGTTTCGCATCGCCTGCTAGCGGGGCGATCGCTTCCCGCTTGGCCGGATCGCAAACGATAACCGCCGGTTCGGCATCGCCAATGAAATATTGGAGTTCTGCCGGGATATAAGCGGTGTTGAGCGGAACATAGACCAAGCCCGCCCTCACACTGGCCAGATAGAGCAGGACATTCTCGACCGATTTTTCAATCTGCACGAGTATCCGGTCGCCGGGCTTGCCGCCAAGGCCGACAAGCGCCTGCGCCCATTGCCCGACTATCGTGTCGAGATGGGCGTAGGTCAGCCGCGTTTGGCCGCTTTCGACGATCAGGGGTTTGTCCCCCGCCTGTGATGCTGCCTCCGCGAAGAGAGCGTAGATATTGGCTGTCATGCCCCGGAGTTTAGACTGCCGCTTTTAGCGCGTCGACCAGGTCTGTTTTTTCCCATGGGAAGCTGTCGCCAACCGCCTTGCGCCCGAAATGGCCATAGGCTGCGGACTGTTTGTAGATCGGCTTGTTGAGGCCCAGATGCTCGCGGATGCCGCGTGGGGTCAGGCCGCGCAAAGACGGGATAGCCATGATGGCCTCTTCAATGGCCTCTTCGTCGACAGTGCCGGTGCCATGCGTATCAACATAGAGCGACAGCGGCTCAGAGACGCCAATCGCATAGGCAAGCTGAATCGTGCAGCGCTTGGCGAGGCCAGCCGCAACGATGTTTTTCGCCAGATAACGGGTGATATATGCGGCAGAGCGATCAACTTTTGTCGGATCCTTGCCGCTGAATGCGCCGCCGCCATGCGGGGCTGCGCCGCCATAGGTGTCGACGATGATCTTGCGGCCGGTAAGCCCTGCATCGCCGTCTGGTCCGCCGATCTCGAAAGCACCGGTCGGGTTGATGTGATAGACGGTCTCGTCGGAAAGCAGCTCGGCGGGAATGATATCCGCGATGGCGCTTTTGACATAGGCTTTAAGCTCGGCTTCCTTCTCACCGGTATGATAGCCTTTGGCATGCTGGGTCGAGACGACGATGGCCGTGCAGGCAACGGGCTTGCCATTTTCAAATCGCAGCGTCACCTGGCTCTTGCTGTCAGGCTCAAGGAACGGCGCTGCGCCGCTTTTGCGGTCCGCAGCCATGCGCTGAAGAATCTTGTGGGAATAGTCGAGGGTCGCCGGCATCAGGTCCGGTGTTTCATCACAGGCAAAACCGAACATGATGCCCTGATCGCCTGCGCCTTCGTCCTTGTTGCTGCCTTCTTCACCAGCATCCACGCCTTGCGCGATTTCCGTCGACTGGCCGTGCAGATGGTTCTCAAACTCAAGTGTTTCCCAATGGAAGCCGTCCTGCTCATACCCGATCTCGCGGATCGTATGGCGTACGGCCTGCTCGATCTCGTCACGCGCGCCCGGTGCCCAGCCGCCATTCTCCGGCCATGACTGTTGATCATACATCGGTTTGCAGCGGATTTCGCCAGCCAGCACGACGCGCTGGGTCGTCGTCATCGTTTCACATGCGATTCGCGCCTCGGGATCTTTTGCCAGCATCAGATCGACAATCGCGTCAGACACCTGATCCGAAACCTTGTCTGGATGGCCTTCGGAAACACTTTCGGACGTGAAGAGATAGTTGCTGCGCATGCTTTTCCTCGATCAAATAGACAAGGACCGGCGAAGCCGTTTAGGCGCGTCCGGTCCACATATAAAGAATTCCTTATGTCCCTTAGCGGGCGCGTCGCATGAGTGCAAATGCCAATGCGGCGAGCAGCAGCGCGAAAAGCAGCGGGATGAGGTTTCCATATTGCGCAAAGAATGTGGGCGAATTGGCGCGGGGAAGCCGCGTATTGATGGTGCCGGCTTCGCGATAGGGGATATGGTCCGTCACTTGCCCATTGGCGTTGATTACGGCGGAAATGCCGGTTGGCGTGGAGCGTATCACTGGCAGGCCCTCTTCGATTGCCCGGAGCCTTGCCTGAGCGAGGTGCTGGGGCGGGCCCCATGTGCCGAACCAGGCATCGTTGGAAGGGTTGAAGATGAAATCGGGGCGGTTGGCCCGGTCCACCACCTGACCTGAAAAATTGATTTCATAGCAAATCTGCCCGCCGACAGAGCCAAAGCCGGGCAGGGCGATTGTCTGCGGCCCCGGCCCCGGCCAGAAATCGAGATCGCCGGGCGCGAGGCGCGACATGCCGACCGCCTCGAAAAACCCTCGCAGCGGGAGATATTCACCGAAATGCACAAGGTTCGCCTTGTCATAGCGCCCGATCATCTCGGCCTCGGCATTCATTGCATACAGGCTGTTGCGCGCGCCCGCGACGCGGCGGTTGCCGCCCGGGTCGGTTTCAATAATCAATTTGGTCGCGCCGAGCAGCAGGATATCGTCAGGGCCGAGCAGGTCTGCGATGCGGAAGCGGGCCAGAGGATCATCCTCGATAAAATCGGGAACGGCAGCTTCGGGCCAGAAGATCAGGCGCGGCGCCGAACCGGTTTCGCCGGTGGTATCTGCCAGACGCTGGAAATTGCGCGCGGCAAATTCCGTCTCCCATTTTTCCGACTGGTCGATATTGGGCTGGATTACGCGGATCAGGGGTTGGGGTGTCTGGTTCGCAGGCGGTGTAACTTCAAACGGGATAGCATTGAGCGAGCCGACTGCGACAATCATGATGGGCAAGAGCAGTGCCGCAGCTGCAGGCTTCCATCGCGACTGGAAAGCGAGAAAAATCCCACCTGCGACCAGTATGATCAACCCCGATAGTCCGTATGTACCGAGCCAGGCAGACGATCCAGCTGCCCAAGCAGATGTGTTCATATCGCTAACGGTAATTGCCGACAGCGGGTTCCAGGCAAAGCTGAACAATATGGTTGCGCGCAGATATTCGGTGACGATCCATGCGGCCGCGAACAGCAGGACGAAAGTTACCGGCATGCCCTTGGCAATCCGCCACGCCAGCGCCGTCGCAAGGCCGGGAAACAGCGCAAGGTAAAGCGCGGCGATCACCACAGCGAGCCAGCCGAGCCAGGGTGGCATGGCCGCCTGATAGGTGAAGGAGGTCGCGATCCAGTTAAGCCCGATGGCGAAATGACCA
>CAJQMX010000347.1 GCA_905479515.1 uncultured Parasphingopyxis sp.
AACGCGCACGTTCAAAGACAGTGAAGGCGAACGTCAGCAAGATACCGAATGGCATCGGATTACCTGCTTCAACGGTATCGGACAATGCGTTGCCGAACATGTCACCAAAGGTGCCATGATAATGGTTACAGGACGCATCCATTATACCAAGTGGACAGACGATAAGAACGTCACCCGTTACGGCTGCGAGATCATTGCCGAGCAAGTTGATTTTCTATCCAAGGCGAAAGCAAAATCTGCTGATTAACCGCAGCCAACATTGCAATATTCCAAGGCTCGGTAGCACCCGCTACCGGGCCTTTTTATTTGCTGCAATTCCAACCTTTAGTTGACGATAAGGTTTATGCCAGTTTGCACTTCAAACGCGATCACAACCGCACCAACAGGTCCTTCAATCCAGCAGAAAATTGACAAAAACCACTCGGCAGTTTTCGGCTTTTGCATGCTATTTGGTTGCCAAACGGCCTTTTTGGACCTTTTCTCTCTTAATCCCAGAAAGGCCCATTTTATACTTTTGAAGGAAAGTCGTTTCAAATCAGTTATTTAAAGGTCGAGAAACGAGGCTGGACCAGGCCTGCCGAGCCGGGAACTTGACTGCACACCGTACGCAGCTCGCTGCCTTGGTTATTTTCTTTGATATCAATTGTTTAAGTCCCAAAATAGACCGATGTAACAGACAAATCCTCTAAGACTTGGTGGGTTTTTGGCAAGTCTTAGCCCAATCTCATCGCCGTAAATCATTGATAAATAGTGAGATATAACCGATTGACTTAGACTTGTTCACGATTTATTCTTATCGGGCTTTTCGAAGGGTGAACCAGGTTCTTGAACGTCAAGGAACCTGAGTATGACCAACCATATTTGCTTACAAACCTATCTTTCTTACCCGCTTGCACAGTGGGTCAGATCGGAAGCTGATGACCACGGCGAATGTGTCAGCGGTTTCATTCGCGATCTTGTCATGGCGGCATATATTGCGCAGGATGAAGGTCGTAATGATACTCTAAAGGACCTCGACAAAGCCCGCGAGATTGTATTTTCATCCGTAGCGCTCGATGCCATTTTGACCGCCCATCCGGACAGCTCGCTTCGGCAAAAAACACATGATGCATATGCCCGCCGCCTGCGGCGATTGGGGCTTGCTTCTTCGCCTTCGAATGGAGGTCATGATGAAGCGTAATATTGTCAATTTCACGCGCGGTAGCCAGCTACTGGGACATTTTGGTTTCATGTTCGCAAGTGGGCTTAAAGCCCCTCTCATCATTGCGGCTGTTCTCCTGGTCGGCATCTCCTATTGGATGGTTACTTCGGGCCTTACCGACCATCAGCGTTACCTTGCCGGAATGAACCTTTATGCATCGCTTTACGGGTTCATGGAGTTTGATCCTGCTAAGCTGGTTAATCTTGATCTTGCGGGCGGCGCGAGCATGGAGATGGCGATTTCAGCAGTTCCAAATTTTCCTCCGGTCGTGCGGGCTATGGAGGCATTATGGACTGCACTCCGCACAGCTTTAGCCATCTCCGCATTGCTGTTTCTGCCTGCCTTTATCCTGTTCTATTGGGTCGCAGAATATTTTGGAGGTCGGTCGAAAGAAAGCAAGCATGAACGCGGCGCGCAGCTTGCAACATTGCCCGAATTACAAGCGGAAATAACCCGTCATAATGCTAGCGAGCAGGCACGGGAAATGCGCGCCGAATTGGGCTGGTGTTGGCGGTTGGCAGGTCAGAGTGCGCTTGATGAGGCGGGTTATTACACGCCCTCGACAATAGCCGGCGTTCGTTATCCCTGGCGGCTTGAGCAGAGCCACGCAATGCTGATCGGGACCACCGGAACCGGTAAAACCGTAGCCCTGTTGGAGATGATAGACGAGGCTCGCGGAAAGGGACAACGCGCCGTCATATTTGATCTAACCGGTGCCTTTATCGAACATTTCTATGACGCCTCCCGTGATGTCATACTGAACCCGCTTGATGCCCGCTGTCCGCAGTGGAGCGTGTTCAATGATTGCAGCACCATTGCCGAATTTCATAGCGCAGCTGAAGCGATAGTACCGCAGGACGGAGGGGGTGAAGACCAGTTCTGGGTTATTGGTGCGCGCTCGCTATTTGTGCAATCGTGCATGCAGCTGATGAAGGCGGGAACGCCCACTAACGAGGCACTGGCCGAGAAGCTCATTACTGCTGACCTGACAGATGTGCACAAGCTTTTGAAAGGCACAGTAGCGGAGCAACTCACCGCGCCCAAAGCGGCCCGCATGGCAACCTCAATCCGGGCTGTGTTTAATGCCAATGCCGAGGCCCTAATGCTGCTGCCCAAACATGGCTCGCACTTTTCAATTCGCGACTGGATAAAAGATGAAACCGCGCGCGGCGGGATCATATTTATATCCGCGCGTTATGTGGACATGAGTATCTGTTCCAAGCTGCTAACCTTGTGGATGGATACCGCGATGAACACCCTCATGTCGATGAGCCGGACATCCGATTTGCGGGTGTGGTTCATGATTGATGAGCTGGGCGCATTGCACCGGTTGCCAGCGCTAGAAAAAGGTCTGCAAACGGCCCGTAATTTTGGCGGTGCTATCGTGACCGGCATCCACGCATTTGCCAAACTCAAGGAGGTGTACGGTGAAAATATGGCGATGACATTGTCTTCGCTTGCGCGCACCAAATTAATCCTGGCAACGGCTGACCGGGAAACGGCAACATGGTGTTCTGACTTTATCGGTCACCGGCAGATACGCGACATGGAAGAAGGCTATAGTTACGGCTATAATAATGCCCGTGATGCAGTCAGTCTAACCCCCAGAAGGCAGATCGAACCGCTTCTGCTGCCCGATCAGTTTATGAACTTGCCGCGCCTCAACGGCTATATCAAATTTCCTGATGGCTTTCCCGCAGCACCGGTTAAACTGATCCCGCAATCCTGGCCCAGTCTGGCAGAAGGATTTATTGCGCGGGCATTTGATGAGCCCGATGAACTGTATAAACCTCGCGCACCCAGCAAAGAACCACTGCCGTCTTCCAAGTCTGAAGGGACGGCTAAAAATAGCCACA
>CAJQMX010000348.1 GCA_905479515.1 uncultured Parasphingopyxis sp.
TAAATATCGAACTGATCCAAAAGCGGCGGCGCATGTCGATATATTCCGGATCTGGGCCGCTATCGAGCGACACCTCTTCGGGTTCCAGCGCCATGCCGCAAATTGGGCAAGAACCGGGTCCGACTTGCCGGATCTCCGGGTGCATCGGGCAGGTATAGATGGTCCCTTCGGCTATGGTCGTTTCCGTTTCGTCCGTCGCATCCGAGAGATAGCGGTCCGGATCGGTGACGAACTTGTCGTAACAATCTGCCGAACAGAAATGAAAGGTTTTTCCCTCATGCCGCGCGTGATGATCCGTTTTATCTGGATCGACGGTCATGCCGCATACAGGATCGGTTACTGCGCTCTTGGGAACTACACTACAGCAATCATGGGCCATGCCACTCACCTTCAATACGATATACCCTATAGCGGATAAAAAAATACGGGTTGGGGAGAAGGCGCCGGCACACGGCCGGCGCCCATACATTACTCTGCGGTTGCCGTTCCCCGGTTGAAGAAGTTGTACAGCGGTACAAAAACGATCGCCCCATACCAGCCGTAGAGATAGGCTCCCACCAGGCCGATCAGGAACGACGGCACGGAAATCCATTCGAAGCCTGGTAACAGCGCCTGCCAGGCCGCATGCATGTGCAGGTTCTCTGGCGCTACAAGACCCCAAAGCACGCAGAGCGTGAAGGAGATCGCGAGAAAGAGGGACAATGTGTTTCCAACGGTCGTGATTTTCATCTTTGCCTCCTTGTTGCGCGGCAGATCCTTGGATCTCCACGCATACCGTGCAGTTATGAGCGACTGGATTGGAAATTGCCGCTCTCGACTACATCGATATAATACCCATGGGGGGTATAGTCAAGGCGGCAGATTCACAGCAGTGAGACCGGATCAAAATATTCGAGTTAGGCGCGCGCACCCCAGCGCGAGACCGAGCCGGCGCCGTCAACGGCATTTTTATCAGGTTTGATCGTCGGTAGTTTCTGACGGTCCGGGTAATCGCGCCAGCCATAAAGTAACGAGGGGAATTACGATCCACATCGCGATCGGAACAAGTCCTGTGCCGAAAACTGGGTCCAGTGGCATCAGGTCGGCATAGCGCCAGCCGAAGTGTAAATTGATCGCGAGATGTTCGATCGTGATTGTGATTATCAGCCCGGTACCAAGAAAGGCCGCCAACGCGCGGCGTGTCGGGCTGATCAGCCACTGCTTCGAGCCGCAAGCCCATGCCGCAATCCGGTAGGCGAGTACCATGATACCTGCGTCCCCAAGGGATCCGAGCGAACAACCCTGCACCATATCCATGAACGTCAGGCCGCTCTGGTCGTAAAAGGGCATCTGCCACATTTCCCATACGAATGCGGCAAGAAACCCAAAAAGGGCGATGCGAAATTCGGCTGTTCCGGAAATTTTCATTTCTCCTTGTAAAGCGGTTTGTCAAAAGAGCTGTGAGGCACTCGGTATTGAAGCTGGTCGATGTCGCTAATAGCATATCGGCCTTGATTAGAATACCCAACAGGGGTATATATATGGCAGAAGCTTTCAATGAGGCAATGATGAGCGAAAAGTTTTCCAAGGAAAAGGCACGGATGCGCCGGATTGAGGGGCAGGCACGCGGCATTGCAAAAATGATGGAGGAAGATCGCTATTGCATCGACATTCTCCAGCAAATGTCAGCGATGGAGGCCGCGCTGCGGGCTGCAAAGTCTAAGGTGCTGGCGCACCACGCCGGTCATTGTGTCGAGGAAGCGCTGCAGAGCGGCGACCTTAGCGCGCAACGCGAGAAGTTTACCGAGCTGGTCGAACTGTTCGGCAGGGTCACCCGGTAGCTGCAATGGCGGGCAGATTTCTTCCGATGTTTCGCTTCAACGGCGCCGCTTTCATGACCCGGCATATGGCAGGATTGGTTGCAATTCTGGCCGCGCTCGCGATTATCACCGTGCCACTTTCGATAACCGGAAGCACGGCCCATGCCGAAATGATGACCGCTTCGTCAGAGAAGACCATGAGCCATTGCGATCAGCAATCCGTCGATGGCGACCATCAGACTTCGCATAATTCACAAAATTCGATGCCCGACGGTGATTGCGCCGCAGCGTGTCTTGCCGCCTGCACAGCGCTGGCCGCCCATTTTTCAAGCTCACAATTGGGTATTCACCAAGTAGCGGAATCGGTTGGGACCAGACCGGTTCCCATGATCAAGGGCCAAGCTATTGAATTCGAGCTGCCGCCTCCACGAACCTCCTGAAAATTCGGACAAATTTTTCCTATTTTTTGGAGCATTATATCATGAAAATGCAAATTTCCGCGATCGCAATGTCGATCGCGCTTTCGACAGCCGCCTTTGCGCAACCAGCCGCGCCTGAGGCTGAGCATTCCACCATGGCTTGCTGCGAGCACGACGCCGACGGCAACATGACCGGGTGCGAACATATGCAAGGCGCAAGCGAAGGCGAACATGGCATGCACCATGGCAGCGACGCTCATCAGGGCATGAACCATGAGAATATGGATCATGGTTCGATGGCGCAGGATGGCATGAACCATCAGTGCATGCACCACGGTACCGATGCCGATGCCGATGCCGATTCCCACGCAGATCACGAAGCTGGCGAGGAATAAGCGAAACGGAGGCGGCTCCTGCCGCCTCCGCTTTCTCCTTTTCGTTTGATAGACAAAAGCTGGGCGCTGACCCGGTACAAGGATTAATATTATGTCGTATGAAATCGGCAGGCGTGCGTTGCTTCAAAGCGGCATTGCCGGTGCCGCCGGGATCGGTCTTTCCGGACTTTTTCCAGCCTGGGCACAGTCGGGTACCGCAGGCATTGTTCCCACCATGCCCGCTCTTTCCGGTGAAGACATCGCGCTAACGATCGGAAATACGCCATTCACCGTCGGCGGGCGCACTGGCCATGCTGTAACTGTGAATGGCACCCTTCCCGCACCTCTCATCCGCTTGCGTGAGGGGCAGAATGCCCGGCTGACCGTCACCAACCATCTCGACGAAGACAGCTCAATTCACTGGCATGGCCTGATCGTGCCCTTTGAGATGGACGGCGTCCCCGGCGTCAGCTTCCCCGGCATTCGTGCAGGCGAAAGCTATGTCTATGAGTTCCCCGTCCGCCATGCCGGCACCTTCTGGTATCACAGCCATTCCGGCCTGCAGGAGCAGCAGGGCCATTACGGACCAATTATCATCGATCCAGCACATCATGATCCGGTGGGCTACGACCGTGAACATGTAATTGTGCTGTCCGACTGGAGCTTCCTCCATCCACATGAAATCATGGGCCAGCTCAAACGCAGCCCAGGCTATTTCAATCGCAATAGGCAAACGCTTGCCGGGCTCGTCTCAGGCGAAGGCCAAAGCCTTGAGGAACGAATGATGTGGGGCGGGATGCGGATGGACCCGTCGGATATTTCCGATGTTACAGGCGCAACCTATACCTATCTCGTCAACGGCCATGGTCCGCAGGAAAACTGGACCGGCTTGTTCCGCCCCGGCGAACGCGTTCGCCTGCGCATCATCAATGCCTCGGCAATGACAGTATTCAATGTCCGCATTCCCGGCCTGCCGATGACGGTTGTCCAGGCGGACGGCAACAATGTCCGTCCGGTCACCATCGATGAACTGCAGATCACGGTGGCCGAGACCTATGACGTGATCGTCACGCCCAACGAGGACCACGCCTATACGCTGGTCGGTGAGAGTGTCGACAGGTCCGACATGGCGCGCGCAACCCTTGCCCCGCGGCCGGGCATGACTGCCGAAGTGCCGCCGCTGCGCGAACGCCCGACGCTGACGATGCGCGACATGGGCATGGACCATGGGAGCATGGCCGGGATGGATCATGGCAGTGACGGTTCAGCTGGCGGATCAATGGCGGGCATGAACATGCGCGATCCGGCCAATGCGCCGAGCGTTGACCTTAACCCCGGCGTCGACATGATCGCTGCCATGCCGCAGGATCGCACCGGAGAGCGGGGGCTTGGCCTTGAAAATGTCGATCACCGTGTGCTCGTTTATACCGATCTCGTCGCGCTCGACCCCAATCCCGATCCACGGACGCCCTCACGGTCGATGGAAATCCACCTGACCGGCAATATGGAACGGTTCATGTGGTCGTTCGACGGACGCCGATTCAGCGAGGTAGTCGAACCGATCCGCTTTGCGCGCGACGAACGCGTTCGCGTTACACTCGTCAACGATACGATGATGCAGCACCCGATCCATCTGCACGGCCATTTCTTTGAAGTCGTGACGGGTAATCCCGGGCGCCATCCGCGTAAGCATACGGTGAACGTTCAGCCAGGTAGCAGGGTGAGTTTCGATCTCACCGCCGATGCACCGGGCGACTGGGCATTCCACTGCCACCTGTTGTTTCACATGCACGCCGGGATGTTCAACATCGTCACGGTTCGCCCGCTCGATGGAGATAGCGCATGAAGGCGCTGATTATGGCCGGGGCGATGCTGGCCGCCACCCCTGCCTTCGCACAGCATGGCGATCACACAAGCCATGCTATGCCGGAGCCGGTCGATCCGCACGCTGGCCACAGCATGCCCCAGTCCGACGAGATGGACATGCCGATGGCAACGCCTGCCGCAGATCCGCATGCTGGGCACGCCATGCCCGTAACGGCTGACCCCCATGCGGGTCACGCGATGCCGGCTCCTGCAGCCAACGATCCTCATGCAGAACACATGATGCCGGGAATGACAACGCCAGACATACCTGCCTCAGGGCCGCCACCAGCGGCATTTTCGGGACCGGAATTTGCCGCGTATACCCTGTTCGATCCTGCTGAACTGGATTTGGCGCGTGAGGAATTGCGAAGAGGAGTCGGCGGCTTTGTCACCCAGGGCTTTTTTGTCGACCGGCTTGAAGCGCAAATCGGCGATGGAGCAGACGGTTACCTGTGGGATATCAACGCCTGGCATGGCGGCGATATCGACAAGCTGTGGATCAAGAGCGAAGGCGAAGGCGCGTTTGGCGGCGAGCTTGAAGACGCCGAGATCCAGGCGCTGTGGAGCCATGCCATCGCACCGTTTTTCGATCTGCAGGCAGGCGTGCGATACGACCTTAGGCCCAGGCCCGACCGTGCCCATATCGTTCTCGGCATACAGGGACTGGCACCCTATTTTTTCGAGATTGATGCGGCCTCCTTCCTCTCCGACGAAGGCGATCTCACCGCGCGGATCGAAGCCGAATATGACCAGCGCATCACCCAGCGGCTGATCCTCCAGCCCCGTATCGAGGCGAGTTTTGCCGCACAGGACATCCCCGAAATCGGCATTGGCGCAGGGTTGAGCGCGTTCGAAGCCGGCCTGCGTCTGCGCTACGAATTTGTCCCGGAATTTGCTCCCTATATCGGCGTAGAATGGCAGCAAAAGATCGGAAACACCGCCGACTTCGCCCGGGCGGCAGGAGAAGATCCGGGCCGCATCGTCTTTCTGACAGGAGTGAGACTATGGTTTTGAATCGCATACTGATGCCGTTGTTCACGGCACTGGCGATAGCGACGATAGCCGTGATGCCGGCCCAAGCGCAGCACGAACACAATGCTCTCGAAGCGGCGTCCGTCGAGGCCCCAGTCCCCGCTGCCGATGCACATGTCGGCCACAATATGTCCGCCGATCATCACGCTGCCGAACCGATGCCAGTGGATTACCATGGCGATGCCGCGATGCCAGCGCGGGCGCGCCGCCAACACAATGGCCCCGAAACGGAGCCCGTCGAAGCCCCCGCTGCCACTGCCGAGGTCCCTGTCGGGCACGATATGTCCGCTGATCACCACGCAACCGAGCCGATCGTGATGGATCATCACGGCGAGGCCGTCACGCCGAGAACCGGCATCGCGCGACTAATCGACTGGCTCGGACGATTCCATCCGATGCTCGTCCACTTTCCGCTCGCGCTACTGCCGATGGCGTTTATCGCGATCCTGGTCGCGCGGCGTCGGCCCGAATGGACGCACACCGCGCATATTCTCGTCGTTACAGCCGGGCTTGCGGTCATCCCGGCCGCCTTGTTCGGCTGGTTCGCCGGCGGTTTTGCGCTAGCCGGAGTTGATAGCCTGCTGGTCGTTCACCGTTGGCTCGGCACTGCTATCGCGGTTGCGGGAGCTGGACTGGCACTGATCGTCTGGCGCGGCCGCGTGCAGATTTCGCATCCGATCGCGCTCGTCACACTGATCGCGATCAATATCGCTCTAATTGTACAGGGATGGTATGGCGGCGCGCTCGTCCACGGCGCCGATCATCTCGCTTGGCAGGAGACTGAAAATGAATAAACTTGATCGCCGTACTTTTCTTGCTTCCGTTCCTCTCGCGCTTGCCGCCTGTTCAGCGGGCGCCCAGGAATCAACAGCCAACCAGACGCGCGCGACTGCGATGGGAATCGGTTTGCCCGAACTCGTCGTCCACAAGACCCCGGCCTGCGGTTGCTGCAGTGCCTGGGTTGATCATGTGCGCGCCGACGGATTTACCGTGAGGGTTATCGAAGTCGCCGATACCGGGCCTGTTGCTCTCCGTCATGGCGTTCCCGATCTGCTGCGGTCCTGTCATACTGCTGAGATTGATGGCTACGCCATTGAGGGCCATGTGCCAGCAGCCGAGATACGCCGTCTGCTCGCCGAGCGCCCAGATGCCGCTGGCCTAGCCGTGCCCGGCATGCCCCTTGGTTCTCCCGGTATGGAGATGGGGGATCGGCGGGAAAATTACGATGTAATCCTGTTTGATCGCGCAGGCAGCTCGCGAGTTTTTGCCAGCTATTAAGACCGCAGGCCGGCTCTGAAATTTCGATTGCTTGATTTCAGCCTATTTGGCCGCGCCGCGGCGCCTTCGCCGTCGTCGCCAAGCGTTATATCCCAGCCGACTTGGAAACATGACAAAACCGGTGATGATGATCACAAGCCCGAGAGAAGTAGCGCCGATCAAAAGTGGAGTATTGAAATTCTCATGATTCTTGAAGTCCATGATATGAAGCGACCACAGAAAATCGAATGTACGCCAAAGCGTTGATCGCCTCGCCGTCACCTCGCCCGTTTCGGCAGCCACATATACTGCCCGGCCAGCCTGCTCGAACTCTACGCGCCAAGCGGGAAGAGCTCCTCGATATTCGTTAGATTCTTCCTCGACGAATACTAAGCCGATTGCCTCGTCGTTTCCCGTGAGGTGCGATTCCGCAATGGTCTGGGCAAGTTCGCTCGTAATCGGTGAAAGCCGCTGTCCGTCGCTCAAGTCGTATAAGGATCGAGCGCCATCATCCGATGTCAGAACGACAACGGGACGATCCAAGAGCCTTCGGACCTCGAGTGTTGATGGTTGGTAACCTTCGGGAAGATCCAGAGCTGCGAACTGAGCACTGATTTCATCGATGGCCAGCGGTTCAATTGCCTGGCTGGCGATTCGATGCTCGCTGCGAACCGTTTCGATAGGTGCAATTGCGAAAAACAAGCCGCTCACGAACCAGAACAGAATTTGAATGGCCATCAACAATGCGAGCCATTTGTGTATCCAGCTTGCCCATTTCGCCATAGCGTTTACTTCCCCGGAAATTGGTACCTAAAACAGGATCGGACAAGGAAAGTGCCAAGCGCTTGCAGTGCCCCTTCTTGAACCATTGAAAGAAGCATGCCGGGCGGCGAAACATCAAGCAACCGATTTGCTATCTGAGAGCTGCAGTCTGTCCATCCGGCATTCCCTATTCGCCTCTAGGCGCCCCATGGATCGCCTTCGTACGCATCTCCGGTCCAGACCACTCCTTCGCCAGTGACCAGTTCTGGCCCTGCGTTGAGCGGTGCGCGGTACTTGTCCTTATCCTGTATCCAGATGAGCAGCTGCGCGAAGGCGTCGACCTGATCGTCATAGCTCGCGGCCGGGAACCCGAGCAGTTCTGAAGTAAAATCACCAAGCCAATGCGCTTTTTGCGGCAAGAATACCCTTCCTGCCTGGACCATGGCGCTGACACCCATGAGCCGGGAGATCTTGTCACCCTCAGGCCGGCGCGCGATTGGAGTTGGGACGCCCCGCATGCCTTCAGGTTCCAGGCTCTGGATCAACTGAGTCCCTGATGCGGCATCCTCGACGAGCAGCACCTTGGCATTGTGCAGGCGTGAGAGCTCGATCGTCTTTGCCTTGAGATCGGGGAACTTGAGACGAGCCCGGAATACGTCGACTATATGGATCGATTTTCCGAGCACTCGAGCGATGACGGCTACCGAGTAATCACTGAACGGATTGTCTTTCGACGCGGTGTCCATCGACATGACGATCTGGCCCTGAGCGAGATCGAGCGTCGATGGTTCGTAATATTGAAGCCAGGGCGCCTCGATGATGTTCCCCAGGGCTGGGATCGGGTTTTGCTGAAACTGACCGGCGAACACCTGAGCATTGGCGGCTTTGCGTTGCATCAGGCGCGCTAGTGATTGGCGCGCCGGGTGAAGCGCGCATCCTTCACGCCGCCGGTAGCGGCGTCCACGGGTCAGCGGAACGATCTCGTCATGTTCGGCAATCGCTGGCAGACAAAGCTCGTGCCATTCCTCCTGCTTTCTGAGAACGCCCGCCAGATCGGCTTCATGTAAACGCTGCATGACAAGGATGATTGAACCGTTCTCCTGATTATTGAGCCGCTGCGAGAGCGTTTCTTCAAACCAGATCTCGTTCTTCTTTCGGGCCGCTTCGGACATGGCGTCCTGGGCCTTGATCGGATCATCGACGATGATGATATCGGCACCAAAGCCGGTGCTCAGTCCCTCCACTGAGGTCGAGAGCCGTCCGCCTCCGGCGGTGGTGCTGAAATCGGCTACCGCGCGGCGTGATAGAACCGTGCTGGGAAAAGCCATCCGGTACCACCGACTATTCATGATCTTGAGACAGTCGCTGGCATGGTCTTCAGCAAGACCTTGTCCGTAACTCACGCCGATAAACTGAAGAGCAGGATTGTGGCCAAGCATCCACGCGACCCAGGCGACCGTTATTGTCCGTGACTTGAGATGGCGCGGCGGCATCGTCACAATCAGCCGGTGATTGTCGCCCCCTCGGATCCGGTCGAGCTGGTGAATGATCGCGTCGATATGCCAGTTGTGTTGATAGTCGCTATCTCCGCCGAGTTCGCGAAACGCAAAGCGGAGAAAGAAGCCATAGTCGAGGCGCAGCAGCGCGGCGATGGCGTCATCGGTATCGACGTCAATCATCATCCTCGCTCCCGTCTTCGTTTTCCTCCTCAACGGCGTCCGGCTCCGGATCCCCAAACAGGTCTGGATCGATTTTGAGTTCTTCCGCGTGGTCGCGGAGCCAGGTCTCGAGAATCTCGCGGTCGCCAAGCGTGTGGTAGTGCTTGTTGACCCGCTCGGCCTCCGCGATCCTGCGGCGGCGGATATCGACCATCTCGATCGCTCGGTTGTCACCCTTGCGCACCGCATTGTCGATCAGCCTGACATCGACCGCCCGGCTCTTGCTCATATTGCGCTTCTTGCCGTTCTCCAGGACGGGCATCTTGCGCGCGAGTTCCTTCTGAAACTCGGTATCGGCGTTACGCACGCCCTTGGGACGCCGTCCGCGCTTGCGGCCGTCTCCCTTGGCAAAACGATGTTCGGCCGGAGGACGGTTGCGCCCCACCGCATAACTTCCATCATCCCGGACATTACCTTCGGTATAGGGACGCCCATCCTTGCGCCGGCCGGAGGGACGGTCCGTGCCGCCATTGTCACTCCCGCTCATGATGCGTCTCCCAGGCGTGCTTTGGCGACCTCATGGAACGGCACCGTGCCATCCAGCAGCGGCTCGCAGCCCGTGGCTTCGGCTGTACGGCGAAGGATGACATCGGCATAGATGGGGTCGAGTTCGATTGCCCGGCCGCGCCGCCCGGTCATCTCGCATGCGGACAAGATCGTGCCCGATCCGGCAAAGGGATCCAGGACAATGCCGCCGCGCTTCGAACAGTCGAGAATCGCATCGGCAATCATCTGTTTGGGTTTGATTGTTGGATGATCAGCCAGATCTTCCATGCGACCCTTGCGAAACACATTTGCCGAAGGGTATCGCCAGACATTGCTGCGGTTGCGGCGGCCGAGCGCAATATTGCTGATATGCGGTCCCGGACTGACCTTGAACGCATAACAAAGCTCATGGGCCGAGCGATAGAACCCGCCCATTCCGGGATTTTTGACCCATACGATCATATTCTTCAGTTCATGGAAAACGCCTTGAGCGGCATCGAGCATGTGGGGCGCGCCGCGCCAGTCCATGAAGACAAAGGCGATCACGCCGGGTTCGCTATTAGCCGCCATCGCCTTGAACGCCGGACGCAGCAGTGTCATCGCGAACTCTGGCAACGAAACCTCGCCCGCACCCATCACGAAATCAGCGTGTTTCACCTTGCCGTTACCCGACACATTGTTCGCAATCGCGCAGCCATAGGGCGGATCTGTTACGATAAGCTGCGCACGCTCGCCGTCCAGCAAACGCTCATGGACAGCGGGATCGCGCGCATCGCCGACGATCACCCGGTGATTGCCGATGGTCCACAGATCATCGTTGCGAGAGACCGGCACGGCATTCTCAGGCGGCAGTTCGACATTATCATCCGCCGCTGTTTCGTCTTCACCGAACGACAGAAGGCCATCGATCTCGAACGTGTCGAACCCGGTGAGTTCAACCTCGTATCCAAGCTCGATCAAGCCGGAGAGTTCGGAACGGAGCAGGTCTTTCGACCACTCGCCTTCTTCGGCAAGCTTGTTGTCTGCGATAATGTAGGCGATCCGGTCAGCCTCGGTCATATCGCCAATGTTGATCACCGGCACCATGGTCTCGCCATTGCGCTCAGCCGCCTCAAGCCGGCCATGGCCGCAGAGAAGGTTATTGTGAGAATCGATGATCAGCGGATTGATCCAGCCAAACTTCTTCAGACTGCGCTGGAGTTTTCTGATCTGAGCGCGCGAATGCCTTCTGGGGTTGTTCGCATACGGGATGAGCTCATCGATCGACCGGTATTCGACCGCGAGTTTATGGTTGGTAATTGGGGATTTTTTATCTGCAAAATTCATAACAATTCCACTCCTAGAAAACGGTAAAAACCATGTCTTCGTGGTGGAAATGCCTGCATCGCAGAACACCATTCTTATCTCACATCTTGGCTATTGATTCAACCTGCTTCGCACGTCACACGGTCTGCGGGATTGTTCCGTCCCAGACCGGCAGTGTGTTTTCCCAGCAACCTGAGATATGGGAAGCGGCCGTCAAAACTGGCGGTTTGGCTGCGGTCTAGAGGTCGGAAACTGATAGGGAAGGGCCATTTTGGGTTCGTTTCCCACTACTTTCCCATATCAATGGGAAGAGTGAGCAGAGACCAGTTCGCTCTGGACCGCGTCGCGCACCATATCCGCCATCCGGCGCAGAAATCTAGGAAATCTGGGAGTTACAGCCAACCCGTGTCGCACAAAGATGTCACACAGACGGGGTTGGATATGGCGCGCAAGGTCAAGCACACAGTACGACGCAACGGCAACTATGAGTACCGGAGGCGCTGGCCAAAGGACGTAAGAGATTATCTCTCTGGCCTTTCCGACGAAGATCGGGAA
>CAJQMX010000349.1 GCA_905479515.1 uncultured Parasphingopyxis sp.
GTGCCTGCCAGCTTGTCATAAAAGCCGCCAAGACCGCCAACATCTGCGCCGCCAAGAGCGGTGGCGAACTGGCTCGGTAGGCCGCCGAGCGCAAACATGCCTATTTGCGTTCCGTAAAGCGATGTTACGGCAAAATAGAGAAACGCGAGCTGGCAGCCGCGATAGACATATTCACGGAATGGATATTGCACAGCCCCGCGCATGATCGCGTAACCCAGCAGCGAAATATAAATCACAATGCCGATGCGCAGCGCAGGCGATACAATGCCGATAATAGCAGCATATTTACCGACGATCGCGCCCAAGGCGGAATTAAGCGCCTCAAACATCGTGGTAAAAACATGATCGCTAAAATCCATTTCGGCACTTGGTCCTTTTTTTTGCTTCTATTGGGTCAGCTGAAGTTGTGACTTGGCGAATGCTGCTGCACGGCAGTTGGTTGTTATTACGGCAGGCTGTTCGCTCGCTGGGGCATTCGAACCTGCCCACTGGCGGCAAATTTCTTGCATTGGCTCGATCTCGGCAGGGTGGGCAGCATAATATTTCCAACTTCTGGCTGGCATATTGCTGTCCGTCCCGTCCGAAGTCTCAGACGCGCCGCACCCCGCGAGCAAAAACAGGATCGTCAGTGGTGCGGCCCGCATGGTCATTGCCCCCGGTAGTAGCGGCTTGCTTCATCAAGCTTTTGTGCCAACGCGGCTTGACCCTCGGCGGCGCGTGCGCGTTCCTGTGCTTGTTGCTGCAAGGCAATCGCCTGCAAACGAAGCTGGTCATTTTGCATTGCGGCAGATTCCAACTGCAATCTTGCGGTTAGATCGGCGACTTCTTTGGCTGTGGATGCGGTCGCCAAACGTGTGCGCAGTTGGTCGAGCCCTTGCGCCCGCGAAGTAACGGCGGAGCCGACATTTTCTGCGAGGCCAGCATTGATGCCAATGTTGCGCGCATTGAGATCAAAAGCCGCGCGCGACTGCTCCGAGCCTGCAAGGCCAAGACGGTCCAGAAGTCCGCGATAGACTTCATCGGCCTTCGCGCGTCCTGCGCCAACTACATTAAGATCGCCATTTCCGAACCCTTCGAGCGATGCGTTTGATGTATCAAGCTCGCGCAGCGCATCGGTTTTTAGCTGCTGTGCCAATGCCGGAATATCGGTGAGCTTGTTCAAATCCTCATAGAGCTTTTGCGCTTCGGCAATTTGCTCTTTTCCTTGCTTCACCATTTCCAAGGTTTGCCGAACGGTGTTGATCTGCTGGATCAGGCTGGCGCTGTCATGGACGGGCATACCTTGGGCAAATGCGGGCAAGGGGGCAGCAAAAAGCAGGGTTGCACTTAGTAGCTGTGTCAATTTCTTCATCGTCTTACCTTTCTTCTTGTTTCAGCGTCTTGGTTGGATTCAGCTGGGACGCCTCCGGCTATGGAAGAGGGGAAGCCAGGTGGCAGGGTCGCTTCCTACCTCGCCAATGATTTCATCGACCTGGGCTGTGGTTTCTGCGCGGCCCGACAGGACCGCCAGCGCGTCATCGAGACCGCTCAGATCAAGTTCGACCACCACGCTGTCGTGGCCCTGCTTGACCAGAAACTTGTGGCTTTCAGGCGAGAGTTCTTCGCGCACGAGTTTGAATTCGGCTTCTGACAGCGCGAACCCGTCGACATAATCGCGGCGAGCACCAAACGGATTGGGCAGCATGATCTTGGTTGCGACCTGTTCGAGGATCGAATGGCTTATGTCGCTTTTAAGCGCGTCTGCTGGTGACTGTGTGGCGAACACCATAAGTGCATTACGCTTCCGGTAAGTTTTTAGGCCGTCTTGGGCGAAGCGCCGGAAGGCTTCATCGCCCAATGCCTTCCAGAATTCGTCAATGCAGATAATCATCCGCTCGCCGGTCAGAAGCTGGTCGATCCGGTGGAAGAGATACAGCATGACGGGTGTGCGGATATCGGCATTGTCGAGGAAGTCGGTCATATCGAAACCGATGAACCTGGCGTCGAGCGTCATGCTGTCATCGGGATTGTCGAACACCCAGCCTAGCGAGCCTTCCGACGTCCATTTTTCCAACCGCGCGCCAACGCCGCTTGCATCCTTCATGCCGAGCATCGAGCGAAGTGCGCTGAGCGAGCGGTCAGCGACGGGCAGTTTCATGACTGCATTGATGCCGTCTTCGATACGCCGTTCTTCCTGTACCGAGATAGGCTTGCCATCGGCGCGGACCAATTGGCGGATGAATATCGACAGAAAGCTCTTGTCTGAGGCGCAATCTGTAAGAGCCTTGAGCGGGGAGAAGCCTGTGGCGATGCCATTATGCAATGCGAGATAAGTTCCGCCGCTTGCCTGCACAAAGATTTGCGTGCCGCGATCTTTGTCGATGAATATCTGCCGAGCGCCGGTTTTTTCTGCCTGTGCCATCAGGAAGTTGAGCAGCACAGTTTTACCGCCGCCAGACGGGCCGATAATCAGTGTGTGCCCGAGATCGCCTTTATGGAAGTTGAAAAAATAGGGGCTGCGCGCGCTGGTTTTGAGAAGTGCTATCGCATCACCCCAATGATTCCCGCTCGCTTGTCCGGCCGGGAACGTATGAAACGGCGAGAAAGCTGCGAAATTCAGCGAAGTGATAGGCGCGGGCCGGGCGCGCCAAGCGAAATTGCCGACAAGCTGCGACCAATAGGCGGCTTCAAGCGCGGCGCCTTCTCGTGCCGCGACCATCCCGGTATCGGCAAGCGCCGCTCGCGCCACAGACATATGATCGCGCAAGGCGCGCATACTTGTCCCATAAACGGCAAGCGTGAAATGGTGATCGCCCAAAACAAAGCGATTTGACATCAGATCGTCGCTTGCATCAATCAGCGCATCAGCCTGGCTGACCGCCCGGTCGCCTGAATTTTCCATTTGCGTCATGCGGAGCCGGAATTTCTCGGTTGCTGCCGCGCGTCCGAGGAAGGTGAAGGATTGTGTCAGCACGAATCCGAAATCGACTGACAGTAAAGCTTCGAACTGGCGCGGGGTGGTTTGCGCGGGATATTCGCGGATTCCGAAAATGCCGCCAAAAGCAGATGTGTCGGCACCGCGAACTTCGATGGTTTCCGCGCCGAAGATCGTGCGCGCGCGGTAAAGCGCGCCGCCCAGATGGCCGCGCACGACCGGAACACGGACGTGCCGTCCGGTCATCACCATGTCGGCGACTTCCATAGTTTCGGAAAACATCAGTCCGCGATGTTCATATATTGCGCATCGGCGCGGCTGACAGCGCGCCATGAGTTTTTCAAAGTCGCGAGCCTTGTCGTCGAGCAATTCGACTAGTGCCTCGTCAATCAGCGGACCTTTTTCCGCTTGCTTCGACACCTTGCGTTTGAAGAGCTGGATGATCTTGTCGCTTCCCGTCGCAGAAGGGCGAATGACAAGACTGACGAAGAAGCGGTTGATGA
>CAJQMX010000350.1 GCA_905479515.1 uncultured Parasphingopyxis sp.
TTCCTCGCACCTTTTGCCGCTGCACTATTGCTGGCAGCCTGCAATAGCGGCGCAAGCAATGACCGCAGTGGCGGAATGACAAGCGACGGAACGAGCATCTATGCGAGTGACGAAGGGCGGGATACGCACAGCTATGCCCGACCGCTGGAAGCGCGCGTGACCCATGTGTCGCTGGATCTAAACGCCGATTTTGAAGAGCAGCGTATGGTCGGTTCGGCAACGCTGGACCTTGAAGTGGCCGACGACGCCGAAGAAGTCGTGCTCGACAGCAAGGATCTCGAAATACGCGAAATCGTCAACGGCGATGGCGAAGCGCTGCAATGGGAGATGGGCGAAGATAGCGGCGATGTGCATGGCGCACCGCTCACCATCACACTCAACGGCGCTGAACAGGTGAAGATCACTTACGCCTCCGCGCCAGGCGCCGAAGCGCTGCAATGGCTTTCCCCGGAACAGACGGCTGGCGGCGAAGACCCCTTCCTGTTCAGCCAGGGGCAGGCAATTCTCAACCGCACATGGATTCCCACGCAGGACAGCCCCGGCATCCGCCAGACCTGGGATGCACGAATCACCGCACCGCAAGGCCTGCGCGTCGTGATGAGCGCGGAGATGCTGACGCCTGACGGCGAATTGATCGACGGCGAAGCGGGTCGCCGCGCCTATCGTTTCCGCATGGCCGAGCCGGTGGCGCCCTATCTGATCGCTATCGCTGCTGGCGACCTGGCGTTTCAGGAGCTTGGCGAACGCAGCGGCGTTTATGCCGAACCTTCCATGCTGGCAGCTTCGGTTGAGGAATTTGCCGATATCGAGGAAATGATCGCAGCCGCGGAAGAGCTGTACGGCGATTATCGCTGGGGCCGGTATGACCTGCTCGTGCTGCCGCCCTCCTTCCCCTTTGGCGGGATGGAAAATCCGCGCCTGACCTTCGTTACCCCGACAATCCTTGCCGGTGATCAATCTCTGGTCAGCCTGATCGCGCATGAACTTGCGCATAGCTGGTCCGGCAATCTGGTCACCAATGCGAGCTGGGATGACTTCTGGCTCAACGAAGGGTTCACCGTTTATTTTGAGAACCGCATAATGGAAGCGGTTTACGGGACTGAGCAAGCCCAGATGCTGGCCGATCTTGGCTGGTCCGATCTTATGGCGGAAATCGATGAACTGGGCGGCCTGACATCCCCGGATACCGCACTGCATTTGAGCCTGGAAGGACGAGACCCGGATGATGGGATGACCGATATCGCCTATGAGAAGGGTGCCGTTTTTCTGAGAACTATCGAGCAAACGGTTGGCCGTGCCCGCTTAGACGCATGGCTCAGCGACTATTTTGATCGCCACGCCTTTCAGCCCCAAACCAGTGCCGGATTGATTGCCGATATGCGCGCCAATCTTTTCCAGGGTGATGAAGCCGATGAATTCGGTCTGGAAGACTGGATTTATGAGCCCGGTCTTCCCGAAAATGCCGTGCATGTGCAATCGAACAGGTTCCGTGCAGTCGATCAGGCGATCGCCAACTTCACCGATGGCGGCGAGGCGACAGTGGTCAATTGGCCAAACTGGACGACGCAGGAACGTCAGCGTTTCCTGAACGGCTTGCCACGCGAACTGGACGACGATCAACTCGAAATGCTTGAGACGAGTTTCGATCTTAACGAAGATCGCAACAGCGAGATCCGCTTCGCTTGGCTTAAGCTCGCTATTGCCAACCGCTATGACGATGCCCGGGGGTCGGCAGAAGAATTTCTGCTGAGCATGGGGCGCCGCAAATTTGTCGCACCGCTGTTTGAGGCATTGATGGCAGAGGGCAATTGGGGCCAGCCCCTCGCCCGGCGAATCTATGCGGAAGCCCGTCCCCGTTATCATTCGGTAACCACAAACACCGTCGATGAAACGGTGGGTACGTCCGACGATTAAACACGGTTCCGCAGCTTAACCCCGACTCCCAACAGTTTATCGCTTTGCGCTTTCCTGGCAGGGCGATTCCCTAGAAGCGCAAAATATAGTTTCATAATCTCGCCTTCGGGGGTCGCACATGTTTCCGGGTCGTATACAGGCTGTTTTGAGCCTGATTGCTGTTGTAGTTCTCACCTTCACCACCATTACTCCCGCTGAAGCGCGCGGCGCGCGCTGGCAGTGCGTGACCTATGCACGCAGCGTTTCGGACATCGAAATTCGCGGCAATGCGCATACCTGGTGGGCTTCGGCCGCGGGTCGCTATGAGCGCGGCAGCACGCCGCAAGCGGGTTCCGTGATGGTCCTGCGCCCGCATGGCCGGATGCGCCTTGGCCATGTCGCCATGGTTCGCGAAGTCGTCAATGATCGCCAGATCCGCCTCAACCATGCCAACTGGTCTCGCCGGGGCATGGTGGAAAGCAATGTGCTGGCCGAGGATGTGTCCGCGAACAATGACTGGAGCGTCGTAAAGGTCTGGCACACGCCGACCGGCCAACTCGGCATCACCAACTATCCGGTATACGGCTTCATCTATTCTGACGAGGCAGCCCCTGCTGAACCGGAAGTGCAACTCGCCGCAACCGAAGTCGATGCGAACCGCGTCCTTCTCGCCAGCTACAACCCGGATTCAAGCGACCGTATCGGCCAGCTGATCGAGGATCTGGACTAGGCTCTAACGCACCGCACGCAGCTGGACGAAGGCGGATGAAACCCAGCCGCTGCGGCAGGGTCCATCATATTCACGCCGCGACGTCACCGGCACCGAAACGCCGCAGGTTCCTGTAATTTCGCCATTTTCGGCATAGACGATCGCCAGCCAACTCTGGTCATGGCTGCGGTTGCAGACGAACACCCGGTCTCCATTGGAAAGCGTGTCCAGCTGCCGGGCCCGGTCAAAGGGCGCGGCGCGCACGGGAAGCTCACCGCTTACGGCGCGAACAACGCCGGTTGCCTGGCATGCATCGAAACGCGGACCGAACTGCCCAACAATAACCGGCTGCACCAACTCATCCGAACTGCTGCCCCCGCCACGGTCCATCGGCGCCGTTCCCGATCCGCTATTCTGCTCGACATTGGGATTGCAGGCGGAGAGCGCCAACAGCCCCGCCGCCATGCACCAGTACGACCCTTGCCTCACAAACCCTCCAAAACGTTACGGCCTATTCGCAAGGATGATAGGCCGCGCAATCCAATATTGCGAGCGTTGAACAGCCATTGCCCGCGATCATGATCAACCTAGCCAAAGGTGTTTGAGGCCCCACGGCCTTGAATTGGATCAGGGCCGAAGCGATTGGGGCCATGCGTTCCTTCCAGGCACATCAAAACAATGAAGATAATACCGCCAACAAAGGGGATCAGGCCGAGCAGCAACATCCAGCCTGATTTGTCCTGATCGTGAAGCCGCCGGACGGCTACGGCAATACTCGGCACGACAAGCCCCATGCTGACGACAAACACGATGAGAGCGATCGGGACGAGTATAATGCCCATCGCGGTTTCGCTGAGATTCATGGTGTAAAGCACCATGGCCAGCGCCACGCCGATCACGGCGATCGCCATGCCAAGACCAAGTGTGAACAGATAGAACATCCAATATTCCATCCGCCGAGATCGCCCATCGAAATCCGCATAGCGGCGCAATGGCATCAACATCCATTCCATAAAGAAATTCCCCCCTTCGCGAACCCGAGAAGGATCATGCATGGATTTGGAATGATTGGCAATTTCGTACCCCATTCTTGTGGTTACAACGCGTAACCAAAGGCCATTCCCAATCGAACACCCTTGGCGACCTACAGAAAAGTCGCGTTAGTCAATCCTGACGGAAGGCCTGTTTTGCTCATCATCTTGCTCGCTTCGACCGCATTGTTCCTTGCCTTCAGCAACGGTGCCAATGACAATTTCAAAGGTTTCGCGACGATATGGGGATCCGCCTCCCTCAGCTATCGCAATGCGCTTGTTTTGGCGACCGTCGCCACTATCCTAGGTGGCATATTCTCCGTCATGATCGCCGACACGCTCGTCCAGCAATTTTCTGGCAAGGGTCTGGTATCAGATACGCTGGCGAGCACGCCAAGTTTTGTATTGGCCGTTGGTGGGGGAGCAGCATTCACGGTGATGCTGGCCACACGGCTCGGCTTTCCAGTTTCGACAACCCATGCGCTGGTCGGCGGGTTGATTGGTGCAGGTCTTGCGGATAGCGCCAGTGCGCTCGATTTGGGTAATCTCGGGACGAATTTCCTGCTGCCGTTGCTAACGAGCCCCTTCTTGTCGGCCTTCATGGCTTTTATGGCTTATCTGATCATAAAACGGATACGCGCGAAGTCAGCCTCGACAGACTGTATCTGCCTTGTTGACGAACAACGGCTGCCCGCTGGAAATGTCGGTCTTGTCCTGCGCAGAAATGCCGCAAGCGATGCGCCGCATCTCGTCATCGCTTCAGAAGATGCCTGCGACGATGGGCCCAAACCAGTAGCCCGCACATCGATCAGCCGAATAGTCGACGGGCTGCACCTGTTTTCGGCAAGCACAATCTGTTTCGCCCGCGGCGTCAATGATACGCCGAAGCTTGCAGCGCTCCTCATCGCCGCCAATTTGTTTAGCGGGACGGCATCGGCAATCGCGGTAACCGCCGCGATGGCAGCGGGCGGTTGGCTGTTATCGCGCCGGGTTGCCGAAACGATGAGCCACAAGATCAATCATCTCGATACGACGCAAGGTATCTCGGCCAATCTGATCACTGCAACGCTCGTTCTGTCCGCCAGCCGGTTCGGAATGCCGGTCTCGACCACCCATGTTTCGGTTGGCTCAATCATCGGAACGGGCGCGGCAAGCGGCACGCTTGATCTATCAGTCGTGCGCAACGTCATCCTGTCCTGGGTCGCCACCCTGCCCATCGCGGCAGGGATAGCCTTTGCTATCGGATTGCTGACCTAAGAGGCGTCTATTTTCCGGCTCGCCTTTTTGCGCTCATGCGGATCGAGATGGCGTTTGCGGATGCGGATGGCTTTCGGTGTGACTTCGACCAGCTCATCATCCTGGATATAGGCAATCGCCTGTTCCAGCGTCATCCGGCGCGGCGGGGTGAGGCGAATAGCGTCATCCTTGCCCGAAGACCGGATATTGGTAAGCTGCTTGGTCTTGGTCGGATTAACCTCAAGATCGCGTGGCTTGGCGTTCTCGCCGATCACCATGCCAGCGTAGAGAGCATCACCGGGCGATACGAACATGATGCCGCGATCTTCCAGCGTGTTGAGCGAGTAGGCGATCGCCTGGCCCTGCTCCATGGAGATCAGAACGCCAACCGAACGGCCTTCGATCGTGCCCTTATAGGGACCGTATTTCTCGTAAACCCGGTTCATGATCCCGGTGCCGCGCGTGTCGGACAGGAATTCGCCATGATAGCCAATCAGCCCGCGTGATGGCGCGCTGAAGGTAATCCGTGTCTTGCCGCCGCCTGATGGCGACATGTCGGTCATCTCAGCCTTGCGAAGCGCCATCTTCTCGACAACCGTGCCGGAAAATTCATCGTCTACATCGATGACAACGGTTTCATATGGCTCTTCGCGGCCTTCCGGACCATCGCGGAACAGAACCCGGGGGCGCGAGATGGAAAGCTCAAAGCCTTCGCGGCGCATCGTTTCGATTAGCACGCCCAGCTGAAGCTCCCCGCGACCGGCAACCTCAAACGCATCCTTCTCGGCGCTTTCGCTGATCTTGATCGCGACATTGCCTTCAGCTTCTTTTTCCAGCCGCTCACGAATGACGCGGCTCTGCACCTTATCGCCATCCTTGCCAGCGAACGGACTGTCATTGACGGCAAAGGTCATGGCGAGCGTTGGCGGATCGATCTTGCGCGCATCAATCGGTGTATCGACATCAATCGCGCAGATCGTGTTGGACACGGTTGCGTCGGTCAGGCCGGCTATGGCAACAATATCGCCTGCTTTGGCCGATTCTACGGGAACCCTCTCAAGCCCTTCAAAAGCAAGAATTTTTGTGGCGCGACCACTCTCGACAACCTTGCCCTCGGCATCGATGGCTTTGATCGGCATATTCATCTCAAGCGTACCGCTCTCAATGCGCCCGGTCAGAACACGGCCCATAAAATTGTCGCGATCGAGCAGCGTCGCCAGCATCTTGAACGGACCATCAGGATCGGCCGTCGGTGCCGGCAC
>CAJQMX010000351.1 GCA_905479515.1 uncultured Parasphingopyxis sp.
CCGCGACATTGGATTGCGACAGGGAGCGATCCTGGGTTTCCAGGCGTTGAACATATTCCGAGAAGACATAGCCTTCACGGCGATAGCCTGCGGTGGACGCATTCGCGATGTTATTCGCGATGGAGTTCATCTCCTTCATGAGGCCCGCCTGTTTGGAAAGGGCGGTGTAAACGGCGTTGCTCATCGTCCGTCTCCTTTTGCGGCTTCAAGGCCGCGCTCCATAAAGTCTGTTTCTTTTTTTACGCCCGTCGTGAAGTCGGCGAGAATATCGATCGCGCGCACGCTAACCGCAGGCGCGGTTTTAAACATGTGAGATAGAGCCGCGAGCGTTTCCGGATCCTCGGCGAGAGCTTCGCGCGCCGCCAGCGGCATCGTGTCGGCGCCACTATTGAGGGCTGCGAGCGCTGCTCGCGACGCAGCGGCGGGTTTGCGTTCTTTTTTTGGTACGGCGTTGAACGCGGCGGTCGCTAGCGACCAATCGCCTGCGCGCCAGGCTGTATTGGCGAATTCATTATCGGCTTCGCCGCGACGAAGTGAAGATTTGATCAGCGCGATGGCCCCTGCGCGGTCATTGAGACGTTCATGAGATTTAGCGGCGACGACTCCGAGATCAGCGCTCATAGCGCCTTCATCAGCGATGGCGAGGGCGCCGTGCGGGTCTCCGCTATTGAGATGGGATAGGGCGCGGACGGCGTCTGCGTCCGCGCGCCATTTTTCAGGTATTCCGGAAAGCGCTTCGCCCACGAGATCATTCGCGCCATAGGCGGCGAGTTCACGCGCAACGGCGATGTTGAGATCGCCATTATCTTTGACATCCACAAATTCACGGTGGTGAAAAAACGCAGAAACTGCGGTGAGGCGGGTCTTCGCCTCGCCCATAAGGCCATTCATGATAATAGACTGGGCGAGGGCGCGGCTCGCGCCTTCAGCGCCTGGTGCGGCCTGCGCAGCCGCTTCAAGTACAGCGATACCTTCACGAAGACGGCCAGCGGTCACGAGGGCTTTTGCTCCCGTAAAGGAGGCACGCGCTTCTGCAAGTGATGAATTGCGCCGTCCGCTTTGTGCGGCGACATCGTCGAGAAAGCCTTCATAAGCAATGTCAGCGCGGTTTTCATAGTCGTCAGCAAGGATTGAAAGTGCCTTCGCCTGTAAAGGCCCGGGAGTTTGCGCGATTTTTTTTAGCTCTTCCGTGATGACTGGCGCCGGGCTGTGGCCCGCTTTCGCGTTCTGCGCCTCGGAGTGTGTGTCCGCGCCGTGACTATCGTCATCCTGACCAGCGTCAGCAAGATGGGCGGCGAGCGTATTTTCCATAATAGCTAGGGCCGGGCTGCGCTCACGCCCGCGGGCGGCCTTCGCTACCTCATAGAATTCTTTTGCAATTGTCAGTTCATCGCGCTCAATAGCGTTGAGGCCCAGCCATTCGGCGAGCGGCGCGCGTAGCTCGCGCGTCACAGGTTTAAGCGCAGAGAGGTGCTTTTCCTGCATCGTTACGACACGATCGTCGTCAATTGATGCGGAGGCTGCGAAAGCAAGCTCGCTAAAGGGGCCGCATTCGCGGTGCTGGGCAAGAATGCGTGATGCGCGCGGGCGCGATCCGGCAGCGAGATCGGAAAGACCGGCCGCCATGGCCATATCGCGATTTCCGGCGCTGGCGAGCGGAGAGGCGATGGCGCTGGCTTCTTCGAAAAAACCGATTTGGATATAGACGAGGGCGAGTGTAGCAGCAATTTCTGCCCGGTCGTCCTCTGTGATGCTTTCATCGAATTTCCGGCGTAAATTTGCTATCGCCGAAAAGTCGAGGGCGCCGTCTTCCGGTTCATGAAAAAGCGACGGGTCGGCGCAATTCTCATCGGCGAGATGTTCGGCCATGACGAGAGGTTGTGGCGGTCCGTCAGCCAGTGAGGGCCCATGCTCTGCTGGGCTTTGGTGGTTGTCGTCTCCATGGGTTCCTTCTGCGGCATGTTCCGGCAACGGGGCGGCCTGAGGATTGGACGCAGGGGGTGTCTCATGGGCAGAGGAAGGCGAGTGCGCAGCGGGAATAGCTTCAACAGCGGCCTGTTGCTCCTCTGTATTTTTATCATCAGACTTTAGCTGGACGACGCCCTGGTGGCGCGCTTCCGCGAGGAGAGCGATCATGCGATCGCGGGCTTCGCGCATGGATTCAGGCGTTCCGGAAACGGTGTTCCGGGCGGCTTCAGATACGGGTTCTGTCGGCTTTTCTTCTTCAGCGAGGGTTACGGGCGCTTCGTTGAAAATATCGATAACAATCGAGTTTCCAGCGCTCTTCGAGGTGCGCACTGGACAGTCGCAAGTCAGGGTCAGCACCAGCGCCCGGGTTTCGTCCGTATCGAGGATACGCGCATTGAGAACGCGGTGCGCCTTGCGTTTGTCAATAATATCACGGAGTTCAAAAGAGTAGTCTTTGCTCGGAAAGGTGATCTCGATCTTGCGGTCGGAAGTGGCGATTTTCCAGTCTTCGGGCGCCTTGGGAATCACAAGGCGGGAGTAGTCGCCATGTTCCCCGGCCCGTACAGGCAGGGTTTCACCCGCAGCGGAAGCTGCAGCGGGAGCAAGCAAAACGAGCAGAGAAAGAAGCATGCGAGAAATCATGCGGCCTCCTTCTTCAATTGCTTCAGGGCTTCATCCATATCGGAGAAACCGGGGCGGTCATGGCCTGGAATGTTTCGGCGCGCGACCTCGACGCACATTTGCGGTGTGTGCATCTGGAGATGGGCGACAATGCATTCCCTGATAAGTTTGTAAAATCCCTGTTCCTGCTCGTTCACTGCAAGGGTTCGCGTCGCCAGCGGGCCGACGATTGAGTAAGCGAGGAACACGCCAAGAAATGTACCGACCAGCGCGCCGCCAATCATCAGACCGAGAACTTCGGGCGGCTTGTCGATGGACGCCATGGTTTTGATAACGCCGAGCACGGCCGCGACAATCCCGAGTGCGGGAAGGGCGTCGGCGATATTGGTCAAGGCGTGACCGCCATGCATACTTTCGTGGTGCATCGCGTCGAGTTGTTTCTCGAGCAGATCTTCAACTTGGTGCGGGTTGTCGAAATTCATCAGGATCGAGCGGATGGTGTCGCAGATGATGTCGCTGGCGTCATGGTCCTTGGCGATCTTCGGATAGCGTTGAAAGATCGTAGACTCTGCTGGGTTTTCGATATGCGCTTCCGCCTGAACAGGGCTTTCCTTCGCCACGCGAAGCAGTTCGTACATGAGACACAGAAGATCCTGATAATCTTTCTTCTTCCACTTTGGACCGGTGAGCGCTTTCATGATGTCGCCGCCGGTATGTTTGATGGTGGCGAAGTCGTTGCTGACTACAAAGGCGCCGACAGCGGCGCCGCCGATCGCCATCAATTCGTGCGGCAAAGCGTGGAGAATAATCTCCATCTTGCCGCCAGCCATAATATAGCTGCCGAACACCATGCCGATCGTAATGAGGATGCCGAGGATTGGTCCCATTTGTGCCCGCTTGAACCGCTTTAACCGTAAACAATTTTAATTTTTGGCTTAATAAGTGTTTCACGAAGAAGTTAATCTTCACTGAAACCCGCAAGTTTTATTGGTCGGTCTGGTTGCGGTTCGCGAGAATGACGCTGACGAGATACGCTTTCTGGGCGTCCATATTTGCAACAACAAGGGCCGCCTGTTCACTGTTCATTGACGAAATCAAGCCTGCGGCGAACTTCGCGTCCATCTCATTGATGATTTCTCCGGCCTGAGCGGGCTTCATCCCCTCATAAATGGCGGCGAGTTTTTGAATGTCTGCGTTACGCGCATCCTGAACAACAGTGATTTTTTCCTGCAAATCTTCGTTTGCGCCTTCGAGCTCTGCCAGGCGCTTTTCGATCTGTGCTTCAT
>CAJQMX010000352.1 GCA_905479515.1 uncultured Parasphingopyxis sp.
ATGGAGGATGCGTCTCCAGCCAAATGGCATCTCGCACATACGAGCTGGTTTTTCGAAACCTTCATCCTGCGCGATCATGTTGATGGCTATGCGCTGTTCGACGCCGATTGGCCGTTCCTGTTCAACAGCTATTATGAGGCGGAAGGCGAGCGCCAGACGCGCGCCCGGCGCGGGATGATTACCCGGCCCACGCTGGACGAGGTTCGCGATTATCGGGCGCATGTAGATGCCGCAATTACGGCGGCCCTGCCAGATCTGGATGAGCGGCAAAGCGCGCTTCTCGAGCTTGGCCTCCATCATGAGCAGCAGCATCAGGAATTGCTGCTCATGGATATTCAGCATCTGTTTGCGCAAAATCCGCTTGAGCCAGCCATGTTCAAGGCCAATCCGCCCTCTACGCGGGAATCGCCGGGGGAGCTATGCTGGATCGAGGGCCATAGCGGCGAAGCCGAAATCGGCTGTAGCGGCGGAGAGTTCACCTTTGATTGCGAAGGGCCGCGTCACAAAGTCTATCTCAACCCCCATGCCATTGCCGACCGGCTGGTGACCAATGGTGAATGGATCGCCTTTATCGAGGATGGTGGTTACGAAAATCATGCCCATTGGCTGTCGGAAGGCTGGGCCTGGGTGCAGGATAACAAGATCGCAGCCCCCCATTATTGGCGCAGGCGCGATGACGGCCAATGGTATCGCTTCGGACTTGCCGGTGCGCGGCCGATCGATCTTGCCGCGCCGGTCAGCCATATCAGCTATTATGAAGCCGACGCTTTCGCCAGCTGGACTGGCTTTCGTCTGCCAACCGAGGCGGAATGGGAAGTGGCGGCTGCATCGCTGGACTGCATTGCCGGAAACCAACTCGATTCTGCCGGCGATGTGCGGACCAAACCTGTCGGCCCCGGTGCCGGGCTACGCCAGATGTTTGGCGATGTCTGGGAATGGACGGGCAGCGCCTATATGCCGCACCCGGGTTTTCGCGCGGCAGAGGGTGCCGTTGGCGAGTATAATGGCAAATTCATGGTCGGCCAATATGTGCTGAAAGGCGCGAGCTGCGCCACGCCGCGCGGCCATAGCCGGGCAAGCTATCGCAATTTCTTCTACCCGCATATGCGCTGGCAATATGCCGGATTGCGCCTGGCGCGGGATCTGTAACATGGCCGACGGCCCAGTCGAACCGGACCTTATGACTAAAAATGAAATCGCAGCGGACGTAGATCCCGCTTTCCATGATGATGTGCTTGCGGGCTTTCAGTCCCGCCCCCGAGCTATCCCGGCGCGCTGGTTTTACGATCTGCGCGGCTCGGAACTGTTCGAACAGATCACTGATCTTCCCGAATATTATCCAACCCGGGTTGAGCGCTCCATTCTGGGCAAGAAGTCTGGCGAGATCGCCGGGGCGGTTGGTGCGGGCCGAGCGGTGGTCGAATTCGGATCAGGTTCGTCGGCCAAGACGCCGTTGCTGCTCGAGGCGATTGATCCAGCAGCCTATGTCCCGATTGATATATCGGGCGAATTCCTGCGCGAATCAGCCGAAGCGCTGAGCGCAGACTTCCCCGCGCTGCCCGTTTATCCGGTCGAAGCCGATTTCACGCACAAGGTCCCTCTTCCCGATGCCATTGCCGATATGCCCAAGCTCGGCTTCTTTCCGGGCTCGACAATCGGCAACTTCATCCCACCCTCCGCCGTCGATTTTCTCCGCGCAATGAAAGATACGCTGGGTACGGGCGCGATGCTGCTCATCGGCATGGACCGGGTAAAGGGCGAGGATATACTCGTGCCCGCCTATGATGATGCGGCCGGCGTTACGGCAGCCTTCAACCTGAATCTGCTGGAACGGATCAATCGCGAGCTGGCGGGCGATATCCCGATTGACGCCTTTCGTCATCGGGCGATCTGGAACGATATGTTGGCCCGGATCGAGATGCATATCGAGGCTGTGCGCGATGTTCACTTTTCCGTTGCCGGGCAGAGCTTTGAAATGGCCAGGGGCGAAACCATTCACACCGAGAACAGCCACAAATACGGCCCGCGCGATGCGCGTATCCTGCTGCGTGCAGGCGGCTGGACAGTGACGCGTGAATGGACAGACGCGGCGGACCAGTTCGCGCTGATCCTTGCCGAAGCGCAGCCGGAACGAACCGCGCCTTAGTTTTCATCAAAATTCCCTTATCAGGAGCGAGCCAGTGCGACGCTCAACCGATAGGGTGAATCTGACAAAGCAGGTCTGACAAGACCCTAGGGATTCACCCACTCAACATTCGCTCGGTATACCGTGATCCAGTGTACGCTGCCCCGGCAGCCGTTCATTTCCCGCCGTTCCGTCAGCCGGAACATTGCGCCATCCCAGACAAAGCGTTCGGCAGTGCCGCAATCGCCGAGACCGCGGCCCTTGGCATAGGTGCTGAGCACGCCCTCTTCCGGCGCCCAATTGGTGTTGGTGAGGAAAGGTGTTTCCTGCCTCTCCCCCCAGCTGAAAACATGATCAAACCGGGCGGGAGTGAGCGTGCCTCCTTGCCTGACGAAGGCGATGTCGCTGAAATTATACGCGCCGCGGCTGCAGGCAATCAGGATCAGATCGGCGGTATCGGAAATGACAAAGGCGCGATTCGAGAGCGGGTCCTCATCGCCATAATCGCATTCGACCGTCGGGCGCAGCGCTGCCAGTTCGGCTTCTGACAATTCGCTCGCGCTATCCGGCGCGCGCGCCGCGACAGGCATTGCCGCAATCGTCGGGATGGCGGGTGGCTCAGGAATGGTCGAGGCCGGCTCATCACCGACCATCGCGGACGCGGTGACGGTGCCCGCGCGTCCCTGAATGTCTTCGATATAAAGAAGGGCAGCGCGCGATCCGCTTAGCGAGATATCGCCAAGCGATGCGCCCGCTTCATCGAACAACTCCGCCCTATGGCCCATAGCAATGCGATAAAGAAGGTTTTGCGCGATATCCGGATCGAAGTGAAACAGCTCATCTCCTTCGGAACGCCCGGCAATCGCGACCTGCTCGCCATCAATATGCAGCGCGATGCGATTGCCTTCAATTTCCTCCATGGCCCTGAGCCCGACCCGGTTATACCCGTCTCGGCCTCCGGCCTGGCGCACGGTGAGCGAGATGCCGTCGCCGATGCTCCAATCTTCGGAGGACAGCGACAACGCTTCGCAGGACCAGCCATTGTCACAGCCAACGGCCCAATCGTTGAAATTGCGTTGTTGGCCGATTGCCGGATCGGGGGTTGCCATTGCGGCGGCGAGAAAGGTGAAGATGGCTAGCGTCATGGCATTGTGTCTAGCCTCACAGCGCGCGGCGCGATAGTGAGCGAGATCACATCATGGAAGGATAGTCATGCAGGCAGTTGGCGTTATCGGGGCAGGACAAATGGGCGCGGGCATCGCGCAGGTTTCGGCGCAGGCTGGCTACCGGGTTCTACTGTCAGATGTCAGTCAGGAGGTCGCCGAAAAGGCCAAGCAGGGCATCGCCAAACAGCTTGACCGGCTGGTGGAAAAGGAAAAGATTGAAGCGCAGGCCCGCGATGTTGCGCTGGACCGGATCGAGCCGGTTGGCGAATTTGCGCCCATGGCGAGCGCTGGCCTGATCATCGAAGCGGCGACCGAGCGCGAAGATATCAAGCGCCAGATTTTCGAAGCGGTCGGCAAAGTCCTTGGCCACAAAGCCGTGCTTGCCTCGAACACATCGTCGATATCGATTACGCGGCTGGCCCAGGCATCCCCCGATCCCGAACGCTTTATAGGCGTGCATTTCTTCAATCCTGTGCCGTTGATGGGCCTGATCGAGGTAATCCGCGGGTTGGCGACAACTGATGCCACGGTTGATCTGGTCGAGAAATATGCGACCGCGCTCGGCAAGCGAACCGTCCATGCCAATGATGCGCCGGGATTTATCGTCAACCGCGTACTGATGCCGATGCTCAATGAGGCAGCCTTTGCGTTGGGCGAGGGTGTGGCCGGGATCGAGGATATCGACGCCGCTTGCCAACTCGGCCTCAATCACCCGATGGGACCGCTGACGCTGGCAGATTTTATCGGGCTCGATACCTGTCTGCATATCACCAATGTACTCTATTCAGGCACCGGCGATCCCAAATTCCGCGCCGCGCCCTTGCTCGTCAAATATGTTGAAGCCGGATGGCTCGGGCGCAAGACGGGCAGGGGTTTCTACGACTATTCGGGCGATACGCCCAAGCCGACGCGGTAAGGAGAACATCGCTATGACCGGGCTGATCCGCGATTTTGAAATCAGCATCGATCAGGCAGAGCTTGATGATCTGAAGGCTCGCCTGACGCGCGCACGTTTCCCTGAAAAGGAAACAGTCGAGGATTGGGATCAGGGCATTCCGCTTGCCTATGTTCAGGAACTTACCGATTATTGGCGGGACAGTTATGAATGGCGGCGCTGTGAGGCGGCGCTCAACGCCTATCCCAATCACCTGATTGAGATTGACGGCGTCGACATTCATTTCCTCCATATCCGTTCCCCGGAAGAATGCGCGCGACCGTTATTGCTCAGCCATGGTTGGCCGGGATCTGTGCTGGAGTTCATGGATGCAATCGGTCCGCTCAGCGATCCGGTCGCACATGGCGGCAAAGCGGAAGATGCCTTCGATCTCGTCATCCCCTCGCTTCCTGGCTACGGGTTTTCCGGCAAGCCGACGGTGACTGGCTGGTCGGTTGAGAAGATCGCGGAGAGCTGGCACGACCTGATGGCCGCGCTCGGCTATGACGCATGGTTTGCGCAGGGCGGCGATTGGGGCGCGATGATAACCTCGGCCATCGGATCGCAGAATAGAGGCGGGTGCAAAGGTATCCATCTGAACATGATCGTTGCCGCACCGCCGCCGGAGGTCATGCAAAATCCGACCGAAGAGGAAAAGTCAGCCTTGGCCCGGCTGGCGCTGTATCGATCAAAAGGCGCTGGCTACTCCAAGCAGCAGAGCACAAAACCGCAAACTCTGGGCTATGCGCTGGCCGATTCGCCGACTGGCCAGATGGCATGGATTGTTGAGAAGTTTCATCAATGGTCCGATTGTGATGGGCATCCCGAAAATGTGTTCAGCCGCGATCACCTGCTCGATAACGTGATGCTTTATTGGCTGAACAATGCCGGGGCGTCTTCCGGCAGGCTCTATTGGCACAGCTTCGGTAATCCTGGGTTCAACCCTGTGACGATCCCGACCGGATGCAGCCTATTTCCCCATGAAATCATGCGCGCATCGCGCCGGTGGGCGGAAACGCGGTTCAAGGATATCGTCTATTGGAACAGCCTCGAACGCGGTGGGCATTTCGCGGCGATGGAGCGGCCGGAATCCTATATCAGCGAAGTGCGCGCCTGTTTTCGCGAAATGACGCTCTAGCGATCACGCTTTACTTTGCGGGCCATGCACCTTTAGGCAATCCCGGATGACAGACGATACACCATCTGGCCACGCGCCCGACCCTGCGCAGCTCGCCAAAGCCGAAACGCTTGTCGAGGCGCTTCCCTATCTGCAGCGCTTTGCCGGGGCGACTTTCGTCGTCAAATATGGTGGCCATGCAATGGGCGACGCCAAGGCGGCACGTGAATTTGCCGAGGATGTGGTGTTGCTGAAAGCGGTCGGTATCAATCCGGTCGTCGTTCATGGCGGCGGGCCGCAAATCGGCGCTATGCTCAAAAAACTGGGTGTCGAGAGTGAATTTGTCGACGGGCTTCGCGTTACCGATGCCGAAACCGCGCAGATTGCCGAGATGGTCCTGTCGGGCGCGATCAACAAGGAACTGGTGAGCTGGATCGGTCAGGCCGGGGGCCGGGCGATCGGTATCTCAGGCAAGGATGGCGGTTTCGTTCGCGCAGAAAAAGTGCAGCGCACCGTACGCGATCCAGAAAGTCTCATTGAACGCGTTGTAGACCTTGGCTTTGTCGGCGAACCGGCGATGGTCGATCGGTCGGTGCTTGATACGATTTCCGATGCCGGCATGATCCCCGTGATCGCGCCGGTCGGTGTCGATGCCGAGGGCCAGACCTATAATATCAACGCTGATACGATGGCGGGTGCGGTGGCGAGCGCGATGGACGCCGCGCGGCTTTACCTCCTCACCGATGTGCCCGGCGTGCTGGATAAGCAGGGCGCATTGCTCACCGACCTGTCTCCCTCCAAGATTGCAGAGCTGCAATCGGACGGCACGGTTTCGGGGGGCATGATTCCCAAGCTCGAAACCTGTGTGTCGGCGGTGAAGGGCGGCGTCGAAGCCGCGGTTGTGCTGGACGGACGTATTCCGCACGCGATGTTGCTCGAAATCTTCACGCGTCAGGGTGCTGGCACGATGATCAGGGCAGGCTAGCGCACGCCGCTCGTCGAAAGATTGCCGGCAATGGTGGATGGCCGCATTGAACCTGCGCTTCCCAGTCGCTAGATGCGGGAGACAGACCCCGAGGAGTATTGCTCATGGTTCCCGCCTTGCTTGGCGTCATAATCCTGCTGATCAACATTCTGATCTGGATCATCATCATCCAGGCAATTTTCAGCTGGCTCGTCGCGTTCAACGTCATCAACACCTATAATAACGGTGTTCGCCAGTTTCTTTACCTACTCGAGCGGATCACCGCGCCGCTGTATCGGCCGGTGCGCGCTATAATGCCCGATTTTGGCGGCATCGATTTCTCGCCCATCGTCGTGATACTTGTGCTGCATCTGCTGGCCCGGTTCCTGATGAGCCTGCAACTGCAATCCGTGACTCTTTAACGGCAAGGACCGCGCATGACCGCTGAAATCATCGACGGCAAAGCCTTTGCAGCTGGATTGCGAGAGCGCGTGGCCCAGTATGTCCCGGCTTTCGTCAGCGCTGCCGGGCGCAAACCTGGCCTCGCGGTGGTGCTGGTTGGTGATGATCCAGCCAGCCAGGTCTATGTCGGCTCCAAGGGCAAGGCGACGATCGCCGCCGGCATGGAGAGTTTCGAGCATAAATTGCCCGATACAGTCGACCAGGATGAACTCATTGCGGTGGTTGAAGCGCTCAACGCCGATGATGCCGTGGATGGCATTCTCGTCCAGCTGCCGCTTCCCGATCATATTGATGACAAGGCGGTGATCGCGACGATTGATCCGGCCAAGGATGTCGACGGTTTTCATGTCATCAATGCGGGCAAATTGGCCGTGGGTGAAGACGCGCTGGTGCCGTGTACGCCGCTGGGCTGCCTGATGCTTCTCAAAGATACGCTTGGCGATCTGTCCGGCCTCAACGCTGTCGTTGTCGGCCGCTCCAACATTGTCGGGAAACCGATGGCGCAGCTGCTGCTGGGAGAGAATTGCACGGTGACGCTGGCACACAGCCGGACACAGAATCTGCCCGAAGTTGTCAGACGCGCCGATATCGTCGTCGCCGCAATCGGTCGTGCCGAGATGGTAAAGGGCGACTGGCTGAAGCCCGGCGCAGTCGTGATCGATGTCGGGATCAACCGCCTCGCACCCACGGAAGAGGGCAAGAAGGGCCGACTGGTTGGCGACGTCGCCTTTGCCGAGGCCGATCATGTCAAAGCGATCACGCCTGTGCCGGGCGGCGTTGGGCCGATGACAATTGCTGTCCTGCTGCGTAACACACTGGTTGCCGCCCACGCCCGGGCTGGGTTTTCTCCGCCGGAAGGGCTGTGAACGCGCTCGCTGCTTTGCTGCTTCTGGCCTCTCCGGTCGATGGTGCCATTGATGCGGAACGGGCCTTTGCCGAAGCCGCGCAGACGGAAGGACAATGGACCGCCTTTCGCACCTTTGCGGCGGATAGCGCTGTGATGTTTGTACCGCGTGAGATCAACGCGCATGAATTTCTGGAAGGGCGTGAAGATCCGGTTATCGCCGTGATGTGGTGGCCAGCGGAATCCTATATTTCCTGCGATGGCACGACGGCAGTGAATTCCGGCCCATGGGTGCGTCCACGTGCGTCTGGCTATTTTACGACTGTTTGGCAGCAACAGGCAGATGGCAACTGGCGCTGGCGGCTCGATCATGGCGACGCACTGGCTGTACCGCGCCCCGCGGGGGAAGAGCCAACCGTTCGCCGCGC